>NZ_JANSIT010000016.1:0-49759 GCF_047462215.1 Synechococcus sp. O70.1 | reverse complement strand
CCTCCAGAGCCTTCCCTTGGTTGAATAACCGGCTCCCTTGCTCCAAAAGCTCGGCTTCCCGTCGGCGCGCTCCCTCAGCCAGATCCGGGCGGTTGGCCCGTTCGGCCTTTTCGATGCGAAAGTGCCAGGTCTTGATTTCCTCTGCCAACTGGAGAATGCTGCGCTGGAGAGCTTGCCGCTGGGCAAGGCTTTCCTGGAGCAGCTGCCGAGTTTCTTCTTCTTGCTGGCGCAATTCCTCGGCAAGGAGCTGCAGCTCAATCTCCGGATGGGCTCTGAGGAATTCCTCTAGGCGGGTTTCCAAAAACCGGCTGATATCTTCAATGAGTCCCATAAGTTTGCTAGAGGCTCAGGGGATTGTGTTCAGACTAGCGCAAGCTAGCTAGTCCTAGAGAGGAGGAAGCCGGCCAGTCCTCAAGAGCCCAATTGTTCAGGCAGGTCCAGGTCTAGGGCAGCAAATGTCCATCGGCAACGTGGATGAGGCGCTGGGCGGCCCGCGCCACCTCTAGGTCATGGGTAACTACGACGAGAGTAATGCCCTGGCTGTGGAGCTCGGCAAAAAGGCTGAGCACTTCCTGGGCGGTGCGCCTGTCCAGGGCGCCAGTCGGCTCATCGGCCAAAAGCAGTTGTGGCCGGTTAACAATGGCGCGGGCAATCGCCACCCTCTGCTGCTGGCCGCCAGAGAGCTGGGCTGGGCGCTGGTGGAGTTTACTTCCCAAGCCCACTTGTTCTAGAGCCTGTTTAGCTCGCCGGCGCTGTTCTGACTCGGGGATCCCGGCATAGGCCAGGGGCAGCATCACGTTCTCCAGGGCGGTTAAGACGGGCAGGAGGTGAAACTGCTGGAAGACAAAGCCAATTTTTTGGTTGCGAATCCGGGCCAGCTCCCCATCCGGCAGGGCAGAGACTTCCACGCCGTCTAGCCAGTAGCGCCCCGAGCTAGGCCGATCCAAGCAGCCCATGAGGTTCATCAGGGTGGACTTGCCCGAGCCCGAGGGTCCCATGATGGCGCAATACTCTCCCGGCCAGATTGTCAGGTTGATGTCGTAGAGAGCCTGGAAACTGCCCTCTAGCAGCGGGTAGACTTTGTTAACCCCCACCATTTGCACCAAGGGCAGGCGGGTTGGGGCCAGGGTCTCGGCGGGACGCTCCAGGGATCCAACCGCCCCCTGGCGACGATCTGCCCAGGGTTGTTGCTCGAGCATGGTTGACACCGCAACTGGCCCCATTCTAGCCGGCTTTTGGGCGGCGACTGCCCTGGGCACTAGCCGGAAGAGCGGATCTCCCGCGGTTGGTGATAGGGGCAGCTCCCCTGGGGATCCACCCGGAGACGGTAGAGGGGGGAGCGCTCTTGATCGCAGCGAAGAACTTGGGTGTGGGCGGACAAGCTCTGGCGGGCAAAGCGGCAGCTCTGGCACCTCATGCCCCCGGCCGCGAAGACAGGGGCGGGTTTGGGGCGCGGCACAAGGCCAGAGGAGGGGGCAACCTCCGCCGGCCGGATCAGCTCTCGCGGCGAAAGGCCCCGCAGCACCAGTTCGGATCCCTGCCAGCGGGCCTCTACCAAGCCGGTCTCAGCCCAGGCGGCCCAGCGGGGATCCTCGGTAATCTGGGGGGGTAGGCGCACCTGAACCCCAGCCAAGGAGCGAGGCGAGCCCTGTTCCTGCCAGATCTCCTCCACCTCCCCCTCGTAGCGCACGCCGGGATCCCTGAGGAACTCGGACGGTTTGACCAAGGTTTGCAGACGGCTGTCGACCAGCTCCAGCCAATGGCCAGGCTGGGGGCAGTGGACATGGTAACGGTTGCACAGCTCGGGCAGATCCGCCAGCTCCTGCGCTTGCTGGGGGCTGGCGTGCACCAAAACCACATGTTGGGGGCGAAAGGTGTGGACGATCTGGGCAAGATGCCCAACATCGTTGTGGCTGTGCCAGGCCAACCACTCCACCCCAACGCGGGAGCGCAGCGGCGCTGGCCACTGCTCAAACGGCGTAGCCAGCTCCACTTCCGGCAGCCGCAGCAGCAGGCAGGAGCGCTGCGGTTGGGCCAACAGGCGTAACCAGATGGGCTCCCAGGCCTCCGGATCGGCATCGGCGTCGCACAGCAACAGGCCCTGGGGCAAGGGATCCACTGCCGTAAGGGGCTGCACCCGCGGCTGCAGGCGGTCTTCCCAGAACAAGGGCTGGTAGGTGGCAAAATTGCGCACGGGCTCCGGCAGGTAGGGGAGCAAGCGTTCGTAGAGATCGCAGCCTGCAGCTAGGCCTGGCGCCACCCACACCGTCAGCTCCTGGGAAGCTTGGGTAAAGCGGTGGTGAGCTTTGAGGAGGAAAATCAACTCCTGGCCCAACCCTAGCACTGGCAGCGGGAACAGCACCGTCTGCCCTGCCGCCAAGGCGCCAAGCAGGCGCTCCACCAGGCGGTTTTCCAGATGGCGACGGGGTGGATGGCGAGTAGAGCCCAGGGAGGCCTCGATGAGCAGCACATCCGGCTGCCAGTGGCGCAAGGCGCTCAGATCCAAGCCAGGGGCAAAGCGAGTTGAGGCCAGGGAACAGTCGCCAGTGTACAGGCAGGTTTGAGCTGGAGTAGTCTGGGTATTTTGCAACAGGGTTGCCGCTGCCCCCGGCAGGTGCCCGGCGGTAAAGAAGGTGAGCATCAAGTGAGGCAAGATCTCCCGCGCCTGGCCAAAAGGCAGCGCCCGAAAAGGAGGAAAGCGAATCTCCCGGTCGTAGTCTGGCCAGATGCCGCGCTCCCAGAGGCCGCTGGCCAAATGAGCCGTCACCGGGGTGGCGTAAATGGGCACCTGTGGGTAGCGGCGATAAAAGCCAGGTAGCCCCTGCACATGGTCAAAGTGGGCATGGCTGCAGATAACAGCATCGGGGATCCCTGGCAAAGCTTTGAGGAGAGCGGGAGCAGGCAAGCCACAATCGAGAAGCAAACGGTAGGATCCCATCTCCAGCCAGTAGGCACAGCCCTGCCGGCAGGGATCTGTGCCTAGGGGGAATAGTCGAAGGGGAGGTCTCTTTGACTCCACAGGTGCGTTGTCTTCGGTTGTCTTTTAGAAGAGCACGCTCAAGCTTTGCCAAACCCACGGAGGGCTTAGGTGGGGATCCCTGCTCTCCATCCGTCCATGGGGGCAGTCTCTGGCACTTCGCCCTATCGATAGCGCTATTGCTTCTCTAGTTCCAGCATAGCTTTTGGCCTCTGCCTGCCTCCAGCCAGCTAAGAGCTTCCACTTTAGGAGTTGGGGAGTGCATCTGAGATCTCTGCTGGCGCCGGGTTGCGGCTACCCAAGGCAAAGCCAGCAAAATCGTGGTCGTCCGGGCGCACCGTCAGGATCATCAGGTTGTAGAAGGCCCAGACCAGGCCAAACAGCAGCTCTAGCCAGGTTGGATCCCAGTTGCCAGCAAAGCGCAGGGATCCCACCCCCATTGCTGCTAGGGTCAACGCAATGGCCAAGGCCTGCGGGCCAAGAGAGAGTTGGGATGGCTGCTCGGGATAGGGAGGCACCCCCCGCATTGCCTGCACCAACGCCTGGATGGACTGGAAAAACTGGCTACCTGTCTGGCGTTCTGACTGCCACGCAGCCCCCCACCAAGAGGGAGGAAAGGCCAACAGCCAGCTGAGCCGCCCCAGCAGGGCATAGGGCAGAAACCAGGCAAAAAAAACCCTGTCAAAGGCCGGCACTGGCATCCAGCCCGTCCAGAGGAAGAGGATCGGCACCGCCAAATAAGCTAGCTCCGCCGCCCCTCCAGCGGCCCAGAGGGCCAGCCACAGGTACTGAAAGCGCTGCTGCTGGGTGGTCGGCTTGCCCCAGAAGGGATTTTCCCGCAAGGCCGAAAAAATGGCCAGCAGAGCCACGCGGCGGTTGCGCAAGGGCAACAAGGCACCAGTGACCTGGGCTTGGCGAGCCAGGTAGGACTGCCAGCCGCGACAGTGCATCTGACACCCCAACTGCACAGGACGGCGAATGTCGATGTGTGCGGGATCCCCTCCAGGGCCGCCCGCCGAATGAGACAGCCGGATCCCAATAGCGGCGCTGCCTGGTAGCCGTGGGATCCCACCGCCAGCAGTTGCTGCAGGGGGTGAACGGCCTGGGGCCGACCTAGGGTGCGCAGCATGGCCTGGACAAAGCCGGTTGAGTTGGCAATGGGGGCCCGCTCTGGAAAGTCGTAAAACAGAGGCAGAGTCTGCCACAAAAAGTCCGGCTCGACAAAATGGCCTGGCTGCAGCAGCAGCAGGTACTCTCCTTGCAGATGGCCGGATCCCAGCAGGTAGGCTAGCGGATCGGTCGTGGGGCTGGGGCAAGGCCAGTACTCGCAGGGGATGGCCTGCGCCACCTTGGCCATCTCCCTGTCTTCAACCCGATCCACAATGTGGACAAATAGCCGCTCCCAGGGGTAATCCAAGCGTAGGGCTGAGAGCACCGTCTGCCGAGTGGCCTCCAGAGAGTCCCGCTGACGTATGACCAGCACGTCCACCCGCGGCAGCTGAGAAAACGCCGGCTGCAGAACCTCGGGAGAGGGAAGGGTCTCGCTCGGCACCTGGGCGTAGCGGCTAAGGGTAAACCCCACTGCCGCCAGCCAGACATAGGCCTCCGCACCCCAAAACAAAAGGGATCCCAGATCGGTCAGCCCCTCGGTAATCCGCCAGTAAAGATAGGCCACCCCGGCAATGAGGTGCAGCAACCCCACCCAACGAAACAAATGCGCCCGCACCCCCCTCGATCTCACAGGCACTCTCCACATTGGGCACTGGGCCAAACTGGGATCCCTTCCCTTGCACAAGAGCAGGCTGGGGGACAGGTTGCTTGGAAAAATCGCTGCCTATTGCGCAGCCACGGGGTAAACGCTCACCTTCTGCCGCCGTTTGCCGTAGCGCTCAAAGGTAACAATGCCTGTAGCCACAGCAAACAAGGTGTCATCTCTACCAATGCGCACGTTCACCCCTGGGTGGAACTTGGTGCCCCGTTGCCTGACCAGGATATAGCCGGGATGAACCAGCTCGCCGCCAAAGCACTTCACACCCAACCGCTTGGAATTGGAGTCACGGCCGTTGCGGGTGCTGCCCGTTCCTTTTTTATGAGCCATAGCGCCTCCTATGCACCTGTGTTGCCGCTGAAAACTGTCTAGTTCTCCGCCGCAGGGATCCCTGGCTCTGGAGCAGGCTGCGAAGTTGCTGGGGCTGTGGCTAGTGGCGTCCCGTTCAGTTCGATGGACTCAATGAGCACACGGGTCAAGAGCTGACGATGGCCTCTTTTCCTGCGGGTTCCCTTCTTCGGCCTCATCTTGTAGACGATGATTTTGTTGCCCCGGCGGTGTTGCAAAACCCGTGCCCTCACCACCGCCTCGGGAATATAGGGACGCCCTAGGGTTACTTGTCCCTCGTGGTTGATCAACAAGACCTGGGAGAGGGCCAAAGAGCTGTTTTCCTCTGTGTCAGGCAGGTGATCGATGTCGTAAAAGCGCCCCGTCTCTACCCAAAGCTGCTTGCCACTGGTTTCCACAATCGCGTAGGTCATGCCTTTTCCTTGCCGTACAGGTGCCCCTGCGGGTCTTAAAACCTGATCCGAGCATTGACAGCAACTTACAATCCTAGCGGAAAAACTTGCTTCCTGTCAGCTTCATTCGGTCAGCTTTTCCCAAGCGGCCTGGAGGGCAGCTTGCATGCGCTGGGCAGCCCGTTTAAGGCGCTGCTGCCAGCTTTCCCATTTTTGCTGTAGGAACTCTGCCGCTTCATCCAGCAGGGAAAGGTCGAACTTGCCCCCTTTGGCCAGCTCGTCCCGCACTTGCTTGACCTTGACGCGCACTACCTCGGGCGGATCCTGCGGGCTGACTAGGGCTTTGAGGCGATCCCCCATGCGCTGGATGAGCTGCTTGACTTGGCGAGACTTTTCGCTCCAAAAGTTCTTTAGGCCCTCGGCCTCCGATTGGAGTCGCTGGGGAGCATCTTCCTTGACTACCACCGCGTCCACGTCGATGGCCTCTACGTCCTCAGGCAGGAGAACGGCGCGCCCCCCCCAAGGCTCGGCAATGCTGCCACCCAGAATATAAGCGGCAATCGCTCCAGTCTCCCAGTCAAAGAGAAAATCCTCAATCCAGCCGACCTCTCGATTCCCAATGCGCACTGTGCGACGGTAAAGAGAGCTGATGGGGGTTAGGGGGGTATCAAAAACGGTAGAGTAGGTCAGCAGCGCGTCTGGCCCGATGAGAGAGATTTGCTCCAAGGGGGTGTATCCCTGCTGGCTGGTGAAGTAGCAGACCCGTCCCTGCCCATCAACCCAGACTTCCTCGACAGTGCCCAGAGCTGTGGCAGTGCTGCCATCTATGGCCAGCAGGCCCACCACTTGGCTGCGTCGGACGATTTGTTCCATACAGAAGTTCTCCTGAAGTTGACAAGCAGCGGGGTTCAAGGGGGCTAAAGCCTTGGGCTGCTTAGCCTCCACGGTAGTAGTGTAGCTGCGCCCTGAGGCGGGCAATTTCCTGGGCCATGTCCAAAACCATGGCCGCCCCGACCCAGTTCAGGCCCAAGTCGCGATGCAGGCGGGTCATCTGGATTAAGCGCCGCAGTTGCTGGGGGTTGAGGTAGCAGCTTTCGGCTTCCACCAGGCCTTGCCCGAGCAACCACTCCAGCAGGTGAGGAGGGATCCCGGCTACTTCACTTGCCTGCTCGAAGGTATAGAGCCGTTCTTCTACCCGCACAATGGCCAGGCTCATAGACTCACCTCCTGCAGCCGGGCGCGGGGATCCCAGCTTCGATTTTGCCGCAGTTTTTCGTAGAGATCCCGCTCAGTTGGGGAAAGGGATTTGGGCGTGACGACCTTCAGCCGCACCAGCAGGTCGCTCCGATGGCCTTGGGGATCCCGCCAACCTTGGCCGCGCAGCCGCAGGGTTTGGCCGCTATCCACGCCGGCAGGGATCTTCAGTTGCACCCGACCGGTGGGGGTGGGCACTTCCGCCGTGCCGCCTAAAACCGCCTCGTCAGGGGTGATGGGCAGCTCGCAAACCAGGTTGTCGCCCTCGAAGCGGAAGAAGGGGTGGGGAGGCAGCTCCAGGGTGAGGTAGAGATCTCCTCTTGGGCCGCCAAAGGGGCTATATTGACCCTTGCCCTTGACGCGGAGGCGGCTGCCCGGTTTGGCGCCGGGGGGGATGCGGATGGTGAGGGTTTCGCCGTCCACGCTTAGCCGCTTTTGGGTGCCGTGGAAAGCTTCTGCCCAGCTGAGACCCAGCGTGCCCTCCACATCCTGCCCCGGCAGATCCACCGAGACGAACGGCCCAAACCCGGTGGTGAAGCCCTGAAAGCCGCCGCGGCGGGATCCCATGCGGCCCAGCAGCTCGTTGATGAAGTCCTCAAAGGTGGCGTACTGGGCAAATCCCTCCATGCCCGGCCCCGCTGCCGCACCAGTGCCTACTCGCTGCCAGTACTGGCCAAACTGGTCGTAGCGCCGCCGCTTGTCTGGATCGGAGAGCACCTCGTAGGCTTCGTTGATTTCCTTGAAGCGCTCCTCGGCTGCTTTGTTGCCGGGGTTCACGTCGGGGTGATACTGGCGAGCCAGCTTGCGATAGGCGCGCTTGATTTCCTCGGCAGAGGCATCTCTGCTGACGCCCAGGATCTTGTAGTAATCCTTGAAGTCACTCGCAGCCATAGGCTCACCCCTGCAAGGTTAGGTTAGAGTTTTTCGGGCTATTCTCAGGATATAAGGTTGCAGCTAAAAAAATTGGAGCAGACCCAGAACACGTACAGGCAGAGCGGCGAGATGGCGCTTTACTGTGCTCTTGCTACTTCGGAAACTTTTTGGGCTAGGTCTTGCGTTTGGAGAAGATCCCTTTCTCATCTCGTGTGAAAATTTGCTTGACCTTTTCCCAAGCTTTGAGGAGTGCATGGGTGGAGTTATTGCCCTCTTGTTTGGCTTGGTTGTAGGCTTCCACAAAGGTTTGCTGCGCTTCTTCCGAGAGGTCAGCGCGGATTTCCGGCGAGATGCTCTCTGGGGTTAAGTCTCCCTCTGGCTCACCGGGCAAGTTCAAGTCGGCAATGGAAACTTCCTCTCCGCCAGCACTCTGCAGCAGCAAGTAAATTTCGCCCGACTTCTCTTCCGGTACTTGCACCACCAACAAGAACTCGCCCGCCTGTACCCGGGTTTGGTAGATGGCGGCTTTCTCCTGCGGCATACCCAAGGCAATCAGGGCGGATCCCAGGCCCGCTCCCAGTGCTCCGTACAAAGCGCCGCCCGTTGCCCCCAACAAAGCGGCTCCCAGAGGCCCAGCAGCCACCACTGCCCCCAAAAAGGGAATGAACAGCACCCCCACGCCAGTGAGCAGCCCCAGCAGGGATCCGAACAGGGATCCATAGATGGCCCCATTGGTCAGACCGTCCAGAACCACCTCTTTGCGGGTGATAAACCCGGTAATTTTGGCTTCGGTTTGAAAGTTGCGGCCAATAATGGAGATGCGATCGTTGGGAATGCCACGGTTCAAAAGCCGCTGGATACACTCTTGCACCTTGCGCTCTTCTTTGAAAGCGGCGGAAACACACTTTTTGGGAGCTTGGGCAAAAGCGCTCATACGCAATCTCCTACTGAGTTTTACAGTGCCAAGGCAGGTTTTTTAACCTTTTCCCTGCTACTACTCTCGTCATACTACTATCGTCTCCCCTCTTCAGCAAAGGACTCGGTCGCAGAATCGCGAACCCCCTGGAGAAATCTCCGTACCGAGGATGCCAACTCTACCCTTACCCCCAGCCTCCTTCCAGAGAGAGGGGAGTTGGGATTCAACGCACGCTACTTGCTGCCGGAATGACTGGGGGGTTTGGAAGAGCTACAGCAAGCGGATCCCGGCCATCAAGCCCTGGCAGACCCCCGTCAGGAAATCTGGATCTAGGGTTTCCAAGGTATCGCTCAGCTTGTGGTAGTGAGGGTTGCGCAAGAAAGCGGTGTCGGTAACCATAACGGCGGCGTAGCCCGCATCCCAAAAGGGGGAGTGATCGCTCAGGCGAGTGGCAGGTAGGATTAGGCCCCGCTGCCCGGCCAACAACCAACAGCAAGGGATCCCCGCTTTTTGAAAATCACGCTGCAGCTTGAGCAGATCCCCCCAGGTGGGCCAGTTGCCAATAAGGCCAATGTAATCTCCCCGGTTGGGGTAGAGCTTCTCAAGGCCAGCGGGGTAGCGTTGGGATCCGGGGGTGGGATCCCGGTAGCCCAGCATCTCCAGAGAGAGCATTAGCCGCAGGGGCTGGCGCTGCTGTTTAAGAAAGCGGGCGTAGGCTCTGCTGCCTATCATCCCCCGCTCTTCCAGGTCGAAGGCCACCAGCCACAGGGGGGAAGGGGCAGGGTTGGCGGCAAAATGGCGGGCCAATTCCAGCAACACCGCTATGCCGCTGGCGTTGTCGTCGGCTCCAGGGGTTGCCGGGGCAGCGTCAAAGTGGGCTCCCACCAGGATAGGCGGCCGACCCGGGCGGGATCCGGGCAACTTCAAGATCCAGTTGCAGTGCTGGCGGCCGTTGGCCTCAAAGGGGAAAGGCTCCACCGGGCCGCACTCGGAAAGCTGTTTTTGGATATACTGCTCCACCTGCCGGTGGCCCAAAGGCGACCAGTCGGGATCGCGGGGCTGGGCTACCTGGCGGAGATGGGCTTCTAGGCGCCGCTGCAGGTCTTCGCTCCCCACCTCCGGCATCAGTTTTCTACCTCAGAGTGGATGGCTTGGGCGTGAACCTGGCGGGCCAGCTCCAGGCTGAAGTAACTGTGGGATCCTGCCGTTCCCGCCAACACTTGAAAAGGCAGATCAGGCTCTCCCAAATGATCCAGCACCAAAGCTGCCCCAGAAAAATCCTGATCTCGAGTGTAATCGTTAACCGTCACCACGGTGGGGACACCTGCCTGCTGTGCCGAGCGCAGCCCGTTCTCGGAGTCCTCAAAGGCCAGACACTCCTGGGGATCTAGGCCCATCCGCTCCAAGGTGTAGAAGTAGATGTCCGGAGCTGGCTTCTTGGCGGGAACCACATCGCCGGCAGCGATGACTTCAAACCAGCTTAGGCTCTCCGGCAGGGTCTGCTCCAAGAGGGCCGTCACGTTTTCGGGCGTGGTGGTGGTGGCGATGGCCAGACGGATCCCAGCGGCCCTGGCCTCCTGCAAGAGGCGCTTGACGCCGGGGCGCAAAGGGATCCCTCCTTGGGCCAACAAAGCTGTGTAGTGGCGGGTTTTAGCCTGGTGCAGCCGAGCTATCAGGGCCGTCAGGTCTTCCTCGGCAGGCAGTGGCGGCTGGCAGGTCTCGATGAAGTGGCGAATGCGCTCTTTGCCGCCTGTGATAGCCAGGAGCTGGCCGTAGAGCTCCACCGACCAGTGCCAGTCCAACCCTGCCTCAGCAAAGGCCGCGTTAAAGGCCACGCGGTGCCCATCCCGCTCTGTATCTGCCAGCGTGCCATCCACGTCGAAAATCAAAGCTTGCAGTTCCATGCGCATCCCCCGTTCCCATCCGGCCAGCCTCTGGCCAACGGGACAAGCCACCCTATGCTAGATCCTCTCAGCCGGTTCCTAGGAAGGCCGACAAGATGAGAGAATGAAGCACCGGTTATCTAAGTCTCGCCATGAGCTTTGACTTTGACTTGATCATCATCGGTGCTGGCGTTGGCGGCCACGGCGCGGCGTTGCATGCCGTCGAGTCCGGCCTGAAAACCGCCATCGTCGAGTGCGCCGAAATGGGCGGCACCTGCATCAACCGCGGCTGCATCCCCTCCAAGGCGCTGCTGGCCGCCTCAGGACGCCTGCGGGAACTGCAAAACAGCTCCCAGCTAGGGCTGCAGGTGGGATCCGTCCAGGCTGACCGGGGAGCGATTGCCGCCCACGCCACCCAAGTAGTGGAGAAGATCCGCGCCGACATGACCCGCTCGCTGGAAAAGCTAGGGGTAACGATCCTGCGGGGACGGGGCAGGCTGGCAGGGCCGCAAACGGTCGAAGTGCAGGGGGAAGGAGGATCCCAGACCTACACAGCGCGGGACATTATCTTGGCTACGGGTTCTCGACCCCTCGTGCCGCCGGGGATCAAGGTGGATGGCCGCACGGTGTTTACCAGCGACGAGGCGGTACGGCTGGAGTGGATCCCGGAGCGGCTGGCCATCATCGGCAGCGGCTACATTGGACAGGAGTTTGCCGACGTCTACACGGCGCTGGGATCCCAGGTCATCCTCATCGAAGCCCTGGAGACCCTGATGCCAGCCTTTGACCCCGACATTGCCCGCCTGGCCCAGCGGGTGCTGATCAAACCCAGGCAAATCCAGACCTACGTGGGGATCACGGCCAAGCAGGTGATCCCTGGCCAGCCAGTAACGATTCACCTCTCCAACGGTGAGACGCTGCAGGTGGATGGTTGTCTAGTGGCCGCCGGGCGGATCCCGGTCTCAGAGGAACTGGGCCTGGCAGAGCTAGGGGTGGAGTTAGACAAGCGCGGCTTTGTGCCGGTGGATAGCCGCATGGCCACGGAGTTGCCCCACCTGTGGGCCATTGGCGACGTGACGGGCAAGATGATGTTGGCCCACGCGGCAGCAGCCCAGGGGAGGGTGGCGGTGGAAAACATCTGTGGCCGCCCTGCTTACATGGATTACCTGAGCATCCCGGCAGCAGTGTTCACCCACCCCGAGATGGGCCTTGTGGGGCTAACCGAGCCCCAAGCCAAAGCCGAGGGCTATAGCGTAGGCACGGTGCGCACCTACTTTGGCGGCAACTCCAAGGCCATTGCCTCTGGCGAGACTGAGGGCATGGTGAAGCTGGTCTTCGACAAGGAGACGGGGCTTTTGCTGGGATCCCACATCTTTGGTCCCCACGCAGCGGATCTCATCCACGAGGCGGCCCAGGCCATTGCCCGCCGCGCCACGGTGCAAGAACTGGCTCGCCTGGTGCATGTTCACCCCACCCTGGCAGAGACGCTGGAAGAAGCTTACCGGCGAGCTGCCCACAGCTTGGCAGTGGCCTAGCCAGCAGGTTTCCCCTCCAGCCCTTGAGAAAGCCATAGGATTGGGAGGGAAGTACGCAGGAGGAAGTCCTCTTGGTTACGGAAGCCGAGATTACACGGGCAGTGCAAGCCCAGTACGAAACCTTCCCCTATCCCCCTATTCCTTACGACCAGCCCTTTGAGGGCTTTTCCAGCCTGGGCAGCTATACCTTGGCCCAATACGCCCGCACCCGCACCTTGCAAGAGCCCACTGGGGCCAGGTTTTTGGTGGCCGGCTGCGGCACTGGTTGGGAGATGCACGTCATCGCCGCCAGCAACCCCGGATATGGCGCCGTGGTAGGGATCGACCTCAGCCGCCCAGCTCTGGAAATTGCCCAGAAGCGGATCAAGTACCACGGCCTGCGCAACTGCTCGGTGCATTATGGGGATCTCATGGATCCCTCCACCTGGCCGGAGGGAAGCTTTGACATGATCAGCTCCTACGGGGTAATCCACCACACCGCCGATCCCGTCAAGGCCCTAAAGAACTTGGCCTCGCGCCTGGCTCCCGACGGGGTGATGGCCCTGATGCTCTACAACCGCTCAGGCCGTTGGCATGTCTACCGCATTCGCCGTGCTTTGGAGCTGCTGGGGATTACTCCACCGGCCACCCGGGAAAAGATCGAATTTGTGCGGCAACTGCTGAAGGCAGCTCATCCCAACTCCCTTTTGGCCAAGCACGCCAAGGCCCATGAGGAATACTACCTAGCAGACGAGAACATCGTCGACAACTTCTTCCACGCCAACGACATTCCTTTTGACATCGGCGAAATCCCCGACCTTCTGGCCCAGGCGGGCTTGGAGTTTATCGATGTAGCCCCCTACTTGGACTACTGGAACGCCAAGCCTTTAATTGCTGCTACTCACACCGAGTTCCATCGCCGCTACGAGGCCCTTTCTCGCCTCGACCAGCTACGAGTTATCGAGTATCTGGAGCCTCTTTACCACACGCAAAATCTCTTTTGGTGCTGCCATCAGGGCAAAAAGGTGGCCAGTTGGGATCCTTTTACCCCTGAGTTTTTCCAAAGCTCCCGTTGGCAGCTCAACCCCCTCTTTGTCCAGCACGGCAAAGTGCGCTACTGGGATCAAACCATCCCCTTTTCGGATCTGCTGGGCAAGGTGGATCCGGCCCAGATCGCGGCTCAAAAAATGGACATCTTCTGGTCCATTGCTCGCATTCCCGGCAAGATGATCGCCTCCAGCCGCTACCAGGTGGTGGAGCTGTTGTTGCCCCTAGCCAAGCAAGCTCGTTCTGGCGCCGAGATCTTGGCCGACCACGCCGAGAGAGCCGAGCACGTCCTTCGCCTCTTTCGGGAGTGGGAGGCGGATCGGCTAGTGCTGCGAGTTGCTCCCTAACTAACTCCCCCCTACCCAAGGAGCTACGAGGCGGGCTGGCGGCCACCCACAATGGCGCGGCAGCGAATGTAGGGCCCGCCGGCATCCACCTTGGCTGGCTGGCCCTTGCCGCAGTGGCCGGATCCGAGATCCCAAAGGAAATCTCGCGACACAGCATCCACCGACTGCAACACCTCAAAGGCATTGCCGGTGATGGTGACTCCCCGCAATAGCTCCGCCAGCTTGCCATTGCGAATGCGGTAGGCCCGCTCCACGCCAAACATGAACTCGCCCGTGGAGTCCGCTTGCCCGTTTCTGGCTCCATCCAGGAAGTAGCCGTCGGGGGTGCTAGCAAGGATCTCTTCTAGCGTCTGGGATCCCGGCTCAAGGTAGGTGTTGCGCATGCGGATGAGCGGCTCGTCGGCGTACTCCCAGGCGCGGGCATTGCCGGTGGGCTCGACGCCGAAGTGGGCGGCAGTCTCCCGGTTGTGCAGGTAGCTCACCAAAATGCCATTCTGGATGATGGTAGTGGTTTGGGTGGGAACACCTTCATCGTCCACGGGCAGCGTTCCCCCTGCCCCCGGCATAAATTCAGAACGGCCAGAGTCCTTGAGAGTAACCAGTTCGCTGGCCACCCGCTGCCCTAGCTTGCCAGCCGCCACCGAGCCCGCGAGGACGAAATCGGCCTCGACCGTGTGGCCAATGGCTTCATGCACCAGCAGTCCCACGATGGAAGGAGAGAGGATGACGGTGGCCCATCCCCCCTCGGCATAGCCTGCAGAGAGGAGATCCACTGCCGTGGCAGCCGCCTTCTCCGCCATCTGTAAGGGATCCGTCCGAAAAAGGCAGTCCCACCCCCCCGTCACGCCAATGGACTCCGTGCCGCTGCTGAGTTGGCCATTGGCCTCAGCCACCGCCTGCACCCGCAATTCGGGGCGCACCAGCCGGAAGGCTACATCCGCCCCATCGGTGGTGACGATGGCTTTCTCCTCGTAGATCTCGTTGTAGGTGCAACTGGCGGAGGTGATGCGAGTGGAGGACTTGCGCGCCTGGGCTTCTGTTTCCAAAGCCAATTGAATCTTCGCCTCGAGCGGCTTGTTGACCACTTCCTCCACCCCGGGCTCGCAGAACTCCCCCTGGGCTAGTTGGACGCGGGGCAAAGTCTTCAGCTTCTGCTTGCGGCAGTTGGCGCTGGCGCGGGCCGCTTGCTGGGCCTCGGCAATGGCCTTGCGAATGGCTGCGGGTGAGAGATCCCCGGTGGCGGCAAAGCCCCAGGTGCCGTCTTCTAGCACCCGTACCCCCACCCCCGAGCGCCGCCGAACTGCCGTGCGCTCAATGCGGCCCTTTTCCGCCGTGACACTGCGAAAGACTTTGCTGTGGTAGCGCAGCTCCACAAAGCCGGAGTAATCCCGGAGGATGTCGCGCAGGAGATCTCGCATGGCAATGAGCAGGGAAGGCCGTACTCAATCCAGCATAGCTTTGTTTTCGGCGGAGTCCTCCGGCTGCCACTTCAGCACCAAGGTAGAAAGGGGGGGCAGGCAGAGATCAAGAGAGTAGGGCAGGTTGTGGTAGGGCCAGTCCTCTGTCCACTTGCCTCCTAGGTTGCCAACGCCGCTGCCCCAGAACTCCACCGCGTCGCTGTTGAGGAGCTCCCGGTAAAACCCCCGCTCCGGCACCCCAATGCGGTAGTTTGGCCAGACCACGGGGGTGAAGTTGCAGACCACCACCAGCCACTCCTTGGGATCCTCCCCATAGCGGATGAAAGAGATAATGCCCCGATGGTCGCTGCAGTCGATCCAGCGGAAGCCTTCTGGCTTGGTGTCTTGGGTGTAGAGAGCCGGTTGCGAGCGCAGCAGCTGGTTGAGAGTGGCTACGTAGTGGCGCAGCTTGGCGTGGGGCTCATACTGCAGCAGCTCCCAGTCTAGATCTGCCCAAACATTCCACTCGTTCCACTGGCCAAACTCCATGCTCATGAACAGGGTTTTCTTGCCAGGGTGAGTGAACATGTAGCCGTAGAGAGCCCGCAAGCTGGCGAACTTGTGCCACAGATCCCCCGGCATTTTGCCCAGCATGTGGCTTTTGCCGTGTACCACCTCATCGTGGGAAAAAGCCAGCATGTAATTTTCGCTAAAGGCATACATGAGGCTAAAGGTTACCAGGTTGTGGTGGAACTGGCGAAACCAGGGATCCATGCGGAAATAATCCAGCATGTCGTGCATCCAGCCCATGTTCCACTTCAGGTTAAAGCCCAGACCGCCCACGTGAGTTGGCCAGGTCACCATTGGCCAGGCAGTCGATTCCTCAGCAATGGAAAGAACACCAGGGTAGTACTTGAAAATAAGGGTATTGAGCTGACGGAAAAAGTCGATGGCCTCTAGGTGTTCCCGACCGCCGTAGCAATTGGGGATCCATTCCTTGCGGTCGTAATCCAGATAGAGCATCGAGGCCACTGCATCCACCCGAATGCCGTCAACGTGGTATTTGTCAAACCAAAAGAGGGCGTTGGCCACCAGATAGTTGCGCACCTCGTTGCGGCCGTAATTGAAAACTAAGGTGCCCCAGCCTTTGTGTTCGCCCTTGCGGGGGTCGGCATATTCGTAGAGGTGGGTACCGTCAAAAAAGGCCAGCCCATGCCCATCTTTGGGGAAATGCCCCGGCACCCAATCGACAATGACGCCGATCCCTTCCTGGTGGGCGCGATCGACAAAGTACATAAAGTCCTGCGGGGAGCCGTAGCGGGAGGTTACCGCGTAGTAGCCAATAACCTGGTAGCCCCAGGAGCCGTCGAAGGGGTGCTCGGCCACGGGTAAGAGCTCGATGTGGGTAAAGCCCATCTCCTTGACGTAGGGGATGAGTTTGTCCGCCAGCTCCCGGTAGGTGAGAAAGCGGGTGTTGGGCTTGCGCTCCACTGGCACCAGGTGGCCATCGGCGGGCGGGTCTTCGGTGGAGGCGTGCATCCAGGATCCCAGGTGGACCTCGTACACCGAAATGGGGGAGCGCAGCGGGTCGGTGGCAGCCCGTTTTTCCATCCACTCCTGGTCATGCCAGGTGTAGGTGTTGAGGTCAACCACAATGGAGCCGGTTTTGGGGCGCACCTCCTGTTGGAAGCCGTAGGGATCCGACTTTTCGTAGATGTCCCCCCAGGGGGCCTTCACCTCGTACTTGTAGATGGTTCCTGGCCCAAGGCCGGGGATAAACAGGACCCAGATGCCGCTTTCGTCTAGGCGCTTCATCTGGTGCTGGCGCCCATCCCAGTGGTTGAAGTCGCCAATAACGCTGACGTTGCGGGCATTGGGAGCCCAGACGGCAAAGTGCACTCCCTGAACCCCGTCCACGCTTATGGGGTGAGCGCCCAACTTCTCGTAGATGCGGTGGTGGTTGCCCTCGTTGAAGAGGTGGCGATCCAGCTCGCCGATGTGGTTGACCTTCTCCGGCGGAAAGCGATACGGATCCTCCCATTCTTCCAGGTGTTGGCCCTCCGGATTCCAAACCCGCTGCGCTCGCAAAAAGTAGTCCGGCAGGGGGGTTCCTGGCTCGAAGCGCAGCTCAAACAGGGTTTCTGGATGCAGCGGCTGCATGGGGTGGGCCTGCCCAGTGGCACGTTCCACCAGCCAAACCTGCCGCGCGTTAGGCACCAAGGCACGCACCAGCCAGAAGGACACCTCCCCCTGCTCTATCTGCTGTGGCCCCAAAACAGCATAGGGATCCTGCCATTGGTTGGTAACAAACTGAACCACTTGCTCGGCAGACAGGAGAAAGCCCATGGCAACCCCCAGCAGACCCTTGATCTCAGTCTAACGACGGCTGGCTACCGCTCTAGCTCGAGCGTCCCCGCTAGGAGTTCTCCAGCTTGCCTTGACATTATCCTCCTCGAGGACCAGCTCCCAAGAAAGCAGGAGCCAAGCGCTTTCTCCTGGAAGGGAGAACTTGCTAGAGTGAGACGGGCAATCCCTTTCCAAGCTGGGTTGGTCAGCCTGTTCTGTTTTTCAGGTTCTGAGGATTTATGGCTATCCTGCTGTTGAGCAAACCTATCCTGGCTGTTAGCATCTTTGGCATGGGCCTGCCAGAGCTGGCGGTGATTGGGCTGATCGCAGTGGTGGTGTTTGGCCCCAAGAAGCTGCCAGAGTTGGGCAGCGCCCTTGGCAAAGCCTTGCGCAGCTTTAAGGAAGAGATGAATAACCCCAGCCGTGAGGAGGAGTCTCCTGCCAGCGCCGAGAAGCCAAAGGCAGAGAAGGTGCCTGAAAAGGATGCCGCCTAGGTATGACCTATCCGCATCGATGGCTGTCTTTGTAGCTGGCTGATCCCCCCTTGGACGTCGAAGTCCCTGCCTGCCCTACCTGCACTCTAGGGATCCCCCTTCTTCCCCTCCATTGGCGGCGGGGATCCAGGTGTCCCACACGCCTCTAGGAGTGATACCCTGAGGAAAAGTGTAGGATTACAACCGGAGCGACCGCCATGCTCAAGTGCACCACCCGCCACGTTCACATCTTTGCTGGCGAGGTAACGGCGGACAACCGCTTGGTGCCCCGCGACGATGTGCTGACCCTCGATGTGGATCCCGATAACGAGCTAGTCTGGAACGACGCTGCTCTGCAGAAGGTCTATGCCCGCTTCGAGGAATTGGTGGAGGAGTACCGAGGCCGGGATCTGACGGAGTACAACCTACGGCGCATCGGATCTGAGCTGGAGCACTTCATCCGCTCCCTGCTTCGGCAAGGGGAGATTGCCTACAACCTGCAAGGGCGCACCCTCAACTACAGCCTAGGCTTTCCCCAGATCCCTGCGGAAAAAGTTGTGGATCAGTACATTCCCAAAAGCTAGCTTCTTTCCCCTTCCCCATTAGCTGTTATCGGAGTCCAGCCCATGTCTGGAGAACCTACCCCCGCCCAGGAGACTACCGCCGAAGTCGCCAAGCCTGCTGAGGAAGCAACCCGCCCTCCCAAGGCTGCTGCAAAAAAACCCGCCAAAGAAGTCAAAGAAGAAAAACCCTTCGAGCAACTGATTACAGAAGAGGTGATCCCGGCGGCCATTGCCGCTTTTCAAAAACGCGGCGTCCATGATTTGCAGTTGCGCCTGGAAGGCAAGACGCTGATTGGCTCCTTTGCCGGCGGCCAGAAGCAGTTTAGCGTCCTCTTTGCCGAGGGATCCCTAAACGGCCGTAAGTTCTTCCGCTGCACTACTGCAGGATCTCCGGCCAGCACCCTCGAGTCTTTTATGATCGACGAGCGCCGCGTCGATGTGCCCTTGTTTGTGTTCTACTTGGTGCAGCGCCTCTACGCCCAGCAGTGGTATTGAGGGAGCCCCTGGCCAACCCTGTGGATCCCGCCAGCGGGATCCTTTTTTAGCCTTGCGGGAGATGTGCTCACAAGGGGGGAGGGATTATTTTGTGAAGAAAGGTAAGGCGATGCTGCGGGGGATTGCAGAATGTACATCGTGCAGATTGCGTCGGAATGTGCCCCAGTCATCAAGGCAGGTGGGCTGGGGGATGTGGTGTACGGCCTCAGCCGGGAGCTAGAAGTGCGGGGGCACTGCGTCGAGCTGATTCTGCCCAAATACGACGTCATGCGCTACGACCAAATCTGGGGCCTGCACGACGCCTACCGCGACCTCTGGGTGCCCTGGTATGGCGGGGCTATTCACTGCTCGGTGTACTGCGGCTGGGTGCATGGCCGCCTTTGCTTTTTCATTGAGCCCCACTCCAGCGATAACTTTTTTAACCGCGGCTGCTACTACGGCTGCCCAGATGACAACATGCGCTTTGCCTTTTTCAGCAAGGCTGCCCTGGAGTTTCTCCTCAAAAGCAACAAGCGCCCCGACATCATCCATTGTCACGACTGGCAGACAGGCCTGGTGCCGGTGCTGCTGTTTGAGATTTACAAGTACCACGGCATGGAAAACCAGCGGGTGTGCTACACCATTCACAACTTTAAGCATCAGGGCTTTGGGGGGCCGGAAATTCTGTGGTCCACGGGACTCAATCGCGAGCCCTATTACTTCCACTACGACCGCCTGCGCGATAACTTCAACCCTTTTGTCCTCAACTTTATGAAAGGGGGGATTGTCTTTTCCAACTTTGTAACAACAGTCTCACCCACCCACGCCCTGGAAGCACGATTTGGCGACTACGGCTATGGGCTGGGACACACGCTCTACTTGCACCAGCACAAGTTTCGCGGCATTTTAAACGGAGTTGACTACGACATTTGGAACCCCGAGATTGACCGTTTTATCCCTTTTCAATACACTGCACAGACTTTAGAAAACAAGGCCAAAAACAAGAAAGCCCTGCGGGAGCGGCTATGGCTACGCGATGTTGACAAGCCTATTGTGGCCTATATCGGGCGGCTAGATGAGCAAAAGGGCGTACATCTGGTGCATCATGCCATCTATCGCTCCTTGTTTAAAAATGCTCAGTTTGTCCTGCTGGGATCCGCCACCGAGCCAGGAATTGGCGCCTGGTTTGCCCATGAGAAACGCTATCTCAACGACAACCCCGATGTTCACATCGAGTTAGCTTTCAACGAAGAGCTCTCCCACCTCATCTATGCGGGGGCAGATATCCTCGTGGTGCCCAGCCACTACGAACCCTGCGGACTGACGCAGATGATTGGCTTAAAGTACGGCACAGTGCCCGTGGTGAGAGGGGTGGGCGGCCTGGCGGATACGGTTTTCGACCGCGACTACGACACTCGCAAATTGCCGGAGCAACGCAATGGCTACGTGTTCTACCACACAGATCACGCGGCTCTGGAGTCGGCGCTGGATCGGGCCATTGACCTGTGGTACACCGCTCCCGACCAGTTTCGCCAGCTGCAAATCCAGGGCATGAGCTACGACTACTCCTGGAACTACCCCGGCAAAGAATACCTAGAGATCTACGAGTTCATTCGTCACCGCTGATCCAGCCAGCGATCCCCAGCGATCCCCGCCCTTGACCGCAAGGGGGAAATGCTGGACGATAGGTAGCGATCCCGCTCTTTTTTATTGCCCAGGAAGGCGAGCTTACTCCGCTATCTTCTACCTATGAGTTTGGGTTATCTTGCCCTGGTACTCCACGCGCACCTGCCCTTTGTGCGCCACCCCGAGCAGGACTTTGTGCTGGAAGAGGAATGGCTCTACGAAGCCATTACCGAGACCTATGTCCCGCTGCTGCACATGTTTGAGGGGCTCCGGAGAGATGGCATTGACTTTCGCCTCACCATGTCCCTGACGCCACCTCTGGTGTCGATGCTGCGGGATCCCTTGCTGCAGGAGCGCTACGACCACTACCTCAGCAAGTTGGAAGAGCTAGCCCAACTGGAGTACGACAAGAATGCCCACAACGGCCACATTCGCTACCTGGCGGAGCACTACATCAAGCAATTTGCCATGGTGCGGGATCTCTGGGAGCGGTACGACCGGGATCTGGTGCAGGCCTTCAAGCAGTTTCAAGACAGCGGCAACCTGGAGATCATCACCTGTGCCGCTACCCATGCCTACCTGCCCCTGATGCAGATGTATCCCCAGGCGGTCTGGGCGCAGTTGATAGTAGCCTGCGAGCACTACAACGAGCACTTTGGCCAATGGCCGCGGGGGGTCTGGCTACCCGAATGCGCCTACTACCAGGGGTTGGAGCGGATGGTGGCCGATGCTGGGCTGCGCTACATGATTACCGACGCCCACGGCCTGCTATATGCCAAGCCACGGCCCCGCTACGGCATGTACGCCCCCATCTTTACCGAGACCGGCGTTGCCGTCTTCGGTCGCGACCACGAGTCTTCCCAGCAGGTGTGGTCGGCGGAGGTGGGCTACCCTGGGGATCCCGTCTATCGCGAGTTCTACAAAGACCTGGGGTACGAGGCTGACTACGAGTACATCAAGCCCTACATCATGCCCAATGGCCAGCGGAAGAACACCGGCATCAAGTACCACCGCATCACCGGGCGCAACCTGGATCTGGGGCAGAAGGAACTCTACGATCCCTACTGGGCGCGAGAGAAAGCAGCCGAACATGCAGGCAACTTCATGTTCAACCGCCAGCGGCAAATCGAGTACTTGTCCAGCGTCATGGGACGCCCGCCGTTGGTGGTGGCTCCCTACGATGCCGAGCTCTTCGGTCACTGGTGGTATGAGGGACCTTGGTTTTTGGATTTCCTCATCCGCAAGAGCTACTTCGACCAAAATACCTATCGCATGACCCACCTGGCGGAGTACCTGCGGGAGAACCCTACCCACCAGGTGTGCAAACCGGCTCAGTCTAGCTGGGGGGCGCGCGGCTTCCACGAGTACTGGCTCAACCCCACCAATGCCTGGATCTATCCCCACCTCCACAAGGCTACCGAGCGCATGATTGAGCTGAGCCGCCGTGAGCCTGCCGATGACCTGGAGTGGCGAGCCCTAAACCAGGCGGCGCGGGAGCTGATGCTAGCTCAATCCTCGGACTGGGCTTTTATCATGCGCACGGGGACGATGGTTCCCTACGCGGTACGGCGCACCAAGTCTCACCTACTGCGCTTCAACCACCTCTACGAGAAGATTCAAGCGGGTCAGTTTCGGCGGGAAAAAGTTACGCCCGAAGACGAGCAGTGGCTGGCCAAGGTGGAATATATGGACAACATCTTCCCCAATATCAACTACCGGGTTTACCGGCCCCTCTAGAGTGCCCAGAAGGGCTGGAGTTCCAACCACCCCCAGCTAAAGCCGGGGATCTCTGCAGGGATCCCTGGCTCTAGAGCTTGGCGCCGCACTCGGGGCAGAACTTATGCGAGCTGGGGTTCTTGGCGCCGCAGTTGGGGCAATAGATCAACTCGGCAGCCTGCTCCAGTTGTCGCTTTTCCGGCAGACCAATCATCTGGTAGTTGGCCTTGCCGGCAGGCACCATTGGGTAGCAGTTCTCATCCCGCTTGACCACAAAATCAGCCACTACTGGCCCCTCATGGCGCAGCATTTCCTGGATAGCGTCGTCCACTTGATCGGGGTGATCGACGCGCATGCCCTTGATACCAAAGGCTTCGGCCAGCTTGACAAAATCTGGCATGCCCGCCGCCATATCGGAGTGAGAATAGCGCTCGCCGTGGAAAGCCTGTTGCCACTGCCGCACCATGCCTTGCCAGCCGTTGTTGATAATGGCCACCTTAGTGGCAATGCCGTACTGGGCCACCGTGCCCAGCTCCTGCATATTCATCTGGAAGCTGGCATCGCCACTGATGCAGATGACTTCCTCGTGAGGCAGGGCCACCTTGACTCCTATGGCTGCTGGAAAGCCGTAGCCCATGGTGCCCAAGCCGGCGCTGGAGATCCAGCGGCGGGGTCCAGTGCGCAGAAACTGGGCCGCCCACATCTGGTGCTGACCCACATCAGTGGTGTAGTAGGCGTGGGGAGCATGGCGCCGAAACGCCTCAATGACCTGCTGCGGGGCGATCACGCCCTCATAAGAGGGCACCTGCAAGGGGTACTCCCGTTTCCAGCGCTCGATCCGCGCCAGCCAAGCTTGCGTTTGGCCAGGGGTGTAGGGCATTTTGCTTAGCTGCGCCAACAGCTCCACCAAAACGGTGCGCACATCTCCCACAATCGGCACGTCAGGGACGCGGTTTTTGCCCACCTCCGCTGGGTCGATATCGACGTGGATAACTTTGGCATGCTTGGCGAATTCGTCCAGCTTGCCGGTTACACGGTCGTCGAAGCGAGCTCCAAGGGCAATGAGCAGGTCGCACTCGGTAACAGCAAAGTTGGCGTAGGCCGTGCCATGCATGCCCAGCATCCCCACTGAGAGGGGATCATTCTCATCAAAGGCCCCCTTGCCCATGAGGGTGGTGGTTACCGGGATCTGGTAAGTGTGGGCCAGCTCCGCAATCTCAGCATGGGCTCCGGAGATGATGGCCCCGCCGCCCACGTAGAGCAAGGGTCGCTTGGCCTGCAGGATAAGTTTGGCTGCCGCGTGGATCTGGCGAGGGTTGCCCCGCACAGTGGGCCGGTAGCCGGGGATATTGACCTCACTGACCGGCTGGTAGTCGAACTCTTCCAGGCCCACATCTTTGGGGATGTCGATCAACACTGGACCGGGTCGCCCCGTGCTGGCGATGTGGAAGGCCTCGGCCACAATCCGGGCCATCTGCCGGGGGTCGCGCACCACGTAGGAGTGTTTGACAATGGGCAGGGTGATGCCAAAAATGTCAGTCTCCTGAAAGCCATCAGTACCAATCAAATGGCGGGGCACCTGGCCGGTAATGGCCACCAGAGGCACAGAGTCCATCATGGCGTTGGCGATGCCTGTCACCAAATTGGTTGCCCCCGGCCCCGAGGTGGCAAAGCACACCCCCACCTTGCCGGTAGCGCGGGCGTAGCCATCGGCAGCATGGGCAGCGGCCTGTTCGTGGCGGACTAGGAAATGCTTGAGTAGCCCTTGGGATTCGGCCTTGTACAGCTCGTCGTAAATGGGCAGGATCGCTCCTCCCGGATAGCCGAAAATGTGCTGCACCCCATGGCGATGTAAGCTATCCACCAGTGCGTAGGCCCCCGTTGCCACGATGTCCTCTCCCCCCTACCGAGCGTTCAACCTGGAGCGCCTGCATCAGAAGACTGGCCAGCTTTTTAATTCAATTCAACAGTCTAGCAGGGGTTTGCTCTGGGGCTCTGCTTGGGGGTGGATCTCTGTAAAGACAGCGTCTGCCGCGCTCTGGATAGAAGAAGGTAGCCGCTAGCCCCCTAGCTTGTTGGCGAGGTTGCCCCATGAAGCAAACTCCCGCAAAGCTGGCCAGCAGCTATCCCCCTAGGAGCTTGAGCACCGACTGGGATCCCCTGCCGTCAATCCATAGTGGGCTAGAAAACGGGGCAAATCAATCACCTGACAGGTATAGGATCCCTGCATCACCAGTCGCCCCTGCTGGGTGATCTCTGCCTGAAACTGAACGCGCCTTCCCTCCACAGCCACGACTTCAACCTCAACCTGCAAGGGATCCCCCACTACCGCCGCCGAGCGGTGTTCCAGGGCAAAGCGGATCCCGACGGCAGCTTCTTCTGCCTCGTAGAAGGGCTGCAAGGTGGTGTGGCCACATCGCTCGATCAGCGCCAACAGAGCCGGAGAGGCGATGACCTGCACACCGGGATTGCCCAGGGCCTCTGCCGTGTGCTCAGGGCCAGGGATCCCTTGCCAAGTGCCACGGGTGCCAAGGGGAACGGGTTTCACGGAAAAAGACGCAGCACAGAAGCGCTGGGAGGGGGAGCGCTGTCCTCGCGATATTTTACAGCCCCAAGCCACTGAGGCAGTAGCAAAGATAAGCTGGAAGGAGGCAGCAAGGGGGCGTTCATGTCCTCAGGACCCTACAAATTCGATCTCTTCCTGCGCTACCACCGCGCCCAGACCCGCTGGGTACGGCAACTGGCCGAGCGGCTGGACCAAGAGGGTTTCAAGGTCTGGTTCGATCGCTGGATGCTGCAACCCGGGGATAACCGCAAGCTGGAACTGCAACTGGCCATCGAGCAGTGCCGCTGGATTGGGGTGGTGGCCTCGCCGGAGTTTGTTGCCAATCCCTGGCCCCGAGATGAGCTCTACAGTGGCTTCTCCCACGCCCCGCCCCGGCAAAACCAGCGTCTCTTGACCCTGCTCCACACGCCCACTGAGCTGCCTCAGCCCCTGGCAGAAGCGCCGCTGGTGGATTTTAGCGGCTCTGAGGAAGACCCGGTGCTGTTTGAGTACCGGGCCCGCGAGCTGATGCACTTTTTGGACCCCAGCTTTCCCGCCCCTGGGGATCTCCAGCGATTTCGGCTGCACTACCGCCGCCGTGAGGAACCTCCTGAGGATGAGGAAGTGCGGGGGTTCCAAGCTTTTCTACGAGCCATTCAGCTAGCCATCCTGCGCATTGCCACCGGCGAACTGCCTTCCGCCACGCCAGAGGAAGGGGCACGCAAGATTGCCATTTTGCAATTTCTTCAGCGCCTGTTTCAGTGGAATAGCGCCGATATCCAGTTTGAGCGAGCGGAGGAATGGCGCAAGCGGGGCAACCTAACCGAGGCTCTAGCTGCCTACGACCGCGCCTTGAACATGGATCCCAACTTTGCCCTGGCCTGGAGTCGGCGCGGCGACGTGTTGGTGCAGTTAGGCCGCTACCGCGAGGCAATCGACAGCTACCACGGATCCCTGAGCATTAACCCCTATGACGAGGAGACGCGGCTGCGCTTGGCCCTAATTCTGGGGCGCCTGGGCCAGTACAAAGCGGCGGTGGTCAACTACGACAGGGTGCTGGAGAGCAACCCCGAAGATGCCTTGGCCTGGCACAATCGCGGCATTCGTCTGCTGCAACTCAAACGGCCAAAGCTGGCCCTCAACAGCTTGAACAAGGCGTTGCGACATAACCCCAAGCAACCCCGCAGCTGGTTGGCGCGTGGGATTGCCCTGCGACGGCTGCGGCGACCCAGTGCAGCGGCGGCCAGTTTTGCCCGGGTCTTGAAGCTCAATCCCAGGAGCGCGCGGGTCTGGCGCTACCAAGGGAATGCTCTGCTCCACTGCCAGCGGCTGCGCTCAGCCATTGAGTGTTACAAGCGCTCGCTGCGACTGCGCCGTCGGGATCCCGTGACGCTATACAACTTGGGCGTGGCCCTGTTGCGCCTGGGGCAGTACCGGTTAGCCAGCAAAGCCCTGGAACGCGCCCTGCGCTATGACCCTGACAACCCCAAAGGCTGGTATGCCCGCGGCGTGGCTTTCCAGAAATTGGGCTACCTCAAAGAGGCCTGCATCCACTTCGAGGAGGCCCTGAAGATCCAGCCAGAGAACTTTCCGGCCCGCTATGCCCTGGCGGCGGTTCTGCAAGCGTTGGGGCAGTACGAGGCTAGTTTGGAGCAGTTCCAACGCCTACTGCAGCAGCGTCCTGGCAGCGTAGCCTGCTGGTTTGGCCAGATCACAAGCCTGCGGCGCTTGGGTCGGCTGGAGGAGGCCCTTGCTGCCAGTCAGCAGAGAACCAGCCTCAATGAGCAGGATCCCTGGGGCTGGTTTGCCTTAGGGCTGGTCTATGGCGACCTGAAAGAGGCAGAAAAAGCGGTGGAGGCCTACTCGCGGGTTTTGCAGCTGACCCCCGAGGACGCAGTGGCCCTCAACAACCGCGCCTGGGAAGCCCTGAAGCTGGGGAAATTGGAGCTGGCTTTAGCCGACGCCCAACGGGCCACAGAACTGGAGCCCCAGCGGCCTGCCTTTTGGCATACCTTGGGGCTAGCCCAACTGCGGACTGGCCAGCAGGAAGCGGCCCAGGCTAGTTGGCAGCGCTGCCTAGAGCTAGACCCCCAGTTTCAGCCCGCCCAAGCGGCGCTGCAGGAGTTGGCTCTTGTCAATCCCGCCGCGAGCCCTGCCCCTGCGGCAATGCCAGGTTCAGCCTTGCCAGCGCTGGAGACCCTCAGCCCTCAAGAAGAACTGCCCACCCCTGTGCAGCAGCCACTAGGCAGACCTGGACTTTTAGGTGTGAAAGGGAATAGCGAGCAGGGGCAACAGCGCCAACCCTAGCCAACCCCAACTCTCCCGAGACGGCGAGAGCCCGGAGGCCTCAGGCCCTTTGGGCTGCAGCAAAGCCTCAATGCGCTCTTGCAGGCGCCCTCCTGGAGGGGGGTCCATTTCCAGGGCAAAGCCAACCCAGGCATTTGACGGCTGCTGTCCCCTCCCATAGCTCACCACCTGCAGCAGCGCCTCTCCCAGCACCAAGGGATCCACCCGCTGGGCTGCCCAGCAATCGGCTCGCAGTTCCCGCAGGGTCAGCAACTCCTGCCAGAGAAGCTCCGTATTCGGCAGCCAAGCGCTAAGGCGGCGCAGCCAGCCCACCGCCAACATCCACAGGGTATCGCGGTAGTGGCGATGGGCCTCTTCGTGGATCAGCACTGCCCGCAGGTGTTCTTCATCCAACTGCTGCAGCAGGCCGCGGCTAACTACCAGTTGCGAGTTCCACACGCCTACCTGAGCGGCAAAAGGGATCTCCAAGTCCAAAACGTAAGCCGAAAAGCCACACAAATTTACCTGCGCCAGGGCCTGCCGGTGGGCGCGTTGACAGGAGCACCAGTACTCCCCAATCCAGCGCAAGGCCAGGCCTGTGGCTGCCGCCAGTACCAACAGCGCACAGCCGTAGGAAAACCACCCTCCCGCTCCAGCCATTTGTCCCCGTGGCCCCATCCAGGCCAAAGCCAGGGCGGTTGTTAGCAAAAACAGGGGCGGCAGCAAGAAGTGGATCCAGGCCCACTGCCAGCGCTGCGCCCAGGAGCCCGCCCTATCTAGCCGCACTTGGGCTCGCCACAGCCAACTGAAGGCCAAGCCCAACAGCAACATGCCCAGGTGGCTCACTGGGGATCCCTCCTAGCCTGGCGGGCTGCTCGCAGCCGTTCGGCAATTGCCTGCAACTGGGAAACACTGGCCTGATCCAGGCTGTCGGCAAAGGCGGCCACGGTGTCTGGGTCGCTCACCGCCAAAAACTGCTGCAAGTGGGCAAAGGCTCTTAGGCTAGCAGCTTCCTGGCGAGAGAGACGGGGCCGCCACAGCATTGGCAAAGACCGCCCCTCGGCATCGGTGCGCCGCTCACAGCTTACCCAGCCCTTTTGGCTCAGGCGCCGCAAAACGGTAGTTACCGAGGCATAAGCCAGCTCCCGATCCGGGTCGGCCAGAATGCGCTCGTGGATTTGACGAGTGCTGGCACTGCCGAGATCCCAAAGGATTTCAAGGATCTCCGACTCCAGAGGGCCCAGTGACAGTTGCTTGGGACGATGCTTTGGCAACATGATCCCCTGCCTGAGAAGGGGCACTTAGTCCAGGCTAGCTTAAGCCTCGGCAGCGCCCTTCCTTCCTGAACAAGAAGTCTATAGAAAGGCTCAGGGAGCACTCTGGAGAGTGCCGTCTTCTGTTAGGAAGCGAGGGCTTAGAAAAGGACGCAGCGCCTGGGGAATGCGGATCGAGCCGTCTGGCTGCTGGTGATTTTCCAACAGAGCGGCTAGAGTCCGTCCCACCGCCAAACCGGAGCCATTGAGGGTGTGGACGAAGTGGGTACCCTTTTGCCCAGCCTCTTTGTAGCGCAGGTTGGCGCGGCGGGCTTGGAAATCCCAGCAGTTGGAGCAACTGGAGATCTCACGGTAGCGGTTTTGGGAGGGGAACCACACTTCCAGATCGAAGCAGCGGGCCGCCGAAAAACCGAGATCGCCGGTACACAGCTCCACCACCCGGTAGGGCAGCTCCAGCATCTGTAAGATGGCCTCAGCATCCTGCACGAGTTTTTCGTGCTCGGCCTCCGATTGCTGGGGATGGGTAATCTTGACCAGCTCCACCTTTTGAAACTGGTGTAGCCGGATTAGGCCCTTGGTGTCCCGGCCATAGCTGCCGGCTTCGCGGCGAAAGCAAGGCGTGTAGGCACAAAAATAAAGCGGCAGACGTTCGGCCGGGATCACCTCATCCCGGTACAGGTTCGTGAGG
This sequence comes from Synechococcus sp. O70.1, assembly GCF_047462215.1. Classification (NCBI taxonomy): domain Bacteria; kingdom Bacillati; phylum Cyanobacteriota; class Cyanophyceae; order Synechococcales; family Synechococcaceae; genus Synechococcus; species Synechococcus sp. O70.1. The sequence continues at coordinate 21,052 of NZ_JANSIT010000016.1, read as the reverse complement.
GGCACTTCTGCCGTCGGAATTAGCCAGAGGTCGTCCTCGGCACAGCGAAAGCTCTCTGAGGCAAACTTGGGCAGTTGCCCTGTCCCCTCTAAGGCGGCGCTGTTGACCAAAAAAGGAGGGATCACCTCGGTGTAGCCAGCGGCAATGTGGCGCTCCAGCATCATGGCAATCAAAGCCCGCTCCAGAGCTGCTCCTGCCCCTACCATGGCCACAAAGCGGCTCTGGGCTACCTTGACGGCACGGCCAACCTCCAAGAGGCCCAGCTTCTCGGCAATCTCGTCATGGGGAAGAACGGGGTGGTTAGGTTTTAGCGCATCCCCCCAGCGGCGCACCTCCACGTTTCCCGTCTCATCCTGGCCCACTGGCACGTTGGGTAAGGGCAGATTGGGCAGGGTGAGGAGAAGAGTCCGTATCTCCTCCTCCAGCTCCCGCTCCCGCTGCTCCAGCTGGGCAATCTCAGCCTTGAGATCTGCTCCTTGCTGCCGCAGGGCCGTCACTTCCGCTCCCTGGGGATCCGCCCCCTGCCGGATGAGCTCGCCCACTTTCTTGCCCAGGCTGTTGCTTTCGGCCTGCAGAGCAACGCGCCGGGTCTCCAACTGGCGCCGCTTGCCATCCAGCTCTAGGATCCTATCCAAATCGGCGACGGCCCCGCGCTTGTTCAGGGCTTGGCGTACTTCCTCTGGGCGATCCCGCAGCAGCTTTAGATCCAGCACAAGACCTGTCTAGCAAGAACTTCTTACTTTTTCAGCCAGCTAAACATGGCCCGCAGCTCCTTGCCCACTTTCTCAATGGGGTGCTCGGCCTCGCGGCGGCGCATCGCAGTCAACACCGGTTTACCTGCCTGGTTTTCTAGGACAAACTCGCGGGCAAACTGGCCACTTTGGATCTCAGCAAGGATGCGCTTCATCTCGGCACGGACTTGCTCCGTGATGAGGCGGGGGCCACGGGTGTAGTCGCCGTATTCTGCCGTGTTGGAGATGCTCTGGCGCATTTTCTCCAGCCCCCCCTCGACGATGAGATCCACAATTAACTTAACTTCGTGCAGGCACTCGAAGTAGGCCAGCTCCGGCTGATAGCCTGCTTCCACCAACGTCTCAAACCCCGCTTTGATCAGGGCCGTAAGGCCGCCGCAGAGCACCACTTGCTCGCCGAAGAGATCGGTCTCGGCCTCTTCCCGAAAGGTGGTCTCGAGGATGCCAGCTCGAGTGCCGCCAATTGCCTTGGCATAGGCCATGGCCCGCTCCCGCGCCATCCCAGAGGCATCCTGATAGACAGCAAAGAGACAGGGCACCCCCTGCCCCTCTAGGTAAGTGCGCCGCACCAGGTGACCAGGGCCTTTGGGAGCCACCATGATGACATCGATATCCGGGGGGGGTTGAATCTGGCCAAAGTGGATGTTGAAGCCGTGGGCAAATAGAAGCACCTTGCCCGGCCGCAGATGGGGGCGGATCTCGCTCTGGAAGACAGCCTTTTGGACTTCATCCGGCAAGAGGATCATCACCCAGTCAGCGGCAGCAGCGGCATCGGCCACGGTCTTGACGGTCAACCCCTCCTGCTCGGCTTTGGGCCAAGAGGGGCTGCCGGGGTAGAGGCCGACGAGGACGTTGACACCGCTGTCGCGCAGGTTGAGAGCGTGGGCGTGCCCCTGGCTGCCGTAGCCAATGATGGCCACCGTCTGGCCGTTTAGGAACTCTAGGTTGGCGTCGGTATCGTAGTAGAGGCGAGCCATACTTAGGCTGGGTAGGGAGTAGCTGCGTTTGAACTAGGATACCAGGATGGCAGGGAAAAACAGAGCAGGTTCAGTGGCCATAGTGAACGGTCTTCACCCACCTCAGCCGTTTGGGTTGCACACACATCCGAGCCGTGGTGACAATCATAACCGGCAGCCAGTGGAGCATGTAGAGCAACCCCAGGACCGTACGCCACCACAGTTGCCGCCCGCGTAGCCCCTCCACCTGGCGTAGGCCGCGATAGAAGGCCAGGGTCAAGGATCCCATAACTAGAGCGTTCAGGGGAAGCAGCACCGAGGAGTGGCCCGTCAACAGCACCCAGAGGGTATCGGGAACCCAAGCCATGGGCAGCAGATACTGGGAGATAAAGAAAGCCCAGAGATCAACGGTCTTGGCCATGCCTAGGCGACCGCTGAGGATCCCTGGCCAATAGTCAAGGTAACGCTGGTAACCCCCTTCTGCCCAACGACAGCGCTGGTACCAAAGGCTTTTCCAAGAGGTAACCCCCTCTTCGACAATAGCGGGCTCGGTGAGGAAGGCAATATCCACCCCTGCTAGGTGGAGCTTCAAGGTGAGGTCCAGGTCGTCGGTGAGGGTGCTTTCGTTCCAGCCGCCGCACTTTTCCAGAACATCCCGCCGTACCAATTGGCCGTTGCCCCGCAGTTCGCCAATACCCCCGATGAGTACCCGCTGCTGTTGCAAGTAGGCATCGGAGGCCATCTCTGCCACCTGGCCCAGCGTCCAGAAGTTGACGTCGGGGTTGCTCAGGGCTTTGCGCACCTGTACAGCACCTACTGCCCGCCGACCGGGACGAGGAGGCTGAGCAAATAAAGGCAGGGTGCGAACCAGTAGATCCGAGGGCACAATGGCGTCGGCATCACAGACAAGGATGATCTCTCCCTGGGTTAGGGGAAGGACCTCGTTGAGGGCGCCAGACTTGCCGCCCCCTCGCCCTGGGGGCCGCCGGTAAACTCGGAGGTGCGGCAGCCATTTTTGGGCCTCCTGCAGGATGTCTGGGGTGGCATCGCTGCTGGCGTCATCAATGGCCCAGAGCTCTAGATGGCTGCGAGGGTAGTCCAGCTGGCTAAGGCTGTGCAGCAGCCGCGGTAGCACAGCGCTCTCGTTTTTGGCCGGGATCAGCACCGTTACCCGCGGCAGAGGTGGCTCCTGCAAGGCCAAAGCCTCTGAGGGAAGGTTGGGAGATCCCTTGTCAACCTCGTCTCTAGCTGGGGTTTCCAGGGGGTGAAGCCGTAAGGGAGGCGGCGGGTCTGCCGGCTGCAGGCGAAACAGGCGGTTGACGTGGATAACCATGAAGGTAGCTAGGCCAACAGTAAGCCAACGGGCCACGGCTACCTGATGCATCAGGCTCACTACCCCCCACACCATCGCTAAAACTAGCAGAGCTTTAAGCCGGCGGCGCTGGGCTGAGGTGAGCAACCACTCGGGGAGATCCAGATCCTCTAGGGGAACCGCCTCTGACCAGACAAACTCAGACATGGGGAGTATCTTGTCGAACAGCTTTGCCCAAATCAACCGGCTTGCCTAGGCCTAGGCCTGGCGGCTGTTCAGAGGTCGTTGATCATTAGTCACCACCGGGTTGCCACCGAGTTGGGTTGAAAACCTAAGCTCCTGGGCTGCCACCCCTGCAGCAAGGGATCCCTCCTGCCCCAATGGGGAGCTCATGGGTTGCCGCGAATTTCCTTGATGACCCCATCTTCAAGCAGGATCTCCACCTGCATTTTCTGAATCAGATTGTCTCCCTTTTGCACGTAGAAGAAGCTCTCCACGCTGCCCTGCAGCACCTCCTGGTTCAGTTCCAGGTCGCTCAGTTGGTTGAGCTGCTGGAGCAACTGGTTTTTCTGATCCAGGAGCCTAATCTTTTGCTCGTTCACGCGGCTTTTCACTGCTTCCACCTGCTGGAGCACCTGAGGGCTATTGGGGTTAGGGCTTTGCTTTTCGATTTCGGCAATGGCCCGCTTACCCTGAAACTCCAGTTGCTGTATCTGAGCATCGGTGGCTTCAATCTGCCGCTCCAATTGCTCCCGCATTTCTTTCTTCCAGAGGGGGGTGACCACCACCTTAACAGGGATGGTGCGCTTGAGCAGTAACTGAGTGCCGTTGCCGACGTTGTTTTCTTCCATAAGACCGATACCGGGCAGACAATCGAGCAAACTGGGGCTGTAGAAATCTCCCCTCAAAACCCTGGACTTGGGGAAGGAAAGCTCAGCAGACTCAATCCTCTCCTGCTGAGCCGAAGGAAAACTCACCTACTCTATCCTACTGGCTGGGATCCCTGCGGTAAAGTCTGGGCTGGGGCGAAATGGCAGCTTTAGTTAAGGATCTTGAAGGTCGCTGCCCTGCGGCGGCGCGAAGTCAGTTAGCGTGAAAGACGGTGTTCTCGGATTTTGCAGCAGCCATGAGCGAACTGGCCTCAACTCCCTGGCAACCCTCGGCAGGGGCTGCCCAGCCAGTGCGGATCGCCTCCCGCAAAAGCGAGCTGGCTTTGGCCCAGACCTACTGGGTAATGGGACAGTTGCAGGCCCACCATCCAGGATTGCCGCTGGAGCTGCACACGCTTTCCACCCAGGGAGACATCATCCTAGATGTGGCGCTAGCCAAAATTGGAGACAAGGGCTTGTTTACCAAGGAGTTGGAGGTCAGTCTGCTCAACGGCAGCAGCGATCTGGCAGTGCACAGCCTCAAGGATTTGCCCACCCGTTTGCCGGAAGGCCTGGTACTAGGAGCGATTACGCAGAGGGAGGATCCTTTGGACGCGCTGGTGCTGCGGGAGGAGCTGCGTGGCTACCAACTGGCCACCCTGCCCGAAGGGACGGTGATTGGCACTTCGTCGCTACGGCGACTGGCCCAACTGCGCCACGCCTTTCCCCACTTGCAGTTTAAGGACGTGCGGGGCAACCTTAACACGCGCCTGGCCAAGCTGGATCGGGGGGAGTACGACGGCCTGATTTTGGCGGTGGCCGGCCTAAAGCGGCTGGGCAAAACCGACCGGATCCACGAGGTGCTGGATCCCAGCGTGTTCTTGTACGCGGTTGGCCAGGGATCCCTGGGGCTCGAGTGCCGGCAGGGGGACGAGCGGATTCTGGAGCTCATCCGACCCTTGGCTGATGCGGAGGCGACAGCCCGCTGTTTGGCCGAGCGAGCTTTCCTGCGGGCTTTGGAAGGAGGGTGTCAAGTGCCCATCGGCGTCCACAGCCAAGTTCGAGGGGAAGAGCTGCACCTGACCGGCATGGTGGCCGACCTAGAGGGGCGACGGCTCATCCGCGATACCCAGACGGGATCCACCGCCGATCCGGAAGCGGTTGGGGTGGCCCTGGCGGAGAAGCTGAAGCAGCAGGGAGCCGACGAGATCTTGCAGGAGATCTTTGCCCGGGCTCGCTGCTAAATTCTCTTGGCTAGCTCTCGGGAAACTGGCCAAGGGAAAGAAAAACGGCAGGGAGAGTTTTAGATCCCCCCCTCTGCCGTTACTGCTGCCAAGGACTTGCCTCAGATAGGGAACTCACATTCACAGCAGCAGTAGTTGAGCTCCACCTTAGCTTCCAAGACAGCCGTGTCGTCTTGAACCACCAACGTAACCGTGTTGTTGGCAACTTCAGCGGGCGAGAGCGTTAGGGTTTTGGTAAAAGTCTGACCTGTCGAACTAACAGGTGAAGCGTATAGGAACCCCGATTGAGTTAGAGTGCCGCCGTTATACACGTAGTACTTGTCGTTGCCCGCATCCGGAGAACTGTTGCTGCTAGCCGGCAAATTGTTGCGGTAGGCAAACGTCAGAGTACCTCCCAGCCGGCAGCCTGCTTTACAAGGAGGATTCCACTGAAAAGTGTGAGCAAAGACTTTATTTGGGTTTGGTTCTGACCAGTTGGTAGTTCCATAAGGACCCTGGAGCTTGTTCCAAATGGTGGCTGGAATCTCTGGCTGCAAAGGAACAGCGGGGCTGGGTGGCGGAGCCTGCAGCCTCACCGACTGCAACCTCATGGGCCGAGGGCAGGGGAGCGTGGGCAACGGTCTTGGAGAGGGGAGAATGGGGATCTGGCGGAACAGCTCATCGATGGCCTCAGTTTCGGGAACAGGGGAGGGCGCGGGTTCTGGAGTCCTGGGCCTTGCTGGCACAGCCGGCCTTGGAGCTTGCGCTACCGGAAAGTGCCCCCAAAACAGATCTCTACCAGAGGCAATCGAGGAAGGGCCATAGCTCCAGAAACCAAAAGAGACTAGAGCCAGTATACCTAGGCCCAGGCCTGTTTTTTTTCATTGACGTTCTCCAAGAAACTTTCTACCAATAAAGACTTTTCAGAGAAGAGTAAGTTCCCTAAGTGTCGCGATTTTTTGTAAACTTCTATTGACTCTTGAGCTCCTGAGAAAGCCAAAGGAAAGATTCCTAGGCATTGAAGATACGTCTCTCAAACTTCAGCCCCAGCCAGATCACGCCGATCCCACAGACCACCAGCACCGCCGATTTGGTCATCAGGTTGGTCTGGTACTCGAAAAAGCGGGTCAGCACCACCAAGGTCAGGCCCAATAGCCCCTGCCAGAAGCGGCTCCGCCGCCCCTGCTGTAGCCCTTCCCAGCAGAGCACCACCGACAATCCCACGAGCAAAAGGGTCACGATCCAGGGAGCAAAGAAGGCCAAGGCTACCTTTGCGGTTAGGTTCAAAGGCAGGGCGCTGCGGATCCCCAGCAAAAGCGCCAAGGCGACCAGCGAGAACAGAACGGCAGCATCCTTCAGCCAAGCAGAAACGGGCTGGGATCGCTTTGCCTGCCAGCCCTGCCACCAGCTCCAACCGGCTAGCAATAGCAATCCTGCTGCCGACAGGCCCGCCCAGGGATCCACAGTTTGGACTAAGGGTACAGGTTTGAGATCCCAGTCCCAAAGCTCACGAAAGCTCCAGAGGTAGAGGAGAAAGCCCAACCCTAGGGAGGCCAGCTCCTCCGTCGCCAGAGCCAGATCCCAGCCTTGCTCCTGCTCGCCCTCCTGGCCATCTTCTCCGGTCAAGATCTGGCCTAGCCACTGCCCACGGCGTTGGTGCCAAAAGCCCAGCCCCCAGACGACAGCAAGACCAAGCAGCAGCCAGAGGGTCAAGCTTTCTGCAGACCTGTCCCAGCGCCCTGCCAACCTTTCTAGCGCCAGGCCGAAATTTACCAATGCCAAAGCCAAGATCCAACGGGAGCGGCACCCATAGGCAAGGGGCAGCAATAGGCCAAGGGCCAGCCAGGGGTAGAGAGGATCCAGAGCCAAGCCGATCCCCTCCTCCCACAGGGTAGTTATCCCAGCCAGGGCGAATAAGAGACAGGCCAAGATGCCGCTGGGGGTGTGGACCAAGCTGTAGGCCATGGCCAGGCTGCCCAGCCCCCAGGCCAAGAACAAGCCCGCCGGGGATCCCCCGATTTGAACCCACTGGGCCGTCAGGCCAACGGCAGCCCCCAAAGACAGCTCGCCGGCAATCAACAAGGCGCTGCCCAAGCGCGGGGAGCCCTGCTGCCTAAGCCGAAAGCCGACCCCCTGCAGCCCCAGCGTGAGAGCCAGGGATCCCAAGGCTCTGGCCCAGCGGGGAATGGCGTCCCAGTTGGCGGCCACGAAGGAGATCGCCCCCAAGCCCACTAGCACGGCGCCAAACAGCAGCAGCACCAGGGTAAAGCGGCTGCCGGCTGTTCGCGGCAAGCTCTCTAGCTGGTAGTACTCCCGCAGGCGATCCCGTTGCTCCGGCTGGATTAGCCCCTGCTCCACCCAGGTGTCCAGTAGATTAGCCAGTTGACGGCGGAAGCGGTCGTCGGGGCGGGGAGAAGTCACAGGGGATCCCGTCAAGGTGCCGGGTGTAGCAGGGTATGTCGCCAGTATTCTAGCCCCCACCCCCAACCCCTTTCCCAAAGGGAGAGGGGAGATTGGGATCCGTAGCCTGGAGCACCCGCTGCAGCACCTCTTGGTAGCCGGCTGCCGGATCGCCGAGATCAAAGCGAAAGAGGTCTTTATCCAGCACTCGTGGCTCAGCTCCCTCCAGATCCCAAAGACGGCAGGTGTCGGGGCTAATTTCGTCCGCTAGCCAGATCTGCCCTTCCTCGTCCAAGCCAAACTCCAACTTAAAGTCCACCAGCTCCAGCCGGCAGCGCCTCCAGAAGTCGCGAAGGTGAGTGTTGACTGCCAAAGCCAGGGATCCCAACACCTCCACTTGCTCTGGCGTGGCCAGGCGCAACAGGCGGATGTGGTCGGGAGTCACCAGGGGATCCCCCAGGGCATCGTTTTTGTAATAGAACTCCACCAGCGGCGGCTCGATGGGAAGGCCTCGCTCCAGGCCCAGGCGCTTGCAGAGGCTGCCGGCAGCACGGTTGCGCACCACCACTTCCAAAGGCAGGATCCGCAGGGCGCGCACCTGCATCTCACGGGGGCCGGTCTGGGCCAGAAAGTGGTTGCGGATGCCCTGCCGCGCCAGGTAGGCAAACACCCGGCTAGAGACGGTGCAGTTGACCTCCCCCTTGCCGGCGATAGATCCCCGCTTTTGGGCATTAAAAGCCGTGGCGTCGTCTTTGTACTGACAGAGGTAAACCTGGGGATCGGCGGTGCGGTAGACCCGTTTGGCTTTGCCCTCGTAGAGGAGCTCTTGGGGCGTGGGCAAGGAGGACATGAGCAACCCCTAATATCCGTTCAACCGTCCGCAGATCCCTTGCCAGAGGGTGATGGCCAGGATGCGCAGATCCAGCCATAGAGACCAGTTTTGCACATAGTAGAGATCATACTGGGTGCGGCGGGCAATGCTGGTGTCTCCCCGCAGGCCGTGGATCTGGGCCCAGCCGGTGAGGCCGCTTTTCACCAAGTGCCGATCTGGATACTTGGGGATCTCCTGGCTAAACTGCTCCACGAAGTAGGGCCGCTCGGGGCGAGGGCCCACCAGGCTCATTTCCCCCTTCAAAACGTTCCAAAGCTGGGGAAGCTCGTCCAGATTGGTGCGGCGCAAAAAGGCTCCTATCTTGGTTCGGCGCGGATCCCCAGGGCGCGTCCAGCCCGGCTGGCCAGAGGCTTCGGCGTCCACCCGCATGGTGCGGAACTTGGCAATCCAAAAGCGCCGCCCGTCCAAGCTCACTCGCTCCTGCCAATACAGGATGGGGCCAGGGCTGCTGCAGGCCACCAGCAGAGCGATGACCAGGAAGAGCGGGCTAAGCAACACCAGACCCAGGGAGGCCCCTAGGATATCTACAGCTCGCTTGAGGAAACGGTTGTGGGCATAGCGCAGAGGTGGCTGCCGCAGCGTCAGCAGCGGGATCCCATCCAGAGAGTGGAACTGGAGGTTAACGGTTAAGAAGCTGAGAAGCTCTGGCACCAGGCGCACTTGAACGGAGAGGGCTTGCAAGCTCAGCAAGAGGGGCGCAGAGGCCAACTGGGGCTGCCCAAACCACACCTCCTGGATCTCAGGGTGAGCCTGTACATAGGCCACCAGATGAGCGGGCTCAAGCCGCTCCAGCTTCTGCAGAAGCCCCGGCTCTGGCGCCGAGGGATCCCCAGCCACGGCCCAAGCCTTGATCTCGAACCCCAAGGCCGGACAGCGCTCTAGCCGCTCCAGCACCTCGGCCAAGAGCAAGCCGGATCCCACCCAGATGACCCGTCGCCGCCCCTGGCCGCGGGCGTATAGCCAGCCCATGCCCAGCCGCAGCGCTGCCCGCATTACCGTCAAGCCGAGCAGAGCTAGTAGGCCAGCATAGCCCACCACCAAGCGTGAGAGCGAGACGGAGCGCACGAAGAAGGCCCCTGCCAGCACCAGGCCGAAGGTCACCCCCAGCCCCAGCAGCAAGCTGGCCCATTCCTCGAAGCGAGATAGGCGCTTTGATTCGCCGTATCCTCCCAAACCGGCCTGAACGCCCCAGTAGCTGAGAACGGTCAGCAACCCCAAGCCAGCGTAAACATCCCACGGCAAAAGTTGGTGAGGGCCTAGGCTGCGCAGCCAGTAAGCTGCCCCGAAGGCCAGCCAAATACAGAGCCCATCCCCAAAACAGGCCAAGGGCACCCACAGGTGGTGCGGATCTAGGCTCAGGGTGTAGCTACCCAAAAAGGGCCCCGTCCTCCTCCAAGAGGACTGCCTCTGGCTAAAGGGATTGGCCAAGAACTGTCTCCTCTAGAGTCCAGACTGGGATTCTAGTGGTTGGCCGTCCCAACTGGCCAGAGAGCTGCCCTAGCCAACCTAGAGGACACTACAGCCCGTAGAAATCGGGGCCGGATCCCTCGTAGCTGGGGTTAACCCGCAAGTTGAGATAGGGGCAGACAATCTCGCAGGTGCGGCACTGGATGCAGTTTTCCAAAGCCATGGCGTGGGAGCGGAGGCCGTTGCGTTCCCGGATGTGGTGGACTTCCGCCGGGCAATCGGCCACGCAGGGGGTAGGGCGGTTGAGTTTGTCGTAGGTGGCAATGCACTGGCGGCAGGTGTCGGCGCTAAACTCGAGAATATGGCGGTTGCCTTCGGGGTAGCGGGGATCCGCAAAAAAGACGGCCTCGGATCGCGAGAAATAGCCCGCTCGAGTGGTCAATGTTTCGGGATCCACAACGCTGGGGGCCACAAAGTCCGCCTGGATGGCGGCATGGGGGGCCACATATCCCCGTGGGGGTGGCTCGCTGGCGCTGACCCGTCCCGTCAGCAGGGTATAGGCACGCAGGAGTTCCCTGCCGCGACGCACGGGATCCTGCAGGCCCCAGCGCAGGGATCCCAGCCAAGGGTGGCCGGCATCCACGCTGCGGCAGATCTGGGGCAGGTACGCTTCCAGCAGACGGGAGTTTTCCAAAAAGGCCTCCCGGAAGTAGCGGCTACGGTAGAGATCTTGGCCAACGGAGCTCTCCATCACCGCCTTTTGGTAGGCCTCTTGGATCCGCAGATCTCCTTTCAAGAAGCCGTCGTGAATGAGGCCCGCTGCTAGGTAGCCGGTCTCCATGGCGTTGTTGATCCCGGCCAGGCTGCCCACATCCAGCACCCCCAGGGCATCGCCCAAGAGCAAGGCCCCTTCGACGCCAAAGCGGGTGGGCAAGCTGTAGTAGCCCCCTTCGGGAATGACAGCCGCCCCGTACTTGAGCAACTTGCCGCCAGCAATCAGGGACTGGATCCAGGGGTGGGCTTTGAACTCCTGCAGGCGCTGCTGCGGGTTGAGGTTGGGATTTTTGCTGTCGAGGCCAATGATGAGGCCCAGAGCCAGGCGGTTATCTTTGAGACCATAGACAAAGCCGCCACCAAAGCTGCCATCCAAAACGGGGTAGCCCAGGGTATGCCACACCTGCCCCTGCAGCGAGCCAGGGATCTGCCACAGCTCCTTGACCCCCACTGACCACAGTTGCGGCCGGGGGCGCAGGTGAAACTTTTCGATCAGATCCTTAGAGATAAACCCCTTGTCGCCAAAACAAGTGAGCTCGGCAAAGACACAGTCTTCATAAACCTGGCCGGAGTCGCTCACCCGCACCCCAATGACTCGCTCCCCCTCATAGAGGATCTCATGGGCGGCAAAGCCAGGGAATACGTCCAGGGTGACGTTGGGGATCCCTTTAGCCTTTTCTTGTAGGGTTTCGGCTAGCCAGCGAATGACATGGCTGAGGGTGAGGATGAGCTGCCCCTGTTTGCGCAACCCCTTTGGGATCACTGCCTCTGGCAAGTCCCACCGTTCCTGGGATCCCAATATGCTCAGGTGGCTCACCTCCACCCGCCCCTCGTGGGGAAATCCTTGGCTCTCAAAATCCGGGAAAAGCTTGGCAATCACCTGGGGGTTGCAGATAGCGCCACTGACAATGTGCCCACCAAATTGCCGGGCTTTTTCCAAAATGGCAATGGAGATTTTAAGCCCAGAGAGCTTGGCCAGATCCAGAAGGCGATGGGCCAGGATTAGGTTCGAGCAGCTCCCCCCCACCAAAAGCAGGTCGTAGCGAATGGCTTCACCCATGCAGAATTCCCACCCAGCGGCTTTGGATACCCTGCCTGTATCCTAAAAAGAGGCGGTGGAAAGAAAGCAAAACTTTAGACCTTCTCAAGCTTCTGCGCTGCCTCCACAGCCGAGACAATGGCCAACTCTCCTCCTCATCGGTGGACGGTCGCGGTGCCTCTTCTAGCAAGACTGTCGGGGTTTTTCCTCAGACTTCGGGCCAAGCTGTCTGCACTGCTGTCTAGGTCAAGCAATCCCTAGCTTTTGCGATGGCAACACGGCTTCGGCTGGGCAGAACCGACAGTTCGTTGGCAGCAACTGGATCTGCTCCGGTGGGATCCCCCAGTCTTGGCGAGTGTTGAAGGATCGTCCTCTGCCTATGTCTTTGTTGGCAATGCTGCTCTGCGCTTTCTTGGCTCTTTTGAGCTGCAGCGTTGTGCGACATCACTTATTTCAGTCAGGCGGCTACGACCTCGGAATTTTTGACCAATCAATTTATCTAATTAGCCGTGGAGAAGTTCCTTTTTCCACCATCCGCGGGATCCACATCCTCGGAGATCATGCGGCCTTCATCCTATATCCCATCAGTTTCTTGTACCGCATTGTCCCCTCGGTTTATTGGCTGTTCGGCATCCAATCTCTGGCGCTAACTTTGGGAGCGCTGGCCGTTTACCATCTTGCGCTCCAGGCCGAGGTTGATCCTGGAAAGGCAAAGACCATTGCCGCCGCCTATCTTCTCTACCCGGCTATCTTTAACGCCAACCTTTTTGATTTTCACCCAGAAGTGTTGGCCGTTCCCCTTTTTTTGGCAACTATACTCTGCATTCGCTCTGCCAACCTGTGGGGGTTCTTGCTGTGCCTGAGCGGTATCCTCGGCTGCAAAGCGGTGCTGTCTCTCAATGTTGTTGCCCTGGGAGTTTGGCTACTGCTTTTCGAAAGCAGGCGAATCCAGAAGCGCTGGCAACAGCGCTACCAGGTGGCCGGCTGGGTGGCCGTAGCCTTAGGTTCAGCCTGGTTTGGCATAGCCACTTTTTGGATTATCCCTCACTTTAGCGGCAGCGAGCCGGCGGCCATCTCCCACTATAGCTATCTGGGCAGCTCTGTTTCTGAGATCATCCAAAACTTGGTGCTCAAGCCAACATTAGTCTTGGGCAAATTCTTCTCTCTCGATACCCTATTCTATGGATTTTTGTTGATTATCCCCGTGGCCTGGGGGCTTTCTTGGCGCCACTGGGATCCCTGGATCCCTGCTCTGCCAACTTTAGGGCTGAACATTCTCTCCAGCAATCCTGCCTATCGGGATCTGGTGCACCAGTATGCGCTGCCTGTTGTCCCCTTCTTATTTCTGGCTATTATTGAAAGGATGAAAACGCCTTGCTTTCAAGCTCGCTTTGCCAAGAAAGCGGCCCTGACCTGGTCGCTGCTGGCTTTTCTGGCTCTGGGCAAATACACTTTTTTCGGATCTATCTATCTCCAGTCTCTCGACACTTGGCAGGCCACTCGAGAGGCCCTTGCCCAGATCACCACTCAAGGGGGCGTTCTCACCACCCACGAGATCTGCCCCCACCTCACCCACCGGCGGGTTATTTACTTTACCGACGAAAGCCGCTTTAAGGGATCCCCCCCTGACCAATGGGATCCCTTTGATTATGTGCTACTGAACAGCCGCCATCCAGGATGGCGCAGCAGCCTAGAGTTCTCCCATGCTCTGATCCGAGCTTTACAAAAAGAAGCCTCGTTTCGACTGCTCTACCATCGCGATGGGGTGTACCTGTTCTCCAGGCTACGGGAAAAACCTTAGGCTTAGCCTGCTGCTCTCAGGGGCCAAGAAGCTCAGCTCAGAATCCCGAACCCCACCGACCAAGAAGAGGGTGGGGAGACGAGCAGCTGGCATCCTCCCTCTCTGCTGAGGCCTAGGATTTGGGGGGCAGGAAAGCTAGAATCTTTTCATGCTGACGGATGCTGCCTACGGCGTGATCCCGGTGCTTCCCCTCCCACCTGCCCAGGGATCCCATCTCTATCTGCTCATTCAGCACCAAAAGGGGCACTGGGCCTTCCCCAAAGGACACAAAGATGAGGGTGAGAGCGAGCTGGCGGCAGCCCAGCGGGAGCTGCGCGAGGAAACCGGCCTGACCGAGTATCACTTTCTAGTGTTGCCGGGCCAGTCCGAGCCTCTATCGCTGCAGGAGGTTTACACCTTCACCGATTCCGCCGGGAATGCCGTAGCCAAGACCGTTACCTACTACGTCGCTCTCCTGCCAACCCAGTTCCCTCCCCCTGAGCTACAGGTTCAACCAGAGGAGGTGGCTGCCTACCGCTGGTGCTCCTACGCCGAAGCTTTGGAACAAATGACCTTTGAAGAAAGCCGCCAGCTTCTACGCCGCTGCCAAGCTTATCTAGAAGAGCTGTGGGGAGGCCAAAGGTGATTGCAACTCAACGGCCCAAGCTACTGCTCGACAATCGTGACGTTAAAGCCCTGATTTTTCAAGGTCTCGGCATGGTAGCGGGCATATTCTAGTTGTGCAAAGGCTGCTACCTGTACAAACTTTTGGCCGTTCACCTCTTTAACAAAGGCGTCACGGGCAATGCGGCGAGCCTGCGCCAAGCTCTCCTCCCCAGAGTAGGTGGTCAGCACCAAGAAAGTGCCCTCGCCGCGGTTTGGCCCCAGCGAGTCGGGATCGCTGCCGGTCAAAGGTACCGGCCGGGGCAGCTTGTCTTGGGAGGGACGCTCCAGGCTAGCTGCCAATTTCTCCACCCATGTCTCCTGGCTGGGAGGAGTTTGCAGGCTATCCAGCGGGTTGGGGACATTTTCAAGGGGCTCAACTTGCAGTTCCTCCACCGAAGGAGTGGTCAACCCCAGCGCTAACTCAGGGGGAGTCACCCCACCTGAATACGACTCTTCCCCCACCTCGGGAATCAGGGGTAGCTGGGCCAAGTCCACCAAAGCAAGTTTCTTTTCAGCTTTGGGCAGCGACAGATCCTCTGGCCAGAGTAGCCAGCGCACCCCAAAGCCAATCCCCACCCAAGAGAGCACCCAAACCAGCAAAGCCGCCAGGGGCGAAACTCCTCTAGAAGGGCGGGGCACTTCTTCTTCCTCTAAATCTTCCACCACCTCTTGGATCAGCACAGGCAAAGGACGGTGGGTGGGAAGGCTGCTAGCGGACTGGCTCCCCCGCAGCCGTGAGATGGACTCCCGGCGCTGTAAACGCGGCCAGAGACGGAAATGTTTCCCTTCTTTGGGCGGATCCAGATGCAGACGGCTAGGGACTTCCGAAAGCGTTCGTTGGGGCGTCAGCTGCGTTTTCTGAGGCGGCGGCAGGGGCTGAGTAGGATCTGAGTGAAGTGGAGAAAAGTCCATAGATAACCTACCCTCCCTCGCTTAGGAACCAGTATGCAAAGCCAACCTCACACTCTAGCCGTTGACAGCTTGACAGCAGGACTGGGGCAAGGGACAGAGACAACGCCATTAATACCATGCCACAGAGCTGAGGCCGGCCTCTAGAGCTTGGCCCCAAAGAAGCCCCTATCAGTCAATGGGTGCTATAGGAGAGAGATTTTCCAGGATCTCCCAACAGGCCGAGAGCAGGCGCTCTTGCTCCGGCAGAGTTCTTAGGCCAATACGCAGATAGCGATCCCCCAGCTCTGGGAAGCTTAGGCAATCCCGCACCAGGATGCGGTACTGCCGCAGCAGCTGTTCTTGAAGCTGCGTGGCGGAGAGGGGGCAGCGCACCAGCACAAAATTGGCTTGGCTGGGCCAGGGATCCCAACCGGGCAGCGCCTGCAGACCTCTGAGCAGATGCTCGCGGGCCCTGGGCAACCACATCAAGGTGCGCTGGCGAAAGTCCGCGTCAGCCAAAGCCGCTGCCGCCGCCACTGCCGCCAAGCCATTGACGCTCCAGGGATCCCGCCACTGCCGCCAGCGTCGCCAGCGCTCCGGATGGCCCACTGCAAACCCAATGCGCAACCCGGGTAAAGTAAAAAACTTGGTCAGCGAGCGAATGACAAGGGTGTTAGGGTGGGCCTCAAGGTAGGGGATCAAGGTTTGGCTGCGGGGCAAAGGGGCCACTGACCCGCTGGGGCAAGCAGCTGCAGCGCAGAGATCAATTGGATCTTGCGGCGCGTCTCCCGGGAGAAAGTCCATAAAAGCCTCATCCACCACCACCTGCTCAAAGTGGGGTAGAAGAGGCAGAATGGCCTCCCGCGGGATCAGCTGGCCCGTCGGGTTGTGGGGATTGTTTAGCCAGAGCACCCGGCCTCTCTTGTTGCCAGGGATCCCTTCTGGCAGCAAAGCAGCAGTGGGCGATCCCGAACAAGACAGCCAATCCAGCGGCTTGATCACGGCACCTGCTGCCCGCAGTGCCCGCTCATAGTCGCCAAAAGCGGGACGGGGCAGCCATACCTCCAGCCCCTGTGCCTCCCGAGCAGCCCAGGTCAGCAATTCCGCCGCCCCGTTGCCGACAAAAATCCACTCCGGGTCGACTGACCAGCGCTGCGCCAAACAAGCGCGTAGCTCTCGATAGTCGGGATCCGGGTAGCAGCTGATGGCAACTGGGTCCGGTGCCGCCAGCGCTCGAACTAGGGCTTGCACAACCGACTGCGGCGGGCCCAGGGGGTTGAGGCTGGCGGAAAAATCCACGATGGCCTCAGCCGGGCAACCAGCAATCGCTGCTGCCCAAGCTCGGTGGCCACCATGTCGAGGCCGTTGCACGCTAATCCCCTCAGGACTCCCTCCCGCCTATGCGAACGGGACCTGGCCTAACCCAGCGGTTCAAGACCTGTGGCCAGCTGCCACCGCATCGCGAAAAGCTTTGCCGGCGGTGAAAGTGGGGACAACGCTGGCGGGAATCACCATCTTCTCGTTGGTTTTCGGGTTGCGGCCTTCCCGTTCTTTGCGCTTGCGGGCCTCAAAGGAACCAAAGCCCACTAGGGTGACCTTTCCTTTGGGTTCTCCGTTTTCATCGCGGGAGGCAACCTCTTCCACGATGATCTCCAAGGCTGCCGTCAAGACAGCCTCAGCCTCTTTTTTGGTTACGTTAGCGCGATGAGCGACGGCTTCCACAAGCTCTGCCTTGTTCATCCTGGTCTCCTCAATGAGCTGCTCAGAGAAGTTGTGGCTGTAGGAGCAGGGCTAGCCTTGTGCCAGGGCACAGCCGCTGCCGACGATAGGATTGTAGCCATTTGGCTCCAAATCACTGACCTATTTTACAGCCAACTTAGGCTAGAAGCCGGCTAGAGAAGGAGCTTAGGGACTCCCTCGTGCTAACCCAATCGAGGAGCAGAGCAGAATTTTTTGAACACAAAGGTAGCACTGAGATCATGCTAATGCTCTCCTAGCAAAGGGTGGAGCTGGGGTATCACTAGTTGCTTTGGAAGTAAGCCCGCATCACCTCGCGGAAGATCGGAGCTGCCCGGGTTCCACCGCCGCCGCCACTGTTTTCTAGAAAAACCACGACCACCAACTCAGGCCGATCGTAGGGAGCGTAGCCGACAAACCAGGCGTGGGAGCGCCGCGGCGGATCCTCAGCGGTGCCAGTTTTGCCTGCTACGGGAGGAAAGCCTGGGCCCAGGTTGGCGTTGCCGCCGGTGCCGTAAACTACCACATCCCGCAACCCCTGCTGCAGGATCTGCAAGGTGGCAGGGGAGAGGCCCACCTTCTGTCGCAGGGGCACAGGGCTTTCCGGGATCACCTGCTGGGAGAGCAAGGGACGAACCCGCCAGCCACCGTTGGCTACCGCTGCCGTCACCACTGCCATCTGCAGCGGCGTGGCGGTGACAAATCCTTGCCCGATGGACATGTTGACCGTATCGCCCACGTGCCAGGACTCGCGCCAGTGGCGCTGTTTCCACGCGGCATCGGGCACCAGCCCAGCAGCTTCCCCTTTGAGGCCAATCCCGGTAGGCTGGCCTAACCCAAAGCGGCGCGACCATTCTTGCAAGGGGGCGGCCTTGGTGCCTAGAGCAATTTGGTAGAAAAAGGTGTCGCTGCTGTAGGCTATCGCCTGACGGTAGTTCAGCCGCCCGAAGCCGACGCGGTTCCATTCCCAGAAGCGCCACCCGCCTACGCTAATGTAGGGAGCCGTCTGCAGCACCGTATCGGGAGGGAAGACCCCCGATTCAATCCCGGCGGCAGTGGTGATGATTTTGTAGGTGCTAGCAGGGGGATAGGGCCGCAGGGCGCGGTTGAGGAAGGGAAAATCCTGCTTTTGCAGGCTCTCCCACTGCGCTTGGGTGATGCGGCCAGAAAAGAGGTTGGGATCAAAGGTGGGATAGCTGGCCATAGCCAGGATCGAGCCGTCGCGGGGATCCATGGCGACCACTGCTCCTTTCTGCTGGCCCAGGGCTCGCTCTGCCGCCTGCTGCAGTCGCACGTCCAGCGTCAGCTGCAGGGTTTTGCCCGGCCGAGGAGGCTGTTCGCCTAGCACCCGCAGCACCTTTCCCACGGCGTCCACCTCCACCTGGCGCCCACCCCCCTGGCCGCGCAGATGGCTCTCAAACAGTTCCTCCACCCCCATCAGGCCGACAATGTCCCCCAGGCGATAGCTGGGATCGGCTCGCAGCTGCTCTGGGGGGATCTCGCCGGTGTAGCCCAGCAGGTGAGCGGCCAAGCTGCCGTGGGGGTAGAAGCGTACCGTCTCCGCCTCCACCATCACTCCTGGAAGTTCCCGGCTTCTCTCCTCCAGCCGAGTTACTACCTCGGGGCTGGCGTTGCGCAGGATGCGCACAGGGAATGGGGAGCGATAACCTGCTTGCTCCAGTTTTTGGGCAATTTCTTTGGCATCCAGGTTTAGGTACTGAGCCAGCTTGGGGATCGTCTCCTGCCAACCCTGCCGCGACTGCACCAACGGCCAGAGAAAGACCGAGTAGGACAGTTGACTACCGGCCAGCAACACGCCGTTGCGATCGACAATGCGTCCCCGCTCCGGCGGCTGGGGCAACAGGCGAATGCGGTTGGTGTCGGCCAACTGGCGGTAGTACTGGGCACGCACCAGTTGCAGGTAGGCCAGCCGCGATCCCAGTCCTCCCCACAGCAACCCGCTAGCCAGCAAGAGCAAGGCAAGGGCTCGATAGCCTTGGCCTACTGTTTTGGCCGGGGGGGATCCCAGGCAAGGGGGGCTAGGGGACGGCGGTGGGGGAAGGACTTGTCGCAGTACGGCCGGCTTGGAGTGGGGGGAAAACAAGGCTTGAGGCTTCCGCTCCTCTAAGGCGCTGGAGCTGGGCGGGGCAGGAGCAACAGGGTAAAGTTTGGCCATGAAAAACTGCCGGAAAAAGAATGGGAGCCGACCTTGGGGCCCGCTGATGCAGCTAGGCGGACAGCCTCAGCATCTACTCAGTATCTCTAGCTTTGGCAGGCCTCGTCCAGGAAAAGCAAGGCACCGACTGCGCCAGGCAGCCTGGCTGATGCTGGGCAATGGCCTGCGCTTAGGGTTGTCTGGAGCCTATTTCGTCCTGTTGGCGCGGCTGTTGGGCCCAGAAGCATTTGGGGTGTTCTCCGCCATCTTGGCCTGCAGCAATCTAGCTGCCCCCTTTGGCTATTGGGGCCAGTCAGAGCTTCTGATCCAGCGCCTGAGCGGCCGAGGATCCGCAGCATCTGCCCAGGAGATCGCTCCCAGCTTGTGGCTGGTCGGACTGGGCTGCGGCGGGATAGTGCTGCTGTTAACACCTCTGCTGAGCCTTTGGCTGGTCGGGATCTCCCCCCTTGAGGTGGGCATCCTGCTGGGGAGCGACCTGCTGTTTATTGCCCTCCCCGAAGTGTACAGGGGGATCCTCATTGGGCAAGAGCAAGTTGCCGGGGTAGCCTTCATCGACACCGGCATGGCCCTAGGGCGGGTTAGCGCCGTGCTGCTGGCGATGGTTTTGGGCTGGGGATCCCTGACCCAATGGGCTATCCTCTACGGGCTAATGGTGTTGGCAGTGCTGGGGGCAATGAGCTGGAGGATGCGGCGGTGGTGCGCTCCTTCTCTTGCGGCTCTGGACTGGCAAGAGGTAGGGCCACGGCTGAGAGCAGGTTGGGACTTTGCCGTAGGGCTGGCTGCGGCAAAAACCTTCGCCGACCTAGACAAGCTGCTTTTGCCTCGCCTGGCCTCGAGCGCAACAGGGGGGCTCTACAGCGCCGCCTACCGGGTCATCAACTTCTCGCAAACGCCGATGATTGCGCTGCTCACTAGCCACTTTGCCGAGCTGTGCCGCCAGGGTCAGCAGGGCCTGCTGCAGGGCTGCCGCTACGCCCGCCAGCTTTTCCCCTGGGTGGTCGGCTATGGCAGCTTGGCTACTCTGGGGGTGGCCCTGGGATCCTACGGGATTCCTTGGCTGCTGGGATCCGCCTACCAAGAGACAGCTCTCATCCTGCGCTGGCTTAGTCCCGTCATTTTGCTAGAAGGGCTCCACCTGCTGCTGTCTCATCTGCTCACTGGCGCTGGCCTGCAAAAGCTGCGAAGCCGCCGACAACTGGCAGCCCTAGTCCTGAATGGAGCTTTGAACGGGATCTGGATCCCGGCGTGGGGGTGGCGAGGGGCAGCCCTGGCCACCTTGCTCTCGGAAGTGACCTTGGTGCTGGCTCTGCTGCTGCTAATCCGACAGGAATTGGGCCGCACCGCTGTCGCGAACGAGGACTAGAGGAAAGCCTTGGCCAGTTTGGCCGGGATCTCCTCAAGCGCAGCCACAACGGCCAGTTTGGGCAAGAGCCCTCCACCCCTAGCCCGATACCATAGCCTCAGAGTCGTTCCCCAGCCAAGAATGAGCAGATTCTCGGCAAGCCAGATCCCGCTTTTAGTTCTGTTTGGCCTGTTGCTCTTGGGCCTTTGGCCCACGCACGGGATGGGATCCCGGGAAACCCCTCTGCGGATCCCGTTCCAGCCGACCGTGACCTACGGGGAAGGGTATGGAGAAGAGGCGGTGGCCCAGCAAGCCCAAAGTCGCTTTGCGCTAAAACTCTTCGATCACTGGCTCCGGCAGCAGCCGCGAGAGAACCTTTTTTTCTCCCCCTTGAGCATTCGCCTAGCCTTGAGCCTGCTGTACAACGGCGCTGCTGGAGAGACCCAAGCGGCAATGGCCAAGGTCCTGGAGGCCCAGGAACTCTCCCTCAATGAGTTGAACTGGACCCAGGCTCAGATGGTGCGCTGGCTGGCGGAAAGGTCGCAAACAGCAGGGCCAATCCAGGTGCAAATGGCCAACGGCCTTTGGGTCGATACCACCCTCACCTTGCGGCCTCCCTTTTTGCAAGCCCTGGCTACCTATTACCAAGCAGTGGCCAATCGGGTGGAGCTGGGATCCCCTCAAACGGTGCAGGCCATCAACCGTTGGGTAGCCGAGCGCACCCAGGGCAAGATTGACCGCCTCGTGGATCGCCTCGGCCGTGAAGACAGGATGGTTTTGCTCAACGCCATCTATTTCAGGGGAAAGTGGACCCAGCCCTTCGATCCGGCCCTGAC
>NZ_JANSIT010000015.1:0-54678 GCF_047462215.1 Synechococcus sp. O70.1 | reverse complement strand
GCGGACTTTTGCTCCAGGTTGACGCTTTCTTCCTGCTTCCACGACCCGCAGCTAGTGGCAGAGTTTACCCCTACCACCCCGCCAGAGGAATCTCCACAGGCGTAACTTCCCCGCGAGCTGCAGGTAGGTGCTCCTTGCCCCCATAAGGCACACCGGCTAAAGACGGAGCCAACTTTAGCCTAGGCAAAGTGCCTACCAGAAAAGATGTACTCGTAAGCCTACTAGCTCAGCCCATCTCCGCCAAGGCAGGAGGTTGGTTATGCCACAAAGTGGCTGATTGTCCAGGGAATCAAGGACTAGAGGAGAGCCATAGAATGAGGAAAACCTGAGGACAAGAAAGCATGGGACGGCAACAACGGGTGGCCATCTTGGGGGCCACAGGAGCAGTAGGAGCGGAGCTGCTGAAACTGCTGGAAGAGCGCCACTTTCCGGTGGCAGAGTTGAAGCTGTTGGCCTCGCCCCGTTCAGCGGGCACCTATTTGACCTTCAAGGGGGAACGGATCCCGGTGGAGCCGGTTTCAGAAGCGGCCTTCCGGGGCCTGGATCTGGTGCTGGCCTCTGCCGGTGCTAGTGTCTCCAAAACCTGGGCCAGAACCATCGTCGAGGCAGGAGCGGTGCTGATCGACAACTCCAGCGCCTTTCGTCTGGATCCCGATGTCCCGCTGGTGGTGCCCGAGGTCAACCCCCAGGAAGCCTTTTGCCACCGGGGGATCATTGCCAACCCCAACTGCACCACCATCCTAATGTGCGTGGCCATCTACCCCCTGCATCGCCACATCCCCCTGCGCCGCGTGGTGGCTGCTACCTATCAATCGGCGAGTGGAGCTGGGGCCCGCGCGATGGTGGAGCTAGAGGAGCAAACCCGCGCCTACCTGCAAGGCCAGCCCTTTCAGCCCCAGGTGTTCCCCTACCCCATCGCCTTCAACCTCTTCCTCCACAACAGCCCCCTGCAAGAGAACGGCTACTGCCAGGAAGAGATGAAAATGGTCAACGAATCCCGCAAGATTATGGGATCCCCCAACCTGCGGCTGACAGCTACCTGTGTGCGGGTGCCGGTGCTACGTACCCACGCCGAGGCCCTCAACCTGGAGTTTGAACAGCCCTTCCCAGTAGAACAAGCTCGGCAAATCTTGGCTCAAGCGCCTGGGGTAGTGCTGATTGAAGATTGGGAACACAACCGCTTCCCCATGCCCATTGATGTAGCCGGCAAAGACGAGGTGGCGGTGGGCCGCATCCGCCAGGATATCTCCGAGCCCAAGGCCCTAGAGCTGTGGCTGTGCGGGGATCAAATCCGCAAAGGTGCGGCCCTCAACGCCATTCAAATTGCCGAGCTGCTTTTGAAGGACTAATTCACTACAACTGTCCAGGTTACTGGCCCCGCTGTAACAGGGGCAGCCTCAGTGCTGTTCAACGTCACCGGGGAGTTGGTGTAGTTGTAGGTGCCGGCTGAGTCCGTAGCTGCGAATGTGACTTGGACAGGGATGGTCACTGTGCAAGTTTGTCCTGGGGCTACTTGTCCTCCGGTGAATTGAATGGTGTTCCCACCCACCGAGGCTGTGAGGTTAGCTCCAGCACCACAGGAAGCAGGTAAGGGAGGAGGTGCACCAGGCCCTACGGTTAAAGGAGGCGGCCTTCCCGGCAAGGTGTGGTTAAAGGCCAAGCCCGTCAATGGAATGGCTGCGTTGTTGGTTATTGTAAACGTCAAAGTTCCATTCCCGGTAACGGGACGTGGGCCAATTGGGCCAAGCGGGTTGGGAAGAAAGTCCATGGTAAAGGCGGGAGCTGGCACCGTCACCGTCAGGGTAATGGCGGCTGCGGTGGCATTGGGCGCCTGGTTGCTGCTGAGGACTACCGCTGGACTGGTCAGGGATCCCGCTGTGGTGGCCGTAACTTGAAGATCCAAGCGGATGGTGCAGCTAGCATTAGCTCCTAGGGTGCCATTGACCAGCAAGATGGAGTTTGCCCCGGGGGGAGC
Source organism: Synechococcus sp. O70.1 (assembly GCF_047462215.1). Taxonomy (NCBI): domain Bacteria; kingdom Bacillati; phylum Cyanobacteriota; class Cyanophyceae; order Synechococcales; family Synechococcaceae; genus Synechococcus; species Synechococcus sp. O70.1. The sequence continues at coordinate 52,703 of NZ_JANSIT010000015.1, read as the reverse complement.
TGCCACCGTCCCGCCACAGTCGTTGTTCAAGTTATTAGGATTGGCAACGATTAGGCCGGCAGGGAGTGGATCGGAGAAAGAGAGGCCAGTCAGCGGCAGGGCGGTTGTGTTGGTTGGGTCGGGGAGGTGGGGTTAAATGCCTTGTAATCGCTTTTCTTGTCATCTCTGCTTTCCTTTTAGTCATCGCCAATTGAACACACTAGAAGTGCGTTTTCCGTAGGGGTGAGCCTAGCGCTACTGGGGAGTCATTTTCAGAGGAGAAAGAGGCGGTGAATGGGAATTAGCCGGAAAAAGGGGAAAATTGAGAGGCATTGAGCCCTGACGGAGAGTGATCTGTGCATCCAATTGCAACGGGATCCCTGGCTAGCTTTGTGGCCGGCTTGGCAACGGGGTTGGGGGCTTTGCCGGCGCTGTTTCTTCCCTCACTCTCGGAGAGGGTGCAAGGGATCTTGCTAGGGTTTGGGGGTGGCGTGATGTTGGCAGCCACCTCGTTTTCGCTGCTGGTGCCGGGTACCGAAGCGGCCCTGGCGCTGGGACATTCCCAATTCGAGGCGGCGGTGATTATGGGGGCGGGCCTGTTGTTGGGGGCGATCTTCCTGGAGAGTGCCCACCGCCTCTTTCCTCACGAGCACTTTTTCAAAGGGGTGGAAGGGGAGAACCGCGCCCATTTGAAACGGATTTGGCTGTTCATCATTGCCATCGCCCTGCACAATTTCCCGGAAGGACTGGCGGTGGGAGTGGGTTTCGCTACCGGCCAAGTCAGCGATGGGTTGGTGCTGGCGCTGGGGATTGGCCTGCATAACATACCGGAGGGGCTGGTGGTGGCCTTGTCGCTGGCAGGCCAGGGGTATTCGCGGCTGTTTGCTTTTGCCATCGCTCTGCTGACGGGTTTGGTGGAGCCCATCAGTGGCATCTTGGGAGCGACGGTGGTTGCCTTGGCTCAGCCGCTGCTGCCCTGGGGCATGGCTTTTGCTGCCGGCGCGATGCTGTTTGTTATCTCGGGTGAGATCATCCCTGAGTCGCACCGGCAGGGGTTGGAGCGGGAGGGCACCTTTGGCGTTCTCAGTGGGTTTGTGTTGATGCTGCTGCTCGATATTGCGCTGGGCTAGAAAGGGATCCTGTCCTGTCTTGACGCGAGGTTTTCAATGCTGAGCAACGAGCCTTTTCTGTGGCGGGGATCAGGGGAGCACGCCTGCCTGCTGCTGCACGGGTTGGGGGGTGGCGTCTACGAGTTGCAGTGGCTGGCGGAGCGGCTGTTGGCAGCCGGCCTAACGGTGCAGGGGTTTAACTACCCCGGCCATGACCGCCCAGCACCCCGCATGCCCCCTTCCCGCTGGACGGAGTGGTATGGGCGGGCTTTGGAACATTACCTAGCTCTGCGCCAGGAGTACCCGCGCCTTTCGCTCGTGGGGTTTTCCACCGGCTGCCTGTTGGCGTTGCACCTGGCCTTTTCCCATCCTGTCCACAAATTGGTGCTGCTGGCGCCGTTTTTTGCCATTCGCCACCGCTGGTACTACCTCTTTCGCCTGGAGCAGTACCTCAACAGCCTGGGCTGGCTTTTGGACGATGTCCCCCGCTTCCGCCTGCCGATCCGGGATAGCGAGGTCCGCGCTTTGGCAGAAAAAGTGGCTTATTTGCGCAGCTTCAATCTGACGGCGGTGCGCAGCGCCCTCGAGCTCATCGAGCAGGTCAAGGGGGAGGTAGCCAGCATTCAAGTGCCCACCCTCATCCTGCAGCCGCGCCAAGATACGGTGGTGGATCCCGACCAAGCGGTGTGGCTGTATCGGGAACTGGGATCCGCCGAGAAGAGCCTGCAGTGGCTGGAGCGCTCCGACCACGTTCTCACTTTGGACTGCGAGCGGGAGACCGTGTTTGCCCAGGTCTGTGCTTTTCTCACCCAGGATCCCGCTCCAGCCGCACTAGGGTAACCCGCTGCCAAGCGCCGCGCTCGTCGTAGTCACGCACCAGGCGCAGCAGGTGGCGGCCCTCCGGCCCTTCTGGAAACCAGCTTAGGCTGACGGAAAAGCGGCGATCCCGATGAAGGGTAGGGATGGGCAAGGGATCCGGCCCGCCAATCCACAGCCCTCCCGGCAAGGGATCCCAGTTGCTCAACCACTCTGCCCCCGAGCAGTCCACCTCGGTTTCGGCAAACCGGCCCTCGGCAACCGCAAAGCTCTGGGCGATCCCCCGCCATCTCCCCTGGAGGCAGGCTCTCAGTCGCTCTTTGCTCAGGGGTGAACAGTCTGCAACGGGATCCAAAGGTTGGCCGCGCCGCTCCAGGATCGCGGTTACCTCTACCAGACGACCTTGGGCATCCCACTGTTGCACCAGCCGCGCCTTGCGATCTCCCCAGAGAAAGCCTTGCTCAACGGCAAAGTCGCTAAACGGCGCTAGTTGCAGCCGCCCGTTAGAAAAGGAGCCATCGGGGAAAAAGCGCAGTCCGGGCGAGAAATCTCGGTAAACCCAGCTCTGGCGGCTTGTTGGGTTAGGGGATCCCTCCAGGGGGTAGTAGGCATTGGTTTGGCGGATCGCGCCCAACTCCAAAGCCTCAAAGGTAATGAGGCTGCGCTTTTGGCCTACTAGCTCCCAACCACCGTGGGCAGTAGGTCGATAGTCAGAAAAGAGGCCGTGCCATTCTCCCAAGTGTAGGGCTAGGCATTGTATCGGGGTTTTCATGAAGAAGCCTGAAGTGCAACGTTGAAGACAGAGCCGATGGGGAAGAAGCTCCGGGGTGGTATTTTACCTTTTGGGGATAACATCAGCTTTCTGATGAAAGGGTTGTGGTTTACCGCGGCTCAAAAAATGACGATGCAGCCTGCAGTTGCGGAGGCTTTAGTGGAACGAATAGGACACCGAGTACCTTGGATCCTAATGGGGTTATAAAAATGGAGCTTGGAGATAGCTTCTGTGATCCCGCTGCCATAGCGGGAAGGAGTTCTTTCAAGTTTTCGTCGTTTACCAGTCTGAAGTAGGACTCCACATGGTGGCATCGACGCAAAGCAGCCATACCCTAACCCGTAAACTGTTAAGGGGGTAGCAAGAGCAGATTAAGTCAGAAAAAACTAGCTATCGAAGAATCCTCAAAAGATCCCAGAATGCGTACTTCTGGCTCCAGCAGGATCGACCATTGTTGATAGACTTTTTCCTGGGCTAGGCGAATTAGGCGGTAGATGTCATTGGCGCTGGCCTGGCCACAATTGACGATGAAGTTGGCATGGCGCTCGGAGATTTGGGCTCCGCCGATTCGGTAGCCCTTTAGACCCACTCGCTCAATTAACCAGCCAGCGGGATAGGTTTCGGGGTTGCGAAAGACGCTGCCACAACTAGGCAGATGATAGGGCTGAGAGCTTAGGCGCTGGTTGAGGTGGCGCTGGGTTTCCCACTGCACCTGGGCTGGATCTTGGCCCGGGATCAACTGCAATGTTGCCCCTATAACCGTCCAGGGCAAGTCCTGCAGCCGCGAGCGGCGGTAGCCAAATTGCAGGTCGGCGGGTTTCAAGCGGCAGGGCTCTTGCTCTTCATCCAAAATCTGCACCTCCACCACCACGTCTGCCATGGCGTGCCCGTGGGCGCCAGCATTCATCACCACTGCTCCCCCCAGCGTGCCTGGGATCCCAATCGCCCACTCCAGTCCACTCCAGCCTTGCTTGGCAGCCGCCCGCGCCAGGTTGACCAAAGGTTCTCCGGCAGCGGCCCAGATCCTCCCCCCCTCTAGCAGTTGCAGCCCGCGCAAACGCCGGGTGTGGATCACTAGCCCCGGCAAACCGGCGTCACTGATGAGCAAATTGCTGCCTGCCCCCACCAGAGTGGCAGGGATCCCTTCTGCCCGCGCCCAAGCCAAACACTGCCGCAGCTCCGGGTTGCTGCCGGGCTCACAATACCACTCCGCCCTGCCCCCCACCCGCAAAGTGGTCAGAGGGGCCAAGGGGATCCCTGGGCGAATCCGTCCAGACAGCAGCGCTTCTTGCCCAGCAGGAAGAAGCTCCTCGTTACCAGCATGGCCTGCGGCGTCGGGCCCACAGGACCTGTTCTGCTGAGGCACCAGCGGAGCTGTCGTCATAGTGTTGATACCTCAGAAGCAGCCATGTTGAAAGCGTGGGTTCTTTGCCCAGGCTATTCTCCCTCCGGAGGAGTCTGGAGCTGTTCCCCCACCTGGGCTGCATATGCCCGCATCGTAGCCGCTATCTGCTGATTGAGGTCGCCTGCACCCAGAAAGATAGCGAGGTCCCCGGCTTGCAAAATGGAGGTCAACACCTGCGGCAGTTGCGCTAAAGAAGACACATAGCGCACCTGGGGATGGTGTTCCGCCACCGCCACGGCCAGCCGCAAGCTGTCAGAATGCTCCGACGCTGGCTCTCCTGCCCCGTAGGTGGGCACAATCACCACCACATCTGCATTCTCAAAGCAGCAGGCAAAATCCTGAAACAGGGCAGCCAAGCGGCTATGGCGATGGGGCTGAAATACTGCCACCACGCGCCGCTGTTGTAGCCGTGCTGCCTGCAGCGTAGCGCGAATCTCGCTGGGATGGTGGGCATAGTCATCGATAAAGGTAACCCCGCCCACCTCCCCTTTGGCCTCAAAGCGGCGCTGCACCCCTCGAAACTCGGCCAGGGCAGAGGCAATTACCGGAAACTCCAAGCCCAACTGTCGCCCAACGGCAACCGCTGCTAGAGCATTGCTGAGGTTGTGGGATCCCGGCACTTGCAGCCGTAGCTGACCCAGCAGGGATCCCCTTTCCCAGATCTCGGCGGCAGTGGAATTGCCCTTGTAGACAATCTGCCGCGCTTGGTACTGGGCTTGGGGATGTCCGGCCAGGCTGTAGCCCACGTCCACCTTGAGGTGGGTGGCCACGTTGGGGCAATCCAGGCAGGCCACTAGGGTTTGGCTCTGCTGCCCATACTGCTGAAAGGCCCGGATGACCTGCTCCAGATTGGCATAGTGATCTGGGTGGTCTAGCTCAACATTGGTGATCACGCCAATTTTGGGATAAAGACGCACCAGCGATCCGTCTGACTCATCCACCTCCGCCACCAGGTATTCTCCCTGGCCTAGGCGAGCGTTGCCGTCCCACGCCTCCATCTCCCCGCCTATGATGAGGGTGGGATCCCAGCCCGCAGCAAGCAGCATGTAGCCAATCATGCTGCTGGTGGTGGTTTTGCCGTGAGTGCCCGCCACGCCGATGCTGGGGCGATGGTTAAACAAAGCCGCTAGTAAATCGGCTCGGTGCCAAACCTTTAGTCCCTTGTTTAGAGCCGCCGCTAATTCCGGGTTGGTGGGGCGAATGGCGCTGGAGTAGACCACCTGGGGATTCCCAATCAACCCCTCTGCCGTGTGACCTTGAATAACGCGCACCCCCAACGCCTCTAAGCGGCGAGTGCGGTTATTGGCAACAATATCGGACCCCGAAACGCGAAACCCTTTCTTCGCCAAAATATAGGCCAAAGCAGACATGCCGACCCCCCCAATTCCAACAAAGTGATAGGCCGAAAGGGAGGAGTTCGACAGCTCCAAGCTTTGCCCAAGTAGAGATGAAGACGGAGCCTGCACCGAAATGCCGGGATCTTCTCCCCCCGCTGTCTCCACCATTGCAACGTTGCCTCACTCCTCGCACACACCTAAAACCAAAGCTGCTGCAAGGCAGATCATATCAGCAGTTTTTCGCCTTCTGCAGCAGGGAAGCAAAGCCTAAGGAAAAAGAGCTGCTTAAAGTGCAATTTCGAACTTGACACTCTTTTCCACAAAGCTTTAAGCTTCTTAATGAAGGGGTAGCTGTAGGCTTGAAGTTGACGGCAAAATGAGACCCCAACTGCTGTGGTTACTGCCAGGAGCTGGGCTGGTTGGCTGGGCAGCGCTAGCTACCTTAGGGTTGAGCCAACAAGGAGCCACCCAAGGAGCAACGCCGCCGCCAGCCGAAACTCCGGCAGCAGGCGGGGCAACGCCGTTGGCTACCTCGGTCGGGGCTCTGGGCCGTCTGGAGCCGGAGGGGAGCGTTATCCGTGTTGCTGGCCCTCCTGGCGAACGACTGGGGGAGCTGTTGGTAGCCGAAGGGGAGCGGGTGGTGGCGGGGCAGGTATTGGCCCGTCTGGAAAGCTACAGCGAGCGCCTAGCGGAGAGGGAGTACGCTGCCGCCCAACTGCAAGAGGCCCGTGCCCGTCTAGAGGCTGAGACCCGCTTTGGCCAGGCTCAAATTGAAGAAGCACGCACTCGCCTTAGCCGGCTGGACGAGCCCCAACAGTTGCAGATCCGCTCCCAGGAAGCCGTGGTGGAGCGCATTCGGGCGGAGCTAGCCGATGCTGAGGCCAATCTGGCTCGCTTTCAGGCTCTCTGGCAGGAGGGAGCTATTTCGCAGCAGGAACTCGATCAAAAGGCTCTGGTGGTGCGACAGCGCCAGGAGGACTTACAAGCTGCCGAGGCCACCCTCAACCAACTGCGCCTTGCCCGCGAGCGGGATCTGCGCAATGCCCAGGCCCAAGTGCAAGCTGCTGAAGCGGCGTTGAGACGGGCCCAAGCGCAGGTGCAGCTGCAGTCTTTGGCCCGCAACCTGGAACTGGCGGAAGCCCGCTTGGAGCGCACCCTCATCCGTGCCCCCCGGGCTGGCCAGGTGCTGAAAATCCACACTCGGCCGGGGGAAGTGATCGCTGCTAACCAAGGGATTCTCGAGCTGGGCAACACCGACCAGATGATGGTGGTGGCCGAAGTTTACGAAACCGACATCCTGCGGGTGCGACCAGGACAACGAGCTACCATCAGCAACCGCGTGCTGCCAGAAACCCTACAGGGCCGAGTGGAGCGGGTAGGCTTGCAAATTGGCAAGAAAGACGTGCTCAACACTGACCCTGCTGCTGACGTAGATGCGCGGGTGGTGGAAGTGTACATCCGCCTGGATCCAGAAAGCAGTGCCCGCGTGGCCGGCCTGACCAACCTGCAGGTGAACGTGGCCATTGATGCTGAGGGGTAGAGAGGGCGATGTCCAGCCTGTTCAGCTTTATTGGGCGCCGCATTCCCCTAGCCTGGCTGCAGTTGATGCGGGAGAAGATCCGCCTGCTGGTGGCTTTAGCAGGCATTACCTTTGCCTGCATCCTCATGTTCATGCAGCTGGGCTTCCAGGACAGCTTGCTGGAGAGTGCCATCCGCTTCCATGTTGCCCTCAAAGGGGAGATCTTCCTGGTCAGTCCCCAGTCCAACGCCCTTATTGCCATGAACACCTTTTCGCAGCGGCGGCTCTATCAGGCGTTGGGCTTTGAGGGAGTGCAAGCTGTCTCGCCTGTGTATTTGGGCTTTGCCCTCTGGAAAAACCCTGAGACCCGTCGCACTCGCAGCATTTTTGTCGTGGGGGTGGATCCCTCTGCCGACCTTGTGGATTTGCCAGGGCTAACCCCCGACGAGCTGGAGGAGATTAAAAAAGCTGACGTAGTGCTCTTTGACCGCCGCTCCCGCAGCGAGTTTGGTCCAATTGCCCAATGGTTTGAGGCTGGACAAGAAGTCGTTACCGAAGTGGGCAACCGCCGGGTGCGGGTAGGGGGATTGTTTGAGATGGGGGCTACCTTTGGCGCCGACGGCACCATCCTTACCAGTGACCTCAATTTCCTGCGGATTTTTCCTCAGCGCGAGCGTGGCCTGGTGGATATTGGCGTGGTGCAACTCCAGCCAGGGGTAGATCCCAAGCCGCTGCTGGAGCAGATGCGGGCTCTGCTGCCCGAGGACGTGCGAGTACTCTCGCGGGCAGAGTTCATTGACATGGAGCGGAGCTATTGGGAGGAAGGCACGGCCATCGGCTTTATTTTCGGCCTGGGGGTGGCTATGGGCTTTATCGTCGGCATTGTGATTGTCTATCAGATTCTCTACACCGATGTATCTGATCACCTAGCGGAGTATGCCACCCTCAAAGCCATGGGCTACACTGACACCTACCTGTTGGGGGTGGTGCTTCAGGAGGCCCTTTTGCTGGCTGTTTTGGGCTACATTCCCGCCTTTGCCTTGGCTGTTTTGCTTTACGATTTGACGGCCAATGCTACCCTATTGCCCATTGCCATGACCTTTAACCGAGCGATGTTGGTCCTGGGGCTAACGGTGAGTATGTGCTTTATCTCAGGAGCCATTGCTGTGCGGCGGCTGCGGGCTGCTGATCCTGCCGACATTTTCTAACTGCTGAAGCAGGAATCCAGAATGGTGGCTTCCTTAGTTAGTAATTTGAGATTCTGAGCTTCCTATGCTGACTTCCCTTCTCAATCAAACTGCCCCTACCTCCACTCAAAATACCGCTGAGCCCGTGGTCAAAGTCGAAGGGCTAAATCACTATTTCGGTGAGGGATCCCTGCGCCGGCAAGTCCTTTTTGACATCAACTTTGTCCTGCACCCGGGGGAGATTGTGTTGTTGACTGGACCCTCTGGCTCCGGTAAGACCACGCTGCTCACTCTCCTAGGAGCCTTGCGCTCGGTGCAAGAGGGCAGCCTGCAGGTGTTGGGGCAGGAGCTGCGGGGAGCCAAGCCCAGCACCCTCGTCCAGGTTCGCCGCAAAATTGGCTATATTTTCCAGGCTCACAACCTGCTGCGATCCCTGACGTCAGCCCAGAATGTGCGCATGGCCCTGGAGCTGCACAACGGCCTGTCTCCCCAGGAGAGCCAACGGCGGGCAGAAACAATGCTGGCAGCGGTGGGTCTTGGGGATCGCGTCCACTACTACCCGGAACAGCTGTCAGGGGGTCAAAAGCAGCGAGTGGCGATTGCCCGCGCCCTCGTTAGCCACCCCAAGTTGGTGCTAGCGGATGAGCCGACGGCCTCCCTCGATAGCAGGTCGGGCCGCGAGGTGGTGACCCTGATGGAGAAGTTGGCGCGGGAGCAAGGTTGCACCATCCTGCTGGTAACCCACGACAACCGCATCCTTGACATTGCTGACCGGGTGCTGCACATGGAGGATGGACGGCTGGAGAGCCAGCCCATTGCCTAGGTTGCTCCCTGGGAGGCGTGACGGCGGTACCAGTCGATGGTGCGCTGCAGCCCTTCCCGCAACCCCACCTTGGCCACAAAACCAATCTTCTCGCGGGCCTTGGAGACATCTAAGCAGCGGCGGGGCTGGCCATTGGGCTTGTCAGTTCGCCAGCGAATCTCTCCCTGAAACCCCATCAGCTCGCAGATGAGGGCAATCAGATCCCGAATGGAGATCTCTTCGCCGGTGCCCAAATTCAGGGGCTCGGGGCTGTTGTAGAGCTGGGTGGCTAGAAGGATCCCCCGAGCTGCGTCTTCGGCGTAGAAAAACTCGCGCGTGGGGCTGCCATCTCCCCACACCTCCACGTAGTTCTGGCCCCGCTGCTGGGCTTCATGCACCTTGCGGATCAAAGCGGGGATGACGTGGGAAGTTTCGGGATCGAAGTTGTCCATGGGGCCGTAGAGGTTGACCGGCAGGAGGTAGATGCCGTTGAAGCCGTACTGCTGCCGGTAGGCCTGCAGTTGCACCAGCAGGGCTTTCTTGGCAATGCCGTAGGGGGCGTTGGTCTCCTCCGGGTAGCCGTTCCAGAGATCCTCTTCTTTGAAGGGGACAGGAGTGAACTTGGGGTAGGCACAGATGGTGCCCACGCAGACAAACTTCTCCACGCCCGCCAGGTAGGCAGCATGGATAAGCTGGGATCCCATGATCAGGTTGTCGTAGAAGAGTTCTGCTGGCTTGGCCTGGTTGAGGCCGATGCCCCCCACGTGGGCCGCCAGGTGGATGACGATGTCCTGTCCCTGCACCACCTCTTGGCAAACTTCCCAGCGGCGTAGATCCTGGGTGCGGGAGCGTGGGATCCGCACCTGCTCCGGCTTGACGCCCAGGAGGTACAACTGTTGCAGGACATGTTTGCCCAAAAAGCCACTCCCTCCGGTCAGCAAGATGCGCTTTTGGCTGAGATCGATGGCAGTGGACATGGCTGGCGCGGAAAATTCCCGGCTTTCATTATGGCAGGGCGGCAGCTCCTAACTGCCCAAGCTTGAAGACAGCTCTGCCTGCAGCCGCTCTTGAGCCGCTTGGAGAGCTTGCGCCAGTTTCTCCGGCTGTTTGCCGCCAGCCTGAGCTAGGTTGGGCCGCCCCCCGCCACCGCCGCCGGTGAGCTTGGCAATCTCGCCGATAAAGGAGCCCGCCTTCAGGCCAAGTTTCTGGACAGCCGGGCTAAAAGCCGCTACAAAGCTTACCTTGCCCGCTTCGGGCACCGATCCCAGCACCACTGCCCCTTCCCCCAGCTTGTGGAGTAGGTGTTCGGCGGCGGTTTTCAGCGCCTCCGGGGGAGTGGCTCCCAGTTCCGCCACCAAGATCTGCAGAGGGCCCACGGCTACAGCCTGGGGCAAGAGCTGCTCTGCCTGGAGCAAGGCCAGCTGGCTGCGGGCCTCCTCAAGGGCCTTCTGGGCGGCCTTTAGCTCCGCCTGCAAAGCGGCAACGCGCTCTGGGATCTCCTGGGGCTTGGCCTTGAACTGGGCGCTCAGCTCCCGCACCACCCTGTCGCGCTCGTTCAAGTACTCCAGCACCGCCGGCCCGGCTACAGCCTCGATGCGGCGGATCCCGGCAGCTATGCCCGTCTCAGAGATGATCTTAAATAGGCCAATCTCGGCGGTGTTGCTGACGTGGGTGCCGCCGCAGAGCTCCATCGACACCCCCGGAAATTCGACCACCCGCACCTCGGCGCCGTATTTTTCCCCAAACATGGCGATTGCCCCTCTGGCTTTGGCCTCTGCCAGGGGCAGGATGGCTACCTGAGCCGGATGGGCCTCGGCAATCCAGGTGTTGACCAGATCCTCAACTTGCTGCAGCTCTTCGGGGGTGAGGGGACGCGAGAGGGTAAAGTCGAAACGTAGCCGGTCAAAAGCCACCAGGGATCCGGCTTGGCTAATAGAGGGATCAACCACCTTCTTCAGGGCTGCCTGCAGTAGGTGAGTGGCGCTGTGGTGGGCCTGGGCGCGCCGCCGACAGGCCAGGTCAATTTGGGCCTGCACGGGATCCCCCACCCGCAGGATCCCCCGTTCCACCTGGCCAAAGTGGACAAACAGATCTCCTCGCTTCTGCACGTCCTCCACCCGCACCCGTACTCCATCCCCAGCCAGGTAGCCGCGATCCCCAATCTGGCCCCCGGATTCGGCATAAAAAGGTGTGCGATCCAAAACCACCTGCACCACTTGCCCCGCCTCCACTTGGGGCACGGATTTCCCCTCCACCAGCAGGGCTTCGACCACGCCGCGGGCAGAGGACTGGCTGTAGCCAAGAAACTCCGTCTCGATTAAAAACTCGGCCAGCTCGTCCAGGGATCCCTGGGCCATGACGTCAAGGGTTTGGTGGGCGGCGCGGGCCCGCTGCCGCTGTTTTTCCATCTCTTGCTCAAAGCCCTGCAGATCCACACTGAAGCCGTGCTCCTGGGCAATTTCTTGGGTTAGCTCCAACGGGAAGCCGTAGGTGTCAAAGAGCTTGAAGGCGTCGGCCCCAGAGATCTGCTTTGGCGCGCCACTGGCTGTAACGTCTGCAAACAAATCAAACAGCAGCCGTTCCCCCCGCTCCAGAGTCTTGAGGAACTGCTCCTCTTCCCGCTGCAGCTCGGCTTTGATCACCGCCTCCCGCTCCCGCACCTCAGGATAGGCAGCCTCCGCCAACTGGATGGCCGTCTCCACCACCGGCAGGGTAAAGGGCTCGCCAATCCCTAAGAGGCGCCCGTGGCGCACCATCCGCCGGATCAGCCGCCGCAGCACATAGCCCCGCTCCACGTTGGAGGGGATCACCCCATCGGCAATTAGGTGCATCACCGCCCGCGCGTGATCCCCGATGATCCTGAGGGAGACTTTCTGCTCGGGGCTGGCCTGGAAGTAGTCCACCTGGGCGATCTCGGCCGCCTTCTGCACAATGGGGAAGAGCAAATCCGTCTCATAGTTGTTGGGGACTCCCTGGAGTACCTGAGCCAGACGCTCCAGCCCTAGGCCCGTGTCAATGTTTTGCTTGGCCAAGGGGGTGAGGTGGCCCTCGCTGTCCCGGTTGAGCTCCATGAACACCAGGTTGTAGATCTCGAGAAAGCGGGAGTCGTCCCCTAGGTCGATCTGCTCGTCCCCCAGCTCCGGCTTGAAGTCGTAGTAGATCTCCGAGCAAGGGCCGCAGGGGCCAGTGGGGCCAGCAGCCCAGAAGTTGTCTTCCTCCCCCCTGCGCTGGATGCGTTGGGGCGGGATCCCTATCTCATCGCGCCAGAGGGCAAACGACTCCTCATCCTCCCGGAAGACGCTCACCACCAAGCGCTCCGGCGGCAGGCCAAACACTTCTGTCACCAGTTCCCAAGCCCAGGTGATGGCCTCTTTTTTGAAGTAGTCGCCGAAGCTAAAGTTGCCCAGCATCTCAAAAAAGGTGTGGTGGCGGGCTGTCCGTCCCACGTTCTCGATGTCGTTGGTGCGCACGCATTTCTGGGCAGTTGTCACCCGCGGGTAGGGCGGATCCTGATGCCCTAGGAAGATGGGCTTGAAGGGCAGCATGCCGGCAATGGTTAGCAGCACTGTCGGATCCTCCGGCACCAAGGAGGCGCTGGGCAACACTTGATGGCCCCGCTGGGCATAGAAATCTAGAAAAGCCTGCCGGATGGCGGCCCCGGAGAAGGACGAAGACATGGCCAAGGCAAAGGGTGACTGCATTGATCAATATTCTCCATTCTAGGTTTTCTAGCTCTGGGGCAGTTGAAAGCAGCAAAATCTAAGCGATTTCGCCGATGGACCGCAAGTAGGCAAACGCATAGAATCAGCCTAGTTGAGCTAGATGCGCCAGATTTCTCTTGGGTCTAGCCTAAACGCGCTTGCCTACCTAGCTTTCCTCTCTTGGTTCTCTAGGCGTTAGCCGGTAGCGCGCTAAATGTTGAGCTGCTACTGCCTCAACCCAAACTGTCCGCAGCCAGAAAATCCGCCGGATGCCTCCACCTGTGCTGCCTGTGGACAGCCGCTGCTGCTGCGCAATCGCTACCGGGCCTTCAAGCGCTTGGGACAGGGGGGATTTGGCGCTACTTTCCTAGCTCGAGATGAGGACATGCCCTCCAAGCCCTGGCGGGTGATCAAGCAGTTGCGCCCAGTGGAAAATTCGCCCCAACTGGCCAAGCTGGCGGAGGAGCTGTTTAACCGCGAAGCCGAGGTGTTGGAGCGCCTGGGGGAGCATTCGCAAATCCCCACGCTCTATGCCCACTTCCAGGAAGGCGGCAAGTTTTACTTGGTGCAGGAGTTTATCGAGGGAATCACCCTTGCCCAGGAGGTGCGGCGTAACGGGCCTTTTTCCGAAGAACAAGCCCGGCAAGTGATGCAGGAGGTGCTGCTCATCCTCAGCTATGTCCACAGCCACAACACTGTCCACCGCGATATCAAGCCGGCCAACCTCATTCGCCGCAAGGAAGATGGCCGCCTGGTGCTCATTGACTTTGGGGCCGTGAAGCAGCTTGGGCCCGGCCACAAGGTGTCGGAGGAGGGAACGGCCATCCGCTCCCCGGGCTTTTCTCCGCCGGAGCAGATGGCTGGCCAGGCAGTAGGCCCCGCTAGCGATCTCTACGCGCTGGCTGCTACCTGCCTCAATTTGATGACGCTGGAGTCGCCGGCCAAGTTCTACAACCACAACACAGGCCAGTGGGATTGGTCGGATCGCCTGCAGCTCAGCCCTGAGTTCGACGCCATTTTGCGCCGTATGCTGCAGCCGGCCATCAGCCAGCGCTTTGCCACGGCTACCGAGGTGCTGCGGGCTCTACAAGGGATCCCGATCCCAGTGCAAGAGGGTCGGATCTCCCAGCCAATTCTCTTGCCCAGCTCTCCCCTGGCTGCCCCTTCCAGCCCCTCGCTGATCTCAAACCATTGGGCCAGGCGACCTTTAACCTCTCCTCCTCTACCTCGAACCGATGGGTTTTCGCCTAAGCCACTCCCTCAGGCCGAAGCGGGGGGCCTACTGCCTCCAGGATCCATTCCTACCGACTCTACCCACGTGGGTCTGACTAGCCGCATTGCCGGCAGCGGGCGCATGAAGCCGGCTACCCCTCCGCGGATCCCGTCTTTGGCTGGAGCGGATCTGCGGGGCAAGTCCTTTGCTAACCGGAACTTGGCCGGCTACGATTTGCGCCGCGCCGATCTGCGGGGGGCCGATTTCTCGGGAGCCAACCTGCAGGGAGCCGATCTGCGGGGGGTTCGCTTCAACACCCCTCAGCCCCGCTGGCTGCGCTTTTTGAGCCGGCTTCTGGGCTCGGCCAAGACCCTGGGCGGAATCCTAGCAGGCCTGGGAGGACTTCTGGGATCGGCGGGCCTGGGGTTTTTGCTTATCCATCTCACCACGCGCAACGTGGCTTACGCCTTGGGAGCAGCCGGGATCGCGGTGGCGGTGGCCAGCTCCGTGCTCTGGTCTGTAGGCAGCAGGGCCTCGCTGCTGCATCAGTCTGAGGAAAAGGACAAGCGCTTCACCAACTTCTCCAAAGCTGACCTGCGGGGAGCCCAAATGGATGAGAAGTTGCGTAAGTTTGCCCGCCGCCAGGGAGCCATCTTGAACTGACGTTCTGCCTCAGGCAAGAGGGGGAGGAATGACTTGGCGCAGGGCCTGGTTGATCTGTTCTGTTAAAAGCCGGCAATTGACGGCTTTCCCTTGCCGCCGATCCCCCGCTTGGTCATAAAAGACAATGCCCTCGGCGTGGGAAAACCCCAGGGACAGGAACAACAGCTCCAAAACCTTGAAAGAGGCCGCCTCCAGCTCCGGTGCCTGCTCCCGCAGCTCTGCCAGCGTCGCCTGGGCATCTTCCAGATGGCCAAAAGCTGGGATCCAAAGATGGCTGATGGGCTCCCTTCCTGGAGAGTTTTCCTCCACTCGTGCCGTTATCCAACCGCCATCGGGGTAGCGCAGGATGGTGTACTGCAGGTGATCCAGATGCTGAGCCACCTGGGTAAGCACTGCCGTTACCTGCTGCATCGCTGCGGCCGGGATCCCGTTCTGCGGAGCTTCCTCCACCAGCGTCGCGGCCTGGGCCGCCAGACTAGGTACCATGATTGACAACCACCCTTACTTAGGTTCAGAATGAGTATTCGCAGCTCCTGGGGCTGTAGTTCAATTGGTTAGAGCACCGCCCTGTCACGGCGGAAGTTGCGGGTTCGAGCCCCGTCAGCCCCGTACCCATTGGGAACACTCTAGCCTACTTTGGCAAGGAGGTCAGCCCTGCTACCATAGGTACCCTGCCCCGTCAGGGAGATGTGCCTTGCGGTATCTGCGCCCAGATTTGCTTCAGCTGCAGCCCTACGCTGCCGTGCCGCCCTTGACGGCCGACAAGCTGGATGCCAACGAGTTTCCTTGGGATTGGCCGGTGGGCTTTAAGCAGAAGCTCTCTCTCCTCTGGGAAGAGGAGATCCTGAGCAACCGCTATCCCGATGCCCAGCATCGGCGCCTCAAGCAGGCCATTGCAGCCTATGCAGGGGCGGCTCCTGAGCAGATTAGCGTGGGCAACGGCTCCGACGAGCTCATCCGATCCCTCTTGATTGCCACCTGCCTGGGCGACAGGGGCGGCATTTTGGTGCCAGAGCCCACCTTCTCCATGTACGCCATCCTGGCGGAGAGCCTGGGGATCCCGGTGGTGCGCGTGCCCCGCCACCCCGAGACCTTTGCCCTAGATCTAAAGCAGTGCCAAGAGGCTATGACAGGGCAGCAGGTGCGGGTGGTGTGTTTGGTGGATCCCAATTCGCCCACCGGCAATGGTCTAACGGCGGCTGAGTGGGAGTGGGTGGAGGGGCTGCCGGAGGAAGTCCTGGTCATCCTGGATGAAGCCTATTTCGAGTTCAGCCAGCACACGGCCCTGCCCAAGTTGGCAGAGCACCCCAACTGGGTTATCCTACGCACCTTCTCCAAAGCCTTTCGCCTGGCAGCTCACCGAGTGGGCTATGCCATTGGCCATCCTCAGCTCATCCAGGTGCTAGAGGCCATCCGCCTACCCTACAACCTCTCGGCCATTTCCCAGTGGGCCGCCCAGCTTGCCTTAGAGCATGCCGACGAGCTTTTGGCCGATGTGGCCCTCATTCGTCAGGAGCGGGAAGCCCTTTACCATGCCTTGCAAGAGCTGCCGGGGGTGCGGGTGTGGCCTAGCCAAGCCAACTTTCTCTACTTTCGGGTAGCCGGCTGGGATCCCCAAGAGTTGCAGCGGGCCTGGCAGGAGCTAGGAACCTGTGTGCGCTGTAGCGGCGGCGGGCTACGCCTGACAGTGGGTAGTTCCGAGGAGAACCAACGGGCCTTAGAGCGCTTGCGGCAGATTTTACAGTCAGGGAGGTAAGGGGATCCCTAAAACGGCGGTCTTGGAGGATGGAAGTGGATCTGGATCCCACTTGAGGGCAGCACCTTTTCCGACTTCTCTTCTCTAAAGAAGCGGGATCCAAGCGATTGTTTGGCTGACGCAGGGAGGCGTTCTCCCCACGCCACTGCAGGTCTTGGAAAGCGGCGAAGCCTACACTGTTCAAGGGTGGGTGCCGGGAGCTAATCCGGAGCGCTTCCACCTTGAGGCCACCGCTCAGCACTTGGCCATACCCTGCCCAAGGCCGAAGCCGCTCAGGTTGTTAAGGAGGGGTAACTGCGCCAGAGGCTGGGACGGTCGAAAGCCAACCTGCCGGGCCTTCCCTCTCCCAGGAAGTTGGCGGCGAGGAAGCTAGCCAAGCCACTCCAAGCGCACTTCCTCCCCTACCTTGAAGTCGAGGGTGCGGCTGGCGTTGCCTTGGTTTTGCACAATCTCCACCCAGCCGGCGCTGCCCACCAAAGCCAGTAGCTCGCCTTCGCTTCCCTCGGCAAAGGTGGCTGCAGAACGAATGGCAACGCCTTTGATCCAGGCTCTCCAGTGCCGTCCCTCCACCCACTGACCCGGCAGGTTGGTGATGCCATTGCCAAAGTGGTCGATAGCCTGGATGACTCCCCGGCAGCCGTTGTCCTCCAGCTGCGGTGGTGGCCAGCTCCAGCGAACCAGCTCGGCCACGTCTAGGGGATCCCCCAGCTCTGCCAAGGGGATCCCGTTGGCCAGATGGGCAGCCACAGGGGCAAAAATGTCCCGCCCGTGGAAGGTGCGGCTGGGAGAGGGAGTGCGCCAGTACTGAGACCGGGTGAGTTCCACAGCGGCTAGAGGCGGAGATTGCTCCAAAATGCCGCTAAAAAGGCCATTGTCGGGGCCCACCAGGTAGCCAGTCTGGGTTTGGATGGCCACTGCCCGCCGCCGAGTTCCCACCCCTGGATCCACGACCGCCAGGTGAATGCTGCCTGGAGGCAGATAGGGGTAAGCCGTCATCAGGGCAAAACGGGCTGCTGCCACGTCCTGGGGCGGGATTTCGTGGCTGAGGTCGATAAACTGCACCTGGGGTGCAATCCCCCAAATCACCCCTTTGAGAATGCCCACGTAGGGATCCTGAAGACCAAAATCCGTGAGTAAGCTAATGATTTTCATGGGCGGGTCAAGCAGCGCTTGCCTACCCTCTGCTCCTGCAGGGGGTTTTCACGTGGAGGGGGAGTCTTTTGCCAGCTCCGGCTGGGGCGGAAGGGGCTCGGCGATGTTGGGCAACTCCAGGCAATAGCCTGCGCCATAGACAGTTTTGATGTACTGGGGGTGGCGGGGATCCGGCTCCAGCTTGGTGCGCAGGTGGCGGATATGGACACGGATGGTTTCAATGTCATCGTCGGGATCGTAGCCCCATACCTCCTTGAGGATTTCGCTGGGGGAGACTGTCTGGCCGTGGCGCTGCAAGAGGCAGTGGAGCAGGTCAAATTCGAGGTGGGTGAGCTTAACGGTTTTGCCAAACCACACCGCCTCAAACCGCTCCGGCACCAACGTCAGGGGGCCATAGGTGAGGATCTCGCCGTGCTTGGCCGTTTGCGGGATCCGGTCGGCGCGGCGCAACAGAGCCCGTACCCGCACCAGCAGCTCCTGTACCTCAAAGGGCTTGGTCAGGTAGTCGTCGGCACCGGCGTTGAAGCCCTCGATCTTGTCCCGGGTCTGGCCAAGGGCAGTCAGCATCAAAATGGGAATATCGCTGGTGCGCTCCTCCCGCCGCAGCCGTTGGCAAACTGTCAGTCCATCTACTTGGGGTAGCATCAGGTCGAGAATGATGAGATCGGGGAGAGTTTGCAAAGCCAGCGCCTGACCCCGAACCCCATCCGTAGCCGTGACAACTTCGTAGCCCGCCAACTCCAGATTGATACGCAGAATATCTAGGACTGAAGGATCGTCCTCAATGATGAGTATGCGAGCCATAGAGGATTGCAGCCCGAACTGCGGATAAAACGTTTTGTTAAAGTCGCTAACAAAGAATCGAAGCTTTACAACTCAAAGTTTACTGGCATTCTACGGCCATTGCAGCCAGCAAGCACGGCTAGAGGCCAGAGCTTTTCAACCCAATAGAATGCTGCCTCTGGCCTCCGGTTGGTGGGCACCTGGAGACAAGCTAGCGGGCGGGCCGGAAAATGCCGAAGCAGGAGGTGTAGCCGTGTAAGAAGGTGGATCCCCCCACGGGGCCAATCTCCCCATTGCAAAAAAAGCCTCCCAGCGGCACTTCTCCCAGGATTTCTCGAAACTGCTGCGAGTCAAAGTTGGGGACGCCATACAGCCCCTTGCCTCGCCCCAAACAGGCGAACATCAGCGCCCCCCAGGGCTGCGGGCTTAGGGCAGGGTCTTGCCCCAAGTTGCGCTCAAGGCAATAGCGCCTGAGAGCCGACCGCAAGTCCTCTGCCGAGGTCTGGGCATCTCGCAGATGAAACTGCACGGTCTGGCCGGAGCGCACCCGATCCCCAATGGCTATGGCTCCCACCCGCGGATCCACGCCGAGAATCACGCGAATGAGAAAATCCCCCGGCGTTGGATCCAACTTAAACTCATCCATCAGCAGGCCAATGAAGAGAGCGTGGCGAGCCAACTGGCGATCCGCTGGGCTCAGCCGTTCCACCAAATCCTGCAGAACCGCTAGGGGAGGCCGTCCTTCCAAGCTGAGGATGACATTGCCCTCTGCTTCGGTAACGCGCAAGGGATCCCCAATGGGACGGCACCCCTGGGCTACCACTGCATCCAGCACCACGTTGCCGGAGAGAGCTAGCCCCACTGTTCCTTCTCGATACAACTCCCGCCGGGGGGCGGAGGTACGTGCATCCAGCAAAAACAAAGCATTGCCCCGAGGACCGCGGCCACCACTGGCCAATCCCCCCACCTTGACAGCTCCGGGATAGGCAAAATCCAAACCCTGCACCAGCTCGGAGATGCGGGAGGAAAATCCATCGGCTAAGAGCAAGAAATGGGGCTGGGCCTGGGGCGCAACTCCTACCTGCTCAATCCAGGCTGAAGGCGGGGCATCCAAGTCTGGCAGTTGATCCCCGCGCAGATGAAAGGGGTGCAACGCCACATCCGGCAGCACCGCCAAAGAGAGCGACACCGCCGGCCCTTCTTCAATTTCCTGACCGCCGCCAACAATGCCGCTACCCGAGCAGCCAACTAAAACGTCCACCTCGAGCAAGTCAGACAATAAGGGCAGCACGCGAAGGTACTCGCTGGCAAAGGCTGCTGACACAAACAGGATCCCTAAGTTGGGCCGCAGCGGCTGGGGGGGAAGGTAGCCCGTGAGCACTCCTGGCAAGCTGCCGGATCCCACCACCTGTACCTGCCGCGTCAAGGCACTCTTGAGCTGAGCTGCCTGAAGTTTAGCCTTGGCTTCCTCCACCACCTGCTGCAGAGCCGCTTCCAGGGAAGGAAGCTGGGAGAGTGCGTTTGCCCACTGCATCGGCCTGTTCTCAGAGGTTGGGAGCTTGCTCTTTTAGGCTAGCAATTTATACCCGGAGTGGTTGTTCTCAGCTAGCCCCGCTGGGATCAGGGTAGGTAAAGCAAGGGATCCACAGGCGCGCCCCCCCCGGGGCGGACTTCAAAGTGCAGGTGAGGCCCTGTGCTGTGGCCCGTGTTGCCCCGGCTCATGATCACCTGGCCCTGCTGCACGTACTGGCCCTTGGACACGTAGATCTGGTGGCCGTGGGCGTAGCGGGTAACGATCCCGTTGGGATGGCGAATATCCACGTAATTGCCATAGCCATCGCCGGCATTGCCGGCAAAGATCACAACCCCCTCCTGAACGGCCACAACCGGGGTTCCTAGCGGGCCGGCAATATCGATCCCCGAGTGGAAGCGACCGCGACGGTAGCCAAAGCCAGAGGTGACCTGCCCTGGGACTGGCCAGATAAAGCCCCTGCTGCGGGCCACGGGAGGCGGAGCTGCCAGCGCTGGCCGAGCTTGGGACTGTCGCCAGGCTTGGTGCGCGGGAGTCGGGAGGGGGAGCTGCCTGCCAGGGGCCGGAATCGTCAGGCGTTGGCCAATGCGCAGCCAATGGGGATTGTGCAGGTTGTTGGCCTGGATGATCGACCGCTGGGTTACCCCATAGCGAGCAGCAATCCGCTCGATGGTGTCACCAGCTTCCACCGTGTGGGTCAAGGATCCCTCCTGACGTTCTAGCGGCCTCCGCTGGGCGCGGCGTCGCTCCTCGGCTTGGAGTCGAGCCTGTTCTGCAGCTTGGCGCTGGGCTTTCTCTTCGCGGGCCTTCTGGGCAGCGATCATCTCCTTCTCGCGCCGGATCAGCTCGCCCACATCGCCAGGGATGAGCAGCCGTTGACCAATGCGCAGATACTCGGGCCGATCCAAGGGAGTAGCCTCGATGATCCGCTGCTGCGGAACCCCATAGCGCTTGGCAATGTCTTCCAGGGTGTCTCCCTGCTTGACGGTGTAGATCAACCCCGGCTGGCTGGGGATGAGCAACTTTTGCCCTGGCTGCAGCGGTGTACTCGCTTGAATGCGATTGGAGACCGTAATGGCGGCAGCATCGAGCTGGTACATCTGGCTCAAGCGCCAGAGGGTCTCTCCCGGTTGCACCTCATGCTCGAGAATGCCTCTAGGCCCTTCCCCCGTTGGGATCTGGCCGGCCTCGAAGGCTTGCCGCAGTTGGGCTTTTTTCAGCTCGTAGTTCTGCTGCAGGGCACTAGACAGGGTATACACGGAGGGTGGGATCGGCTCGGCCAGCTTCGCTCCCCAAGGGTGACGAGAAAGCTGGCGTTGCTGCAGACTAGCAGCCCCTGCCAAGCCCAACATCAGCAGAAGACTGGTGGCCCAGGCTGGATGCCCTCGCGAGGGAGCCCCTGTCTCTGGAGAGGCTGGTTCCTGAGAGGAACTGGGCAGCGACTCTTGCCAGGCCTCTGCCTCGGGATCCGCCTCCCGCTTCAGGAGCCACACCAGGCCAGCTAAGCTGAGAGAAAGGGCTAGCCCAGGCCACCACTGCCTGGATAGAGCGGAGAGCACCCTGCCTCCTTCCACAGAGGGATCCGGAGCTGGCGGGGTCTCTAACCAATCCTCGGCTGGAGAGAAAGCCCTCGGGATGTCTAGCTCCTCCCTCTGGGAATTGGAGAGCGTCGATTTTGGAGGCATCCTCACACCAACGGCTAGAGTGCAAGAGAAGAAGCCAAAAACAAGGCAATAGGCCCCTAGCAATGAGCTGCCTTTGCAAGCGGCAAGGCTCAAGCCAATGTAACGAAGCTTTGTACTCAGGTTAGGTTACCGTAGTTAGTAAATCTAGACAAGTCTTCGCAGGTAATCTCCGCTAAGATGCTTGTCCTGCAATGATTCCAGCCTTCTACCCCTTGCGATTTTGCCTAGCCTCATCCAAGGGAGGAGGAAAGCGCTTCTTGGAAACAGAGCCCACTTTGCTGTATCTGAAACTACAACTACAAACTGGGACTTTCCATGGCTTTGGTTGTCTATAACACCTTGACCCGGCGCAAAGAAGTATTTCAGCCCCTGTCTGCCGCGGAAACGCCCCCTGGGGAGAAGCCTTTGGTGCGGATGTATGTCTGCGGCGTTACGGTTTACGACCTCTGCCACCTGGGCCATGCGCGCACCTATGTGGTGTGGGATACAGTGCGCCGCTACCTAGAGTGGCGCGGTTACCGGGTCAAGTATGTGCAGAACTTTACCGATGTGGACGACAAGATCCTCAAGCGGGCGCTGGAGCGGGGCGAGTCGATGCAGGCGGTGGCAGAACGCTTCATCGCCGAGTATTTCCAGGACATGGATCGCCTCAACATCAAGCGGGCCGATCTCTACCCCCGGGTAACTCGCTCCCTGCCGGCAATCTTTGAGCTAATCCAGTCCCTGGAGCTCAAGGGCTTTGCCTATCGAGTGCGGGCTTGCCAGGAGAGAATCTCAGGCTATGACGTCTACTACGCCGTCCGTAAATTCCCGGATTACGGTCAGCTCTCCGGTTGCAAGCTGGAGGAGCTGGAGGCAGGGGCCAGTGGCCGGGTAGGAGAGGAAGGAGCCGGCAAACGGGATCCCTTCGATTTTGCCCTTTGGAAAGCGGCTCCCCCCTCGGAGCCGGGGTTTGAGTCCCCTTGGGGCTGGGGGCGGCCAGGGTGGCACATCGAATGCTCTGCCATGGTGCGGGAAAACCTGGGGGATCACATCGACATCCACGCTGGCGGTGCAGACCTCATCTTTCCCCACCACGAGAACGAGCTGGCCCAATCGGAGCCGATTACTGGCAAGCCGCTAGCCAAGTACTGGCTGCACAACGGCTTTGTCAATGTCAACGGCGAGAAGATGTCCAAATCGTTGGGCAACTTTACCACCCTGCGCCAGGCTCTTGCCCTCTACCACCCCATGGCCCTGCGGCTGTTCTTGTTGCAGACCCACTACCGCAGCCCGATTGACCTCACCGAGGCTGGAATGCAGGCGGCTAGCCGCGGCTGGGAAACCCTCGAGAAAGGGATCCACTGCGCCCAGCAGTTCTGCCAAGGGGAGACGGCCTCCCCTGCTGCCGAGGCCATGCAAGCCTTCCAGGAGGCCATGGACGATGACTTTGGCACCCCTGGGGCACTGGCTCTTGCTTTTGAACTGGCCAAGGAACTTATCCGCGAGCACAACCTGTTGACCCACGAGGGCTGCACCCACCTGGAGCCGCAGGTGCTAAGGCAAAAAGGCGCCGCTCTGCTGGAGATCCTGGCCACCCTAGGCTTCTGCTGGACCCAGCCTGCCACTGCGCAGGGATCTGAGAAAGGCGTTGCCAAGGGAGAACTGGCCAAGCTTCCACCTCTTGAAGATGCGCAGATTGAGGAGCTGGTGGCCCAACGCACGGCAGCCCGCAGGGCAAAGAACTTTGCCGAGGCGGATCGGATTCGAGAGCAGCTAAAGGCCTTGGGGATTACCCTCATCGATCAAAAAGATGGCACCACTCGTTGGCTGCGGGAGTAGGAAGCCTGGGGTAGCGGTCTATCTTGAAAGGCTAGCGGTGGCCTGGCGGTAGAACTCGCGCATCTCAGCAAACCACTCAGCCCGCGAGGGATCCCAGGTGTAAAACATGTGGCCGCCGCGGTAGTGGCGCAAGCGGAGGTTGGCCTTGAGGCGGGGATCCAACTTCATCAAATCCACCAAGTGGTTGGAGGCAAAGTAGGGCGTAACCAAATCGTAAAAGCCGTGATGGATGCTCACCTGCATGTGGGGGTTGAGGGCCATGCTGCTGCGCAGCTCGTCCATGGCGCCAATGAAGCCCTGCTTCAGCTCCCCCTTGGGAGTAAAGCGCCACGACTTGAACACCTCCAGGTTGAGGAGGTGGTAAGTTAGCTCCGTCTCCACCTGCAAGGTCTCCCGCAGGTGACTGTTGATGGCAGCAGTAAACAGGCGATCTATCCCATCCAGGGTGGGATCGGATCCCTCGAAGGTAGGTCGATCCGGAAAGGGATCCACGGTGGTTACAGAAGCGTCGTAAAGCCCCAACACCAGCCGCTGGGAGCGCAACAGCTCGCGGGCAAAGCTAGCCGGGTCGATCCGCCCCCCTTTGTGGGCCACATACTCCGCCGACAGGCCGATCCCTGCCGCCATCTCGGCGTAGATAGCCTGCCGCTCTGCCTCCGGCATCGCCTCCCCCATGGCCAGAAGAGGCAACAGACGTTGCCGGGCAAAGTTTTCCGCTTTGGGCAGCAGGATCTGCAAATCCTCCCCCCAGCCACATCGCCCATGATGGGCCGCCGTGGCTACATAGGAAGGGAAAAGCATGGCCCAGGTGCTGAGGTTGTAGTCGTTGGTCTCCAGCAACCCAAACTCAAGCGCTGGCGAAATGAGAATCGCCCCTGAGAGGCCCACGCCAAACTTGGACTGCAGCTCCTTGGCCAGCCGTGCTACCCGGAACCCCCCGTAGCTCTCACCAGCGATAAAAATCGGAGAGAGCCAGCGTTTGTGGCGCGAGAGGAAGCCCTGGATAAACTCGCCCAAGGACTGGAGATCCCGCTCCACATCCCAGAAGGGCGCTTCTTTGGGAGGCTCCTCCTTGTCCTGCAGCGGAGCAGGCTTGGGGGCAGAGGTTGCCGTTGCTTCCTGGGACGCTTTGGAGGATTGGGAGTCTTCGGTGAGGGCGCGGCTAAAGCCGGTTCCTACTGGATCAACAAAAACTAGGTCGGTAAAGGGCAGCCAACTTTCGGCGTTATCCACCAGTTGCACTGGCGAGGGCGGCAGACTGCCGTTGGGCCCAAAGCGGATGCGTTTTGGCCCCAGGGATCCCATGTGCAGATAGGCAGAGGCGGCCCCTGGCCCTCCATTGAAAACGAAGGTAAGAGGGCGGTGCTGGGGGTCAGAGTCCTGCTGCAAATAGGCGACGTGGAAGATCTCTGCTACGGGCTTTTCTCGGCGGAAGAGCCTTTGCCAGCCAGCCAAGGCCTTGTAGGGGAAGGGCTCTCCGCCAGCGGTAAAGATGTGCTCAGTAACGTGCAGGGCAGGGGTGGACTTGGGTTCTGCTGCCATAGTCTGAGGTTCCTCCATTGGGGCAGAGCGCTGGGCGTAAATGCCGGGGCTTGCGCTGCCTTTAGCTTCCCCCTACCACTGGGCTAGAGGGATCCCCTAGCTGGCTAGATGAAGCAACGTCCACCAATCCTACAAAGCCAGCGGAGCTTCTAAGGTCAAATAAAAAGACTGACCAGGACGCAGCACCACCACCCGGGGAGCGGTAACATTGCCCACCACCACTCCAGCTACCGCGCCCCCCAGAACGTTACCTGGCGAGAGGTTGCCTGTGAGGGCCCCCAGCAACACGCCGGCGGCTGCCCCGATAGCCGCATCTTCGGCAATGGCCCTAGGTGTGTACTGCCGGGGATCCTTCTCGTCGGGAAGGACACTGGAAGAAGCCCGCAGGCTATAGGTGCGACCGCCAAGGACAATGGAGGTGGCCACAAAGCGGGATCCACCGGGGGCTGGCTCCATTTGTCCGAAAACGCGACTGCCGGCTGGGATTACTAAACGCCCCTGGCTGTCGAAAATGTTCTCAGTAACAGCCACCTCCAGGGGATAGAGGGTATCTGGATAAAAGTACTGCGGTCCTTCGCTGCTGAGGCTGCCGACGGGGATAATGGTCCCCTGATCAAGGCGGTAGGTTCCCAACTCGAAAAGGGCCTGCGCCTTCACCGGCAAAGAGACTAGCCCAGGGATCCCGGTTAAACCAATTGCGGCTGCTACTAGAATGGCTCTCATCGCAAAATCCCCTGTTAGATAGAGGCTCACAACCCTTCCGCGCTAGCCAGCCTGTTTCCTCTACATTTTATCCAGTCAAAGTTCCGGCTCTTTTTCCGAGCCGAGCAGCCTTGCCTTCAACTTTGAGCAGTTCTAGTTGCCTCCTCCTGTGCTCTTGGGGCAGCTAAGGTCTCACTGCAAGTTAAGATTTATCGGTTTGAGCCATGAGGATTCAGTCAATGCTTTCGTTGCTAACAAAACCTGGCTCCTCTGCAGAGTCATCGGTTGCAGGGGATTGCAGCGCATGTTTGAGAGCATGCCAAGCCAGGTTGGCACACTTGATGCGCACTGGGAACTGGGCGACTCCCTTCATGGCATTGAGGGAGCGATACTCCCGAGGGAACTCTTCGCCGCCCCGCATCATGGCCTGGAAGCGCTCCACCAACTGTAGAGCTTCGGGGATGGTACGCCCCCGCACAGCATCAGCCATCAAATCGGCGGAAGCCAGAGCAATAGCACAACCTTCTCCCTCGAATTTGATATCGACGATCCGCTCCTGGTTGGGATCCAGTTGCAAAGTGAGATCAATGGTGTCGCCACAGGAGGGGTTGTGGCCACGTTGGTGGCGATGAACTGGATTTACCCTGCCAAAGTTGCGAGGCTTTTTGTAGCGCTCGAGAATAACTTGTTGATAGAGTCCGCGCAGGTTGTCAAGAGGCATCGTTGTTCCCAGGTCGCCGCTTTGGCCGGAGAGATAAAAACCTCAGGAGCCTAACTTAATCTTAACTTCGCTCCTGGCAAAGTTGGGCTTGCAAAGGGGGCAATCCCCATCTGCTTTAGGCAGGAGCCATGGCGAGGCTACTTTGGGGAGCGTGGCTCCCCCACAAGCTGTGGCCTAAGTCGGTGGCCAAACCAGCAAGGGGCTTACAGTCGGCTAGAACCAGCAGAGGTCTAGTCGGGGCCGCAAACGGCTTTCAGAGGAATCCCAACCAGCGCCGCCAGCTCCACCAGGGAGTTCCTTTTCGGCGAGCCTGGAACAGCTCGGCCACTTCTTCGCCACTGGGCCGGGCTCTAAAGGTCTGGAGGACGCTGTAGAGGCCGGACTCCTCCTGCTGCCACACGCTCCAGGGATCCGGATAGGCGCGAAACAGCGCCCCTTCCGCCAGCGAGCGCAGGTAGTAGCTGGTCTCAAAGGTACTCAGGAAGCGTTGGCGCAGCCGCCGACCGGCTAACCCTACTCCTACCGTGGCCGCATCCTGGAGCTGCGGGTTGAGGAGAACAACGGGCTTGGGATCCCTGCTGCTGACCGCCTGGCAAACTCGCTCCACCTGATCCAAGTTGTAGACGGCGGGCATGACGAAGAGAAGGCTCTGGTCTGGCGTGGGTTGGGTACGGGCCGTTAGGCTCTGCAGTTCCACTCCTTCGGGCAGGGATCCCCACTCCCGCTGGGCCAGCGCTGCTCCGCCGGCATCACTAAACAACACCAAGGCCGGTGGCTGGAGCAACTGCAAGAACGGACGAGCCAAGACTTCTGGCTTAATCTCCGGAGCGAGGATCTCGATGAGCAGGCGGCGATACCCTGCTTGTATGGCCAGCTGTGTGGCCTGGATGGCCTGCTCACAGGCCTGGGCTAGGTCGACAGGTAAATTAGGAAATTGGGCTAGTTGTAGGTGCTCGGTCACAGGTCAATCCAACTTAAGATTCTTCCCAAGCCCTGTGGGTGAGTAACTCCTCCAACACCCGCACCCCACGCAGTTGGTTGGAAAGGGGCAGGTGGCCCTTGGGCGCAGACAGATCCCAGGTAAACTCGTCAGGGTAGCGGGTCCAGTGGTAGCCTTGCTTCCAGCCAATGAGCGACCAAAAGCGCTCCCAATTGCGATTTACCCCCAGCCATAGCTGCCGCTGCACCGAGTAGCCAAAGCGATCTCCGGAAGCTGCCCGCCAGAGGCGATCGATGGTGCGCAGATCCTCTGCCGGGATCCGGCTCACCTCGGAAAAATACAGCCAGCCCCGCCGCACTGCCCCCTCTCCTGCTGCGCGACACAATAGTTGCAGACTTAGGCGATCCGCCTCCCGCCAGGCTCCCGCCGACAACAACTCCTGCAAAGGCCGGTAGTCGATGTTCAGGGCTGAGATCAGAGGGACGGTTACCATTGCCCAGCTGCCTAAGGTCTTCCTCGATATCTTAGTCCCCTCAGCTTTCGGGCGGGTACCGGGGTGGATCCCCGAGGAGGAGGCGATAGCCAATGTAGGCTACCCCCAACAGCCCCGCCAGGATCCACAGGAAAGTCGAGAAGGGTAGGCGGGAAAAGAAGACAACATAAACCCGGCGGCTGAGCCAAGAAAAAATCAGATAGGTTGCCGCTAAAAGGCCGATCCCTTGCAGCGTGCGAAAAGCTGGCACCCGCGAGAGGGGCATGCGCTGGCGGGCCACCCAGATGGAGGCGAGGAAATAGTAAGGAGGCACCAGCAACAGGAACATATTCGCCTGCTTCACCACCGCTGCCCAGCCGGCTGTGTTGGTGGCGTAGGCCAAGTAACCCGCCCAGAGGACAAGGCTTACCGCTGCCAAGCCGAGGTTTAGGCTGAGCAGAAACGGCTCTTCCCACTGCCCAGGGATCCAGTGACAGAGAACCCAAACCAACCAGGGGGCAGCAAAGAGCAAGAGGGCAATCGTCGAGCCGTTGTCGTTGAGCTGAGTAAAAAACGTTTCCAGGGTCATGAGGGCGAGAGGAGGGAAGGTGGGCTTTGCTCGATAGTAGTGTAATTCCAATCCAACGCTAACCCCCTCCCCACCTAGGGAAGGGGCAGCGTGCCTGAACCGGCTCCGACTACAAACCCTGCAGCACCGTATCCTGGCGCACCGAGAGGTTCTGGATGCGGGTATCCTGGGCAGCCGGGGTGTCGGCTTGAGTAAACACGCCGATCTGCCGCAAGTACCGAGCCAGAGCGTCCTGCTCGCTGCCAGGGGTATCGAAGGTGAGGCCGGAGCCGGGGGCCAAGTTCACCCGGTTGGGGTTGGACAGGCGCGGGAAGGGATAGTCATCCCCACCGTTGGCCAAGAAGTCCAGCGTCACCATGCGGAAGGTACGGCGGGGATCTCCCTGCAACTGGCCGTTGCGCACCACCACATCCGGGCCCCTGGGCGTATCCACCCGCAGGGAGATGACGCGGGATCCCGGTGGCCGCGAGGGATCGAAGCTGAAGGCAAAGCCGCCAATTTGCGGGAAGCGGCCTGGTGTAGCTCCCGGCTGGGTTTGGGCCACCCCATGTTCTACTATCTGCTTGAGCTCCTCGGCGGTGACAGTCACCAAGGACAGGCCGTTGTTGAAAGCAAGGGCAGTTTCAATATCCAATTGCGAAATTTGGCCCGCCTGCTTGCCAGCCTCAGGGTTGGCCACCGGAGGGATCCGCCGTACTGGCTCGCCGCCGCCGCCGCCGGTGGTAGCTCCAATGGGAGCGCGAATGCCGCCGCCGTTTTTGAGGGAGATGACGGTGGTGGGGTCAACAGTTCTGGCGTAGGCCAAGTTGGCATCGGCCGTGAGGTTGCCCAAGTTGGTTTCCTCAGTGCGCACCTCGGCCCGCAAGCCGTTGAGGAATTGGGTGGTAGAGCCAAAGGTACGGCCATCCTTGGCGCGGATGATGCTGCCGATTTCGTTGGCGATCCGCACCACCTCGGGATTGGGAGTGCCGCGCACGGCTGCCACCCCTTGGTCATCAGTGGCGTAGGCGCCGCTCACCGGATCGATGCGGGCAATCACCCCGTTGGCGTCGAAGCTAACCACCAAGCGGCCCACGTAACGGTAGTTGGCGCCGGTGTTCACCACTGCCACCGGTTGACCGCTAGCCGAGGTGCGCAGAATGGGGTAGTCGCCCGTGCGCACATCCTCAGGGCGCAGGCGGTCAGTGGGCTTGGCAAGGACGCGGTGGGAGCCACCCGCAATGATGACATCGACATCCCGCAGCTGGGTGGCCAGGGTCACCTCATTCTGGAGTTGCTGCAGGTGGGCTAGGAGAATGATCTTATTGATGCCCTGCGCAGTGAGTTGGTTAACGAAGTTTTGGATGAGGGCAGCATTGACCTGGTCGGTGTCGTCCACCCTGCCTTCCACCCTCACCTCAGGGCCGGGGCTAGAAATAGCAGCTAGGCGCGTGGTCGTGGCCCCCACCAGGCCAATTCGCTCTCCTCCCACGGTAATCACCGCTGTCTTGACGATCTTGCCGCGGATGGAGCTGGCCTCTTGGCCATCGGCAGCGAAGTCAGAGCTGGCCAACTCGCCAGTGCCGCTGAAGCTGAGGTTGGCGCTCAAATAGGGAAAGCGGGCACCTGCGTAGCCGCGGCTGGTGTCGGGTCGGATCAAGTCGCGAATTTGGCGCGTGCCTTGGTCAAACTCGTGGTTGCCAAAGGCAGCCGCCTCAAAACCGATAGCGTTGAGGATTTCCATGTCGGCTTTGCCAGGGGTGCGGTCATACCGGCCCCGCAGCGAGGGATCCGCGCTGGCGTTGTAGAAGGGGCTGGGAATGTAGTTGTCGCCACTGGAGAGCACCACCGTATTTGGGAATTGGGGGCGCAGAGCGTTCACCACCGCCGAGAAGCGCGGCGCATCTTGTACGGCAGCGATCGAGGCTTCCAAGTCGCTGGCATGTAGGATTTGCAGGGTAAAAGCGGGCGGCTGAGAGGAGAGCCTAACGTTGGGATCTGAGGCGATAAACCCTGCCCCGCCGCCGGCTGGAGGAACTGAGCTACTGTCGGTGGTACCGCAGGCGCTGGCCAGGCTCAGCAGCAAGCAGCACAGCCCAACCCTCAGGAACTTGGCCAGAGCGTTCAGCCAAGCTGGAAGCCCTCCCTCAGCAGGGGCAGCCCCTCGAGCACGACAAGCTGGTTTCATGACAATTCCTTCACTCCATCCCCAAGAGAGGACGCATCCGCATTCACGTTACCAAGGCTGGACAGGAGATTTCGCTATGACCTGTTTAAGGTTAGGTCAAGCGCAGGTTAAGCTTCCCGGGGATCCCAGCCAAACTGCTGCAGATCCACCCGACCTTCGGCGTCAAAGGGGATCCCTTCAGCTTGGAGTAGGACTTTTTGCAAGTCGTCGTAGCCAAGGCGAAAGGGGGAGTAGGAAATGCGCCCTTGGGCGTTGATTACCCGATGCCAGGGGATGTCGGTCTCTTGACCTTGCAGGCGAAACAGGGCATAGCCCACCTGTCGGGCATAGCCAGGACAGCCGGCAAGCCGCGCCACCTGCCCATAGGTAGCTACACGCCCCGGCGGGATCCGCCGCACGACTTCATAGAAGCGCTGGTAGAGGCTCACAGGGATCCCTCCCTAAACTCTGTAGACAATGGAATTGGCTGATGACGGGCACCGACCCTTTAACCTATGAGCTACCTAATTGCGGTACTGCCGGATCGCCTGGCTGCCGAGGCGGCCTACAGCGCCCTGGAACAGGCCGGTTTCCCCCTGGAGCGATTGCACCTACTGGGGCGAGGCTACAAAACTGCGGATGAGTTTGGGCTAATCGACCCGGCCCAAGCCGCGCGCCGCCAGATGCAGCGCCTGGCCATTTGGCTAGTGCCCTTTGGCTTTTTGGCTGGGGTGGGGTTCAGCGTCTTGAGTGGTTTGGATACCTTTGCCTGGGCGGGACCTATAGGCAACCATCTGATCGGCGGCCTGTTGGGTGCGCTGGGCGGGGCCATGGGCAGCTTTTTTGTGGGGGGCGGGGTGGGCCTGACCAGTGGCTCCGGCGATGCCTTGGCCTACCGCAACCGCCTCAATGCGGGTAAGTACGTACTCATTGTGGAGGAAGAGAATGAAACCCGCCTCCGCGAGGCCACGCGGATTTTGCGCCAGTTTGAGCCGGAAAATCTGCAGGGGTACAGAGAGCGCCCCTAGACTGGGAGATCTGGGCAGCTATTGAGAGAACTCAGGGAGGTCCAAAAGCATGTCTTGGCTGTGGCAGCAAGTCCCATCGCCGCTTAGGCGGTGGCGGAAGGAAGGGATCCCCAGCTTTGCCGCTGCTGGGGGTGCACTGGCAGTTACGGGGTTTTTTTCGCCGGCTTTTGCCCACCACGCCCTGGGAGGGAAACTGCCTGCAACGGCCTGGGAGGGATTTCTCTCCGGGCTGGCTCACCCTGTCATTGGCTTGGATCACCTGGCCTTCGTCGTGGCCATCGGTCTTGTGGCGGCGGGGCAGCCCTGGCGCTACGGGATCCCTTTGGGCTTTGTGTTGGCAGGTCTGGTGGGCACTGGGATCCACCTGGCCGGCTGGGATCCCCTGGGACTGACGGAGCTGGCCATTGCCTCTTCCGTGGTTCTCTTCGGCTTGCTGCTGGTGCAACCGCGGCAGATCCCCAGTTGGCTCTTGCTAATAGGGGGATCCCTGGCGGGGCTATTCCATGGCTATGCCTACGCCGAAACCATTATCGGCGCCCAACCCATGCCTTGGGTGGGATATCTACTGGGGTTGAGCACCGTCCAGTATGGGGTAGCTCTCCTGGCCCTTTGGGCAGCAGAACGCTGGGGGTTGCGGATCCCTGGCTTAACTCGCTGGGCCGGCTGGGCGATTACAGTGGTGGGGGCTGCCTTCCTGATCTTGGCAGTGGTGGGCGCGTAAAAAGCACTAATTTTGCTCCCTTGCGCTCGGGATCCCCGATCCGGTACAAGGATAACGGTGAAGATAGGTAACAAAAAGGGGAGATCCCATGGAGCGCACCTTTATCGCCATCAAGCCGGACGGCGTGCAGCGGGGTCTAGTGGGCACCATCATCCAGCGCCTGGAAAGTCGGGGCTACCAATTGGTAGGCCTGAAGCTGGTGCAGGTAAGCCAAGAGCTGGCAGAAGCCCACTATGCTGAACACAGGGAGCGCCCCTTCTTCCCCAGTTTGGTAAAGTTTATTACCTCGGGGCCGGTGGTGGCTATGGTTTGGCAGGGCAAAGGGGTGATTGCTGCTGCTCGTAAGCTAATCGGCAAAACCAATCCCCTAGAAGCCGAGCCGGGCACCATCCGCGGCGACTTTGGTATTGACATTGGCCGCAACCTTGTCCATGGCTCTGATGGCCCGGAAACCGCCCAGCGAGAGATTGCCCTCTGGTTCCGAGATTCCGAGCTGGTGAACTGGATCCCTGCTGCCCAAAGCTGGATTTATGAGGAGCCCTAAATGCCAGAGAGCTCCAAGCCTCAAGATTCAAACAGCTGGGTTGGCATCACAATGAGGGTATTGCCCTTGCGATCGACCACGTATACCTCCTGGCCGGGTTGGATCTCCACGTCAGGAATACTGCATTTGGCGTTCCAGGTGGAGCCAAGATAGGAGACTCGCCCCTGCTTCCCTGGCGGAATGGCTGTAACTGCCCGCGCTTCCCGCGATTCTTGCAGGATATCCTCCAACTGGGCCGGGCCCTTAGGTACCAGGCGTCGGCTGAGGAGGATCAGCGCAATCGAGAGCAGCACCCAGGCCAAGAACTGGGCCCAAACCGGCAGCCCCCAATAAGCCAAAAGAGCAGTTCCCAGCGCCGCCACACCCGTTGGACCAGCCACCAGTCCCGGCAAAAACAGCTCAGAGGCAACCAGAAGCAAGCCAAAGGCAAGCCAAGGCCATACCATAGAGCCCAAGGATCCCACTACGTTTATTATGAGCCGCGGCACCTGGAGGCTGGGCAGGGACTAGCCGCCTAGGCGGTAGTTCTCCAAAAACTGCAAGGGATCTTCCTGGGGAGGAGTCTTGGGCAGGTTCCTGGACTCGGCAAGCCGCATGAGCGTCTCCCAGTCTGTATTCATGATGAAGTCCACCGCTCGACGGGCTGCCTCTCGGTGGGGGCAGGCCTCGCCCAGGACACATCCATCCCGGCACAGCGTGGCGCAGTCGTGCTCAAAGCTTTGGGGATCCGGGCCAGCCATAGAGTCTTCCTCTCCTGCGGTTTCATCTTTTCTTTAGGATACCTGAAGAGAATCTTGCGCTTGCCGGGGATCAGAGCTGGCGGGGATAGGGTAGAGGGGGTGAGGAGAGCTGCTCAAGAGGAGCAGCAATTCCATGGAGTTTGCACAACTGCAGGCCCTAGTAGAGCAGGCCCTAGAAGATAAGAAGTTAACCCGCACCGAGTTGGAGCAAATCGTCAGCGCTATCCGCTCCGATGGCAAAATCTCCCCCGAGGAGCTGCGCTTGCTAGAGTCCATCCGCGAGAAGGTGCTGCACCGGGAAATTCAGGTAGTGGAAACCGCCGATTGAGCTCCCTTTCGCAAGTAGAGGGTGACTTCGCTGCGGTTATAGAACAGGTGGCGTGCCCTCACCACGGCAAAGGTACCGCTTAGGATATCGAGCGTTTGCTGCAGCACCCGCAGGCGGCGGCGGGAGGGAAGTTTTAAGGTCATCAGGGCTGCCCCCTCTGGCTCCAGATGAGGGGCAAAGGCTGTCATCAGGTGGGCAGAGGTGCGGCCATCCAGGCGCATGTCGTTGAGGATGAGGTGAAACCGCTCCCTACAGCGGGCCAGGTAGGCTTGAGCGCTGAGGCGATGGTAACAAATGCCGGCATCGGAGTGGAGACGCTCGTCCAATGCCGCCGGATCCACCGCTGTTACCTCCTGCCCGTAGAGGCGCAGGATGCGCGACCATCCCCCTGGTGCTGCCCCCAGATCTAAAGCCCGCCCTCCTGGCTGCAAAGGGATGTGGAACACCTGGATGGCTTCCAGCAACTTGAACTCAGAGCGGCTAATCTGACCGGGATCGCGGCGGAAGCGATGGATGCCGCCCGCCCAGTTGGAGAGGTTTTGCTCAGCCAGCGACAAGCCTAGCCAAACTCGGATCCCTGTCGAGTTAGCCAGGATCACCACCGAGATCACCTGTTGGGGATCCCTGACCTGCAGCGGCGATCCCACTGCCGCCACTACCTGGGCTGCCAGGGCTTCGTTGATCTGAAAGGGCTTGAAGTTGAGCTTGCCAAATAGGCGCGTCTGTACGGAAAAGCTGAGGGCCGGGTTGATGGCGGCCAGCAGCTCTTCATCTAGGCGGAGTCCTGCCAGGGATCCCTCGTCCAGCCAAAGCTCCCGCTGGATGGGACAGATGTGGCGCAAAAAAATAGGTGGGTTGGCCTGCCAGCTCTGGGCAAGGTCGGCAAAGGAACGCCGGCTGCACACCCACATCAAACCCGTGGCCTCGGGAAGGAGCTGGACGACGGCCTCTGGATCCGCAGCCACGATTTCCCGCCTTGCCAGATCCAGAAACTTTGGGTCAGCGCTGCCCAGCCACTGGTGGGTAGCAGGGGAAAGCGACCTGCTCAGCGGGCTCCTCGCTGCCATCGCAGGTAGGGCAAAGAGGCAGCTACCTCCTGAATGCGGTCGCGGGCAGCTAGCAGCTGCGCCGTGGCATCCCAAGTGCCCTGCACCAGCATCTGCCAAGCCCCCTGGGGGATCTCGACGGCGGCGGCTTTGTCTTCCCAGCGCACCTGTTTGTTGAGGAGATCCAGCGTTAACTGGAGCTCTGGGTTTCTGGCCACTGCCTCTTGGAGAGTTTGAATCACGCTCGCAGGCGCTGTGACACAGGGGATCCCTAGAGTCAGGCAGTTGCCGAAAAAGATCTCGGCAAAGCTTTCGCCAATGAGGGCTCGAATCCCCCACTTGGCCAGGGCTTGGGGGGCATGCTCTCGACTGGAGCCACAGCCAAAGTTGGCGTTGACCAGTAGAATCTCCGCACCCTGGTACTGAGGCAGGTCAAAGGGGTGCTGGCCAGCCGCCTGGGCGCGGTCGTCAGCAAACACGTGCTGGCCCAAGCCATCAAAGGTGACGCATTTGAGGAAGCGGGCCGGGATGATCCGGTCGGTGTCAATGTCATTGCCCACCAGCGGGATCCCTCGGCCTGTGATGCTTAAAACTTCGCTTGCCATGCAAACTCTTGCGAGAACTTCAGCCTCAGCCTAGAGATTGGCTAACGGTCAGAAGCGGCGATAGAGCTGGTTCTCCAAGTTG
Organism: Synechococcus sp. O70.1; assembly: GCF_047462215.1. Classification (NCBI taxonomy): domain Bacteria; kingdom Bacillati; phylum Cyanobacteriota; class Cyanophyceae; order Synechococcales; family Synechococcaceae; genus Synechococcus; species Synechococcus sp. O70.1. The sequence continues at coordinate 17,266 of NZ_JANSIT010000015.1, read as the reverse complement.
CGCACTTGTCGCTCCAGGCGATCCAACCGCCCGCGCAGCTCGTCCATTTCCGACTGGCAAGGCACGCCTAAGTCCTGCAAAACGTTGCGCACCTGCCGCTGCACGTAGGATTCCAGGTTGCTCTGTTCAGATTTCACCTGGTTGAGCAGGTTGTTGAGGAGGTTAGAGGCCTCTTCTGAGCTAAGCTGCCCCTTTTGCACCAGCTCATCGGCAGCCTTCTTCAACTGCTCCGCTAGCAGCGTAGTGGTGCCAACGCCCACGAGCAAGAGCTGACGTAAGATACTGTTGTTGTCCAATGCTGCCCTCCCGAGAACGCTTGACCAACGGCACGGGTCTCCATGACCAAAGACCGGATTTCCAGCCCCCTTCTTCGGGACGGTTTCTGCCATCATAACAAATGGCCTCTGCCAACTCAAAAGAGTACTTGGGCTTCGGCCCAGAACTGTTGCTGGCAGCGCGGAGCGCCTGCAGGAATCCTTGCCCTCAGTGAAAACGCCAAAGCGCTGGCAATAGCGTTGAGCATTCCCCAAAAGATGCGGGAAGATCAGGAGTAAGGGACCGGGATCCCACTACTATCTCGTTTGCTGAGGAAACCCAATGCACGACCTGGACAGTTTGCCAGAACCGGTAGCCAATGCCCTGATCAAAAGCCTGCTTACGGATCTGGAACGGTTGATCAACCAGCATGGTTTGTCCGAGGTTTTGGTGGGGTTGGCCATGTATTGCAATGTGCAGTTCAAGGCCAAGCTCAATAAGCCCAACCGCACGGAGAAAGATGAGGAGCTGGGGTTTTACTTCCGCGACGCTGCCAAAGCCCTAGAGGTAGCAGCCAGCCTCACCTACCGCACCATCGATCGCTCCCAGCCTAGCCAGCCGGCCCAACCCAACGCCTAGACACCAGCGATCTTGCCGTCATCCCCAACTGCTCTCCTTGAGGGAGAGGGGAAGGGATTTAGGCTGGCCAGAGATCCCTTGCAGTTTTTATCCTGGTGGGCAAAAGTCTAGCGAGGCCGAGCGTGAAAATTGTCTGGGAACGCAGCATTTACGCGGGCAATGGCCGCGTGCCCTGCATTATCTGCGGCGGATGGGTCACCCCTATCCAGAGGAAGGGGCAGCAGGTGCTGCTGGCGGTAGTCTACAACGACCGCGGCCAAATCTATGGCGAGATCTGCCGCAGTTGCCTTAGTCTGGGGGCCAAGGGCATCAAAGAGTATCTCCGAGAGCGGATTGCCCGCCTGAGGAGGCAACTGCAAGATCTGGAGGAGCTAGAGCGGGAAGAGGTGCAATTGCCCACCTTGGAGCAGGAGCTGAGCGCTTACCTGGACTGAGGGCTACCCTTTCTGCCGCTCAATCGAGTTAGCCAACGGTTCAGTCCGAAGTCAACCTCTCCAGCTCTAGCTCTTGCAGACCCTTTGGCTTGCCCTTGCGGTTGCCTGCCCGGATGTCCGATCACCCGATCTTGATTGGAATCGCGTCGGGTAAGGATCAGCTCCAGCCGGTCAGTATGGGCTTGCCGACCAGGGGTAACTCCGCGAAAACGAACCACTTCTAGGGATTCGATATTCAGGTGAGTCTTACCGGATAAGCTGGAAAGGATCTTGATCACCATCGCCAACCCCTCCTTCCATAAGGGCAGCATGAGCAGGACAGCCACCCGATTCACCGGAAAAGGGGCAAGCACAACTGCCATGATTGTGAAAAAGGCAATGAAAGCGTTCCAAACGATGGCGAACGCAACCAAGGCGCGGAGTTGACTGGCCCGGATCACCTCCTCATAGATCTGTTCGGGCTTGTGCAGTTGAATCCGGCTGTCTGCCGGCTGTTGAGGAGAAAGGGCGGCTGTTGCTGAAGCAACCGGCAGCGGTCGGCGATCCAACTGCTCCAGGGCCTCCAGGGCCTGCCGGGCGGAGGCGGGACGATTCGCCACCAGAGGCTCCGTCAACCACCGCAGCCAGTCGCGAAAAGGTGGACTCAGTTGCACCACTTGCTCGAACGCAATCCGGGCTCCCTCCTGGGGCAAGTCCGCCGGATGCTGGCCCGTGAGCAGGTGAATCAGCGTGGCGCCCAGGCTGTAGAGATCGGAGGCGGGCACAGTTCTGCCGCCAAATTGCTCCAGGGGCATGTAGCCGTAGCTTCCCACCACAGTGTAGGATCCCTGCTCCCGGGGGGCAGCAGCCTGCACAGAGCCAAAATCCACCAGGTACACCTGCCCGTCGGCTGCCAACAGAATGTTGCTGGGCTTGAGATCCCGGTGGATGACCGGCGGATGGAGTTCGTGGAGGTAGATGAGGATGCGTAGCAGCTTCTGCGCCAAGTCGCGCACCTCCGGCTCAGCAAAACGCCGCCCTCGCTCCATCCACTCCTGCAGGGAGGGAGCCTCGATGTAGCTTTGCACCAGCGCCAGGCCGCGCCCCCCTTTCAGAGCAATCTCAAAGCAATCGCGGTACCGGGGAATGGCTGGATGGGAGAGGGTCTGTAGGACTTGGGCTTCCCGCTCAAATAGCTTCAGATTGTCCCAGTTGAAATCCGGCCCAAACAGGAGCAGCTTGATCACAACTGGCTCTGAGGTGAGGAGATCCCGTGCCAGGTAGGTGTGTCTGCCGCTGCGCTTGCTCAGCCGCCGCTCCAGCTGATACCGCTGGCGCAAAACGGGAAGCTCTGAAGCCATACTCCTTTGCTTCTGGGGCCCTTTTTTTGCTCAGCTCCATAGTAGCCGCTCACCCAAACCCACCTGCAGCAGGCTAACGGCACCAAGGGCAGCCGTGTGCCGTTGGATTTGCCCTAGCCGGTCAAAAACTTGGCCCCTAGGCGCGAGGAGAAAACTTCGTAAATAACCGTCAAAGTTTGGCCTCGGTGCAGCAAAAGATAATGCCTAGCCCAGAAAGGGCCAGGACAGTTGAGCAGCCGGGCAATGGGCTCGGCTTCGCCGTAGTAGAGGCGACGCACCTCGCGAAAGGTCTCCAGTTTTTCTTGGATTAGATTTTGGCCGATGGGCAAATCGGGATGGGGCAAGTATTGAGCCAGATGTTCCGCGTTCCACCAAGAGGTGGCATAGAGCAAGGGCTGTTGCGAGGCCGCTCCGCCCAGCCAAACCCGCCGCCGCATCAAGGGGGATCCCAGCCGCGCCAGATCCCTAGCCAGTTGTGGCATGGACTTGGGGACAGCGCTTTGCTCGGCCAGTAGCTCGACCTGGGCCGTATCTAACAGATGGGCCTGAATTGGTTCCAGGGTCAGAGTGGCCAGATTGCGAGTGGTCAAGCCATCCCCCAGCAGCAACAACCGCAACAAGGGATCCACCCCTAGCAGCTCCGGCTGAAGGGGGTCAGCCTCTCCCTGCCACTGCAACCGCAGCGGCCACCACTCGGCTTGACCCATGTTGCCTAGGAAAGTCTCCTTGGCAGAGCAAGCCGAGGGCCAAGGGGATACTGCCCCAGGAGCATGGTCGATGGAGGGAGGGGGAGAAAGTTCCAAGATGGCGGTGCGGTTGTGAAGTTCTGTATCGACCCCTAGTCTAGCCCACTCCCCCTCTCCCCTCCGAGGACTTTCCTAGCTCGTACCCGGCTGAATCAGCAGCCGCACCACCCAGGGGACGACCACGATGACGCTAATCAGACGAGCTAGGTGCATAACTACCACCGTGCTGGCCTGGGCCCCCATGTCCAGGGCAATTAAGCTCATATCGGAGATACCCCCTGGGGCCGTGCCCAAGATGGCAGTAAGGCGCTCGATCCCCAACCAGCGGGAGATCAAAAACCCCGATAGAACGCCGGTGCTCACCGCAATCACGGTACACACTAGGGCTGGCCGCCACAGATCCTTGAGGGCGAGCAATGTCTCGGCGGTAAGCTTACTGCCCAAGAGAATACCCAGCATCACCTGCAGGACAAAGCGGATTCCAGGTGGAGGAGTGGGAATCGGGATGGCCCCCCAGACATTGACCAAGCCGACTGCCACCATCGAGCCTACTAGAGCTCCTGCTGGCAGCCTCAGCTTGACTGCAATCAAGGCACCTGCCAACCCAATCAACACCGTCCAGAGATAGCTCATCATTGCGGCTTGGCCTCAAGGCAAGAGGATGACTAGCAGTTGGGGTTGGGCCTGCTCCCTCCACGGCATTCAGCGCAGATGCCGTAGAAGTCGAGCACATGGTACTCGATAACAAATTGGTAACGGCTGGCAATCTGCTCCTCTAGATCCCCCACGGGACAATCTGACAGAGGCACCACCCGCCGACATTCAGTGCAGATCAGGTGATGGCGACTGTGGCCGTTGCTGGGCAGAAGCTGGTAGTAGGTTTGCTGATCCCCCAAGTGGACGGCCTGCAGCTCGCCCTCGTTGCGCAGCGCCTCCAAGACCCGATAGACAGTGGCCAAGCCCACCGTGTGGTTGGCATTGCGCAGCTTCAGGAAAATCTCCTGGGCCGAGAGGGGCCGCTCGCTTTGCTCCAACACCTCCAGGATCAATTGGCGGTTGCGGGTCTGGCGGGAGGAGGACATGAGCCTTTTCCCTTGGGGGTTACTGGGAGAGTCAGCGCTCAGCGTCGGCTTCAGCTTTCATGCGCTCCAGGGTTTGGCGCATTTGGTCAAACATTTGGCAAAGAGAGAGCCCTAACCCCCCCAGTTGGGTTTGCAATTGCTTAATGGTCAGTTGGGCCATAAAATCGTCGGAAAGCTCCAGCCGCTTCATGAAAATGCGCTGGCGCTCCAGCAACTCTTCCATGTGCTGGATAAAGATCTTTTTGCCTTCCCGGTCAAATTGACCGTAGCGCTCGCCAAGTCGCATCAGGTTTTGGAAATCCCGAAACAGTTGCTTAGCTTCTTCCTGAACAATCTCCGAGTCGAAGAAGCCCATGGCTTTCCCCTTGCCCCCAACAAACGACATTCGATATACCTATCCTATCCGATTGCCTTGGGGAATGCAGGCGTTGCTATCTTCTGGCCAGTGCGGGATCCCGTCCTGCAGGTAATTATTGGCTATGCTCCTCCTTCCCTGTGTTAAGGCTTACACTCAGCCGGCTTTGGCCCAGCAGTGGTGCCAACGGGTGCAGGGATCCCGGCCTCTGTTTTTGGCCTGCCTGGGGTTTACGGAAACAGCCCTTATTCCAGGCATCTCTGCTGCTGGCGCCACGCCCTCTCTGCGGCGCTACACCGCCCTGGCTGATGGGGAGGTGCTGCTGACCGGCCGTTCTTGCCGCTTGCCCGCCTCGCCCGAGGGCTATCCCTCGCCGGTGGTCATCAGCCGCGCCATCTTAAGCGAGCTAGGGATCCCCTGCCGCGTGTTCGACTGTGGTCTGCTAGAGCCTTTGCCAGGCGCAGAGAAGGTGCCTTCTGGAGGGCCAGCCCGCTGTCTGAGCACCGGCCAGGCCTTGTCCGTGGAACAGGTGAGATCCCTGTGGCAGGAGGGGTATGAGCGGGGATCCCAACTGGAAGCCAGCTACTGGGTCGTCGGAGAGTGCGTGGCCGGCGGTACTGCAACAGCGCTGGCGGTGCTGCTAGGGCTGGGCTGGCAGGCAAACGGCATGGTCAACAGCAGCCATCCAGTTTGTAACCACGCCCAAAAGCTGGCCTTGGCCCAGCGGGGTCTAGCCAATCTCTCCCCCACTGCCCCTGCGCCAGAGGTAGTGGCTGCCGTGGGGGATCCCGTGCAACCCTTCATCGCCGGGTTAGCCATGGCAGCAGCCCAGCGGGGGCCGGTGCTGCTGGCGGGAGGAACGCAAATGCTGGCAGTGCTGGCCCTAATGCGGCGCTGGGGAGAAGAGGAAGGGATCCCCTGGCCCCCTGAAAACGTGGTGGTAGGCACCACCCGCTGGGTGGCGGAGGATCCCTCTGGCAACACCGTGGCTCTGGCGGAGCTGTTGGGCAATGTCTGCCTCTTGGCCACCCAACTAAGCTTTGCCCAGAGTCGCTACTCCTCTCTTCAAGCCTATGAGCGAGGCTATGTCAAAGAGGGGGTGGGGGCTGGCGGCCTAGCGATTGCCAGTAGCCTGTATGCTGGCTGGGGTCAGGCAGAGCTATTGGCTGCCGTTGAGCGCAGCTACGAGCACCTACTGCTTCAGGCCGGCTCCAGCGGAGCCATCGTCAGACCCTCCCGCAGCAGCTGCTGATGGTAGAGCTCCGCTTGCTCCTGTGGGCCGACCCAGACAACGGCCTGCCCTTCCCTGTCCACCTGCATTGTCAGTTGCCGCGCCAAGGGCAAAGTCATGCCGGGGATGTACTTGAGCAAGCATTCGGTAACGTGTTGGAAGGTGTTGATGTCGTCGTCTAGGACGATCACTTTGAAGTTGGGGTAGGGTTTGCGAACCCGTGTTGTAACCGAAGACAACTGCTGCATGGTACGGGTTGGAGTTTCCGTGATTGCGGTCATGGCAGCTCAGGAGTGAGACAACCTCTAGGTGCTTGGAACTAATGACCCAGCTTCCGGCAGCGGCTTCTTGACCACTCAAGCCAAGCTGTGAAAGCCGCCCGCTTGTGATTACTACTACTAGCTATTTTTAGCCAGTTTTGCAGCTATGGTCAGCCTGCGCCTGCCTGCGGATTCCCGCACCAGTTTGCAGCTAGGGCTCTTGCGGAAGCGCTAAATATCACGCGGATTCTGGCAGCACATCAAGCCCTAAGAGGGCCGTCGTTCTTGGCCTTGGGCAAACTGTTGCAGCTGCCGCAGCATTAGCAGTTGGCCTAAGCCCAAGGGCAGAAGTGAGACGGCCTCTACCCGCAACTGCACCCAGCCGTTCCCCCACCGCCAGTCGCAGTAGCCATCGGCACCACCCCACATCACCAGCCGCAGCCGTTGGGGCAGCAGGATTTCCACCTGGTGCAGGATGGAGATAGGGCCCCACTGGGCGGCAAAGGTGCTGCCTTGCTCTAGCTTGGGGGGAAGGGATCCCTGCAGTTGCTGCGGCCAAATCCACTGCTGCAGAAGTTCCACCTCTGTTAGGCAACGCTGCAGAGTCGAGGAACTGGCCTCGACAGCGATGCGGATAGTGGAGGACTGGAGCGTTCCTAGCATATAACCCTGGAGCCAGGGCACAGGCTGGTCAATACCCCTGAGTCTATCCTGTGCTGATTGCTAGAGATCTGCCTTTGAAAGCCCCTCGTCCCCACTTGGTGGCCATCTTGGCCCAAAGTTTGGATGGCAAGCTCGCCGCCCACCGCGGGCAAAGGCCCCATTTCCCTAGCCCTGAAGACTATCGGCACCTGGAAACCCAAGCTGCTCGGCAACAGGCTTTAATCATGGGGGCAGCCACGCTGCGGGCCTACGGCACTGCTCTCCGCCTGCGGGATCCGGAGCTCATCCAACGCCGAATTGCACAGGGTCTCCCCCCTCAGCCCCTGACGATCATCTGTTCCGGCAGCGGCGAGATTCCGGAAGAGCTGCCGTTTTTTCGCCAGCCCCTCACTCGCTGGCTGTGGACGACGCCGGCGGGCTCTCGCCAGTGGCAGGGACGGCCCGATTTTGCCGAGATCTGGGTGGCCGCGGATTGGGATTTGACCGCTCGCCTAGCCCGCCTGCGGCAGCGGGGGATCGAACGGGTGGGCCTCCTGGGCGGGGGGCGGCTCTTGGGGGCGTTTTTGCAGGCGCAAGCCTTGGATGAGCTGTGGGTGACGCTGGCGCCAGTGCTGCTGAGTGGCTACGCTGATGCCCCGGCTAGCATCGAGGGCTGGCAACTGCAGGGATCCCCGCCCCGCCTGGAGTTGCTTGAGTGCCGCCGCGGTTCCCAAGAGCTGTTTTTGCACTATCGAGTTGAGTGGAGCTGAGGGAGCAGTCGAGAAAATTTTTTTGGACACATTGAGATTTCCCAAAAATCCACAGGTTTTCCCCAGACTTTCCACAGGCAGGCGGGTTGTTTTCCACAACGTCTTTCGCTCTAGAAGCCGCCTCGAAGGGTTCTGTGGAAAAGTTGCCCTTGCTAAGGTTCACGCGATTACACCTTGAGAAACGTAACGGGATCGCGCCGCTTTTTCCGATCCCATCAAGGCCACGGGAGAGCTCTGGTTCTGTTGGATACTCCCGCCTAGGATTGACATCCCCCCTAGGGCAGAGGGCAGAATAGCCCCACCCGAGGTGAGGAGGAGGCTTCCCCGGCAGCTGCTAGGACCTCCCCAGCCGCTTGCAGGCGGCCAATGGGCAAGCCCTTTTACCCCGTTTCTTGAGGAGACAGTGCGGTCTCTAAGGTACCCAAGTTAGAGGACTGGCTGAGCTTGTTCAATTCCTTCCTAGGCCGGCTTAGCTGTGGCCCAAGGTAGAGCCTCTTTTTGCTGCGACTGTTTGAGTGTTGACTTTAGGTAGGTGGTTGAGCTATGGATTCTCCTACCGTCAGCATTTCGAGCGAAATTCCCAAGGAGCTCCACGAGACCCTCGAAAACTACCTCTCTCGTCATCCCGACTGGGATCAAGATCGGGTTGTAACAGCAGCCCTCTCGCTGTTCTTGCTCCAAAGCGGAGATGCCGATCGGCGCGCTGCGCGCATCTACCTAGACAGCCTCTTTCGCCGCAACTAGGCTAAAGCTGTCGGAATCCCAACTTAGGGCTATTGGGAACGTCCTGTTAACCCCGGTAGGTCAAACCGTGCCACAGGGCTTTGGTCGAGGGAAAGGCAAGCGGCAGGTGGCTGGGCCTCAGAACTCAGGACAAGGAGCCAGCCTGCCCTCTTTCCCCTCCCCAGAGGCGGCTCTGGCTTTGGTCGAGCGCCACCGACAAGCAGGGGATCTGGGGGCGGCGCTGCGCCTTTGTCGACAGCTCACCCGCGCCCATCCGCACCTGGCTGCTGCCCAAGCGCTACTGGGATCCCTCTATCTGCAAATGGGAGATCCCCGTCAAGCCTTGACCCCCCTACAGTTGGCTGTACACCTGAGGAAGGACTGGGTGCCTGCCTGGCAGGAGCTGGGCGATGCTTGGATGCTGCTGGGCAACCCGGCGGAGGCAGCGCGCGCCTATCAGGAGGGATTGGCCTTTGCTCCCGGCAATGGGCAACTGCTATTCCGGCTGGGCAGTTGTTGGCTGGCCTTGGGGCAGCGGCAGCGGGCAATTGCAGTCCTGCGCCAGGCTGCGGCAGCGCACCCTCCCCAGCCCTATGCTCTAGCCGCCTTAGGCAATGCGCTGATGTTCGAGAACCAGCTTGAGGAAGCTGAAGGCTGGTTTCGCCAAGCCCTTGCCCTGCTGCCCCAGGAGGGGCGGATCCTCGTCAACCTCGCCCACTGCCTCCACCTGCAAGATCGTCTGGAGGAAGCAGCTGACTGCCTGCAACAGGCCATCCCGCTGCTGCCCAAGGATGCTCAGCCCCACAACAACTTGGGCACGATCCTGCAAGAGCAAAACTGCCTCGAGGCCGCCCTTGAGTCCTATCGGCGGGGCTTGCAACTAGCCCCTGATTCGCCAGAGATCCACTACAACCTGGCCACTGCCCTGCTCACCCTAGGCCGCTACAAGGAGGGGTGGCGGGAGTACGAATGGCGGCTGCAGCGCCAGGGGGCGGCCTACCCCCGCTTTCCCCAGCCTCTGTGGACGGGATCCCCCTTGGGCCAGCAGACTCTGCTCATCTACGCCGAACAAGGTTTGGGGGACACCATCCAGTTTGTGCGCTACCTGCCACTTTTGGCCGCAGCCCATCCGCAGGCCTCCCTCTACTTTCGCTGCTCGCCATCCCTAGTCGAGCTGCTGCGGGCCTCCTTTCCTCAGGTTCAGATTATTTCGGAGACGGATCCCCTGCCTCCCTTCGACTGGCACCTGCCCTTGCTCAGCCTGCCCCATCGCCTAGGCACCACTCTGGAGACGATCCCTGCCTGTCTTCCCTACCTGGTCTGTCCCCCGGAGAGCTCCGCCTGGCCAGAAGAATGGCCTGAGGTTCCTCAGAAGGGGATGAAGGTAGGGCTGGTGTGGGCCAGTGGCCGCCGCGCCGATCTTGCCCTCAACCGGGTGCAGAGGTTAAAAAGCTGTCCCCTCAGCCTCTTTCTCGAGTACCTTGATCTGCCCCAGGTGCAGTGGGTTAGCCTGCAGGTGGGTGAAGATCTAAGCCAGCTAGAACCCCTCCTCAAGCAGCACCAGGTGGTGGAGCTGGGATCCCGTTTCCAGAATTTTGTTGATACTGCTAGGGCAGTTGCCCAGTTGGATCTGGTGATTAGCGTCGATACCGCCGTTGCCCACCTAGCTGGGGCGCTGGGCAAGCCCGTGTGGGTTCTACTGCCCTTTGCAGCCGATTGGCGCTGGCTGCTGCAGCGACAAGATAGCCCCTGGTACCCCGGCGTAATGCGCCTATTTCGCCAAGAAGCCCGCGGCAACTGGGTTGAACCGCTACAGCAGATGCGAAGGGCCCTGCAGGAGCACTTGGCAGGGATCCCTTCTTAGCCCTCTCCTTTTTCTCCCTTTGGCACGATGCGCTGAAACAGATAGCCAGTACCGCGGGCTGTCAGGATAAGCTCAGGGTTGCTTGGGTCATCCTCCAACTTAGCCCGCAGCCGCGAGATGTGGACATCCACCACCCGCGTATCCACATGGCGCTCTGGGGTATAGCCCCATACCTCTTGCAGGATCTGGGCGCGGGAAAACGGCTCCCCCGAGCGGCTGACCAACAGCTCCAGCAAACTAAACTCCATTCCTGTCAGGCGGATGCGCTCGCCCCGCTTGTAAACTTGGCGCTTGTTGGTATCAATGCAAAGATCCCCAACCTGGATAACCCCAGAGCTAGGGATCCCCTCATGGCTAGACCGGGCCACCCGCCGCAGCACCGAGCGAATGCGGGCCTCCAGCTCCTTGGGTGAAAAAGGCTTGACCACGTAGTCATCCGCCCCTAGTTCCAACCCAGTAATGCGGTCGGCCACATCCCCCAGAGCCGTGAGCATGATGATGGGGATGTCGGACTCTTTGCGCAACTCTTGACAGACCCCATAGCCATCCAGCTTTGGCATCATGACATCCAGCACCACCAGGTCGGGATGCTGCTTGCGGAAGACCTGCAGGGCCTCTTCGCCGTCGGCTGCAGTAACCACCTCGTAGCCGATCATCGAGAGGCGAGTTTCCAAAATGCGGCGGATGCTAGCCTCATCATCAACCACGAGAATTCGTTCTTTACGCTGGGCTTCCACGGTGCTACAACTCCTGTACTTCACTTCTAATAACTTGGCTTGGAAAAGTTAGGATAAAGGCTACCTCCTGCCACCGGCGAGCAGGTGGCTGAGGGATGTTTCTGGACAAGCAGACTCGGCCTCCCCACGGAAAGCTGCCAAACCCATGCTTAGAAACAGAAACTGCAGCCCAGGACACCCCCCACTAAGGAACCCAGAAGGCCTGTTTGGCAATAGGTTGGAAAGACACCGGCTTCCCTTCCCTTTAGCTGTTGCTTTCTCTTCAAACCCTCGCGGCTGACCGCGGCCAAAGCTGAGAAGCCCTTGTTAACCTTGTTAAGAATTTACCTCATAGAACCTAATGTATCATCTGGAAGCGGCTACTTAATCCACCCCAGAGCTCTATTCTGCCGCCATTCGGCTCAACTTGATACATGTCTTCACAACTTCTTCAGCCGGCCGCCAATTCTTTTGGAATTGCCCTCAGAAAAGGTTGGGGCAAGGGGGGATCCCTGCTCGTTTGCAGTGGGGAAGACAACTGCAGCGCCGGCAGTAGGGTAACAGCCAGCTAGCAGGCGGGCAGACCGGATTTCTCGCTCGGCATGCTGCTCCAAAATTTGGCGCAGCAAGCGCTCTGCCCCTAGCCAAGCGGTCAAAGGCAACGTTCTGTCGGCCAGCGGTGGCAAGGTGGGGTTGGGCAGGGATCCCAGGGCCTGCAGGACGGCACTGGAGAGCCGGGCAAGGGAGGTGGGCTGCTGGGCTCTCTGACAGGGCTCGCAGATCAGGCCGCCCAGGTTGGGACAGAAGAAGACCTCGTCCGCCAACTCCCACCCACAGGAGCAACAGGCTTGTAGCGAGGGGGCAACCCCCCCCACCGCCAAAAGGTGGTAGAGCCCATGGACAAGGAGCGGCAGAACTGCCTCTTGTGTAGGGGCCTGCTCGATGCGCTGCAAGTGTTCTACCAAAAGCACAAACAGCTCTTCCTGAGCCTGATCTGGCAGGGCCAACAGCAAAGCCACCTCTGCCAGGTACTGGGCGGCTGTGAGGTGGGCCAAGCTGCGGCCCAGACGGGGAAAACTCTGCAGGGTTTCTGCCTGGACAATGCGCTGCAGACGCTGGGAGGCATCGGCTTGAGCTGACCACCGCCCCCGAACAAGCAGCAGGTCGTTAATGACAAAGGGCTCCAGTCGCCCTCCCCACTTGGAAGACGGCTTGCGGGATCCCTTGGCTACTGCCCGCACCAACCCCTGCTCGCGAGTTAGGATGGTAACCACCCGATCCGACTCCCCCAAGGGGATGCCTTTGAGAGTGATGCCGGTAACCCGGTAGGTTTGCCCGCTCATGCTCTGCCAGCTTCCCTAGCCTGCAGCTCTTGCATTAGCTCCAACCCCCAAGAGGTGCCGATCCGGGTGGCTCCTGCGGCAATCATTGCCTCTGCCTGAGCCAGAGTGCGAATGCCGCCTGAAGCTTTTACCCCCACTCGGCCCCGGCTAAGCTGCGCCAGCAGTTGCACATCCGCCAAGGTTGCCCCTCCCATCCAGCCGGTGGAGGTCATCAAAAAGGCAGCTCCTGCATCCATGCAGATCTCCGCAGCCAGCTTTTTTTCCTCCTCATCGAGCTGGGCCGTCTCCAAAATGGCTTTGACGCAAACTCCCGTCTCCTCCACAATTTGGGCAATCTCGGCATGGAGCCAATCCAGCTCCCGCGCCTTGAGCCAGGCTAGGTTAATGCGAACATCCAGTTCCTGGCATCCCTGCTCCACAGCCAGTTGAGCTTCGTAGAGTTTGGCCTCCGCTGTGTTGGTACCCAGGGGAAACCCCACCACCGTGCTCACCCGTACTGGCGACCCGTGTAGCCGCTCAACCACCCGCGGCACATAGCAGGGAGGTACGCAAAAGGTGGGGAAGCCGTAGCGCAGGGCAATTTCGCACCCCTCCTCAATTTCCTCCGGGGTAACCATAGGCAGCAGCAGCGTGTGGTCGATGTACTCTGCCAAGTTGATTGGCCTTTCCGCCAGGCCTTTGGGCTCCAAAGAGACCATGGGTTGTTGGGTAGTTTCCACAGCGCCATTTCTACTCTAGCCCCCAGCAGCCCAGCCGCGACTTGGCCTTTTTGGGCAGAGCAGGGTAGCAGATTTTTTTTGATAGTCTGGTTGGGGGGCCACTTGTATCCACCAACTCTGGCAAGGCATGGCGGAAAACCGGACTGGCGCGTTTATTGGTGGGCTGCTGTTGGGAACGGCGGTGGGCACGCTCATTGGCCTGCTTCTAGCCCCCCGCAGCGGACGGGAGACGCGGCGACTGTTGAAAAAATCGGCAGAGGCGCTGCCAGAAGTGGCAGAGGATGTAGCCAGCAGCTTGCAGTATCAGTCAGAGAAACTGTTCGACGCTGCTCAACGCAGTTTGGATGAGGCCCTGCTGCGGCTACAGCAGGCAGTGGTGGTGGGGAAGGAGGCCATGTTGCAGAAGCGAAAGGAGCTGCTCCAAGCCCAAAACTCGCGTTCCCTTGGGGGGGAAGAAGCTGATTTGGAAGCCGGCGATGGAGAGGAGACGGCGGGATGAGCGATCCGGTCTTTTGGCTTGGCCTCTCGGTAGGCCTGGTGGCAGTGGCCATTTTGGCGGTGATCCTGACCCTGCTGCCTGCCGTCATTCAACTGGGTCGAGCCGCCCAGAGTGTGGAGCGCTTCTTCGATACGCTGCTGCGGGAGCTGCCGCCCACTCTAGAGGCTCTGCGCCTGACGAGCCTGGAAGTGAGCGAGATTGCCGACAGCCTTGACGAGGGGGTGAAAGGGGCGGGTCAGGTGGTGAAGCAGGTCAGCCGCTCCCTGGAAGGAGCCCGTACCCAAGCCCGGGATGCCCAAGTCAATGTTCGCAGCTTTTGGGCGGGAGTACGAGCGGCCTGGCAGACTCTTGCCCATGGAGCTCCTCCTGCTGAGGTGAGCAACCCTCGCTTGCGCTCGGGTGCAGCTCCTCCTCTCTCCCGAAGGGACGCCCCTCCTTTGGCCGAGCGGCTAAGACCAAAGGGAGGACAAGCGGCTGCCCAACCTTCCCAAGCAAATGCTGCCAAGTCCTAGGCGTTCCTGAGGATTTTCTGAAAGACAGGCACAGGGGGCTGAGGCTCTTGACCAGGGGGAAGCTGGCCCCAGCGAGCATCGGGATCCCAGCGCAGTTGGGTAATGTCGGTGAGGGGGAACCCCAGTTGCTGCAGGATCTTGAGGCTGAGGTTGGGAATGATGGGCGAAAGGGCCACCGCCACCCAGCGCACGCTTTCTAGAACGGCATAGAGAATCTCCGCTACCCGTTGGCTTTGCCCCTGTTTATGCAACGTCCAGGGAGCTTGCTCATCTAGGTATTTGTTGCTGGCCTGGGCCAGGCTGAGGGCCTTGCGGGCAGCCGAGCTGAGATCCAGCCGCTCGTAGGCGTCAGCCACTGTCGGGGCCAGGTGCTCAGCCAAGGTTTTGAGGGGATGATCCGGAGGGATCTCGACGGCGGGAATGCGGTAGTCAGGTTGGTATTTTTTGAGCATGGCGAGGGTGCGGTTGAGCAGGTTCCCCAAATCGTTGGCTAGGTCGGCATTGAGAACCTCGATGAAGCGGCCCTCGCTAAAGTCTCCATCTTTGCCCAGCTCAATTTCGGTCAAGAAATAGTAGCGCACGGCATCGGCGCCGTATCGCTGCACCAGCTCAAAGGGATCCAGGGTGTTCCCCAGGCTTTTGCCCATCTTGAGGCCATCTTTGGTGAGAAAGCCGTGGCCAAAGATTTGCCTAGGCAAAGGCAACCCCGCCGACATGAGCATGGCCGGCCAGTAGATGGCGTGGAAGCGGACGATATCTTTGCCCACCAGGTGCACGTCGGCAGGCCAGTAGCGGCGCAGAGCATTCTCCAGCGTCGGCTCGTCCTCGGGATCTAGAGCGGCGCTGATGTAGTTGATGAGGGCGTCAAACCAGACGTAAAGGGTTTGGCTGGGATCCACTGGGAAGGGGATCCCCCAGGAGACGCTAGGGCGAGAGATGGAGAAGTCCCGCAGGCCCTGCTTGACAAAGTTAATGACCTCATTGCGGCGGCTTTCTGGTTGAATGAACTCTGGATGCTCCGCGTAGAGAGCTTCTAGTTTTTCCTGGTAGCGAGAGAGGCGAAAAAAGTAGTTTTCTTCGTCTTTCCACTCTACTTTTTTGTTGGGATGGATCGGGCAAAACCCGCCTTCCAAGAGCTCTGACTCGTCCTTAAACTCTTCGCAGGCAACACAATACCACCCCTGCTGCCGCCCAACAAAGATATCTCCCCGATCCCAAACCCGCTGGAAAAACTCCCGCACAATGGCTTTGTGGCGAGGGTCAGTGGTGCGGATGAAGCGGTCATAGCGGATATCCAGCAACTGCCAAAGCTGGGCAAACTGGGCCGCGATCTCGTCACAGTGCTGCTGCGGGGGAAGGCCGCGCTCCTCAGCGGTGCGCTGGATCTTCTGGCCGTGCTCATCGGTTCCCGTTACCATCAGCACCTCCCTACCCCGCAGGCGGTGGTAACGGGCGATGGCATCGGCTGCCATGGTGGTGTAGGCACTGCCGATGTGGGGGGCAGCGTTGACGTAGTAGATCGGTGTGGTGATGACGAAAGTGGAACCCGGCATGAGCCCTCGCAGCGCTTTCCCCCATGATAAAAGTTGCCGGAAAGTCCGACAGGCTATGTTCACCCTCAAGGGATGGAGCTGCGGCATCCTGGGGGCTGGGATCTTGGGCGCCGGGGCGGCCCTAGCTCAGCCCGTGTCGGCAACCCGCATCCCCTGTGAGATTTTCATCGCTGGGGGCGGGCTGGGAGGCGTGGCAGCGGCCTACGAGGCCCTGCAACTGGGGCGACAGGTGTGCATGACCGAAATTACCGACTGGATTGGCGGCCAGGTGAGCGCCCAAGGGGTCTCGGCTTTGGACGAGCGGCCCCTACAGCGGGAAAACGAGATCTTCCCGCGAGGCTACAGAGAGTTTCGCCGCCGGGTGCGGGAAAAGTATGGCGGGGATCCCAACCCCGGCAAGTGCTGGGTGAGCGTGCTCTGTTTTTCTCCCCAGGTGGGACATCAGGTACTCCGGGAGATGTTGGATCCCTATCTGCGGTCGGGGCAGTTGCGGCTGTTTACGGAGACGGTAGTGAAGGACTTGGAGATTGAGGGCTACCAGATCCGCAGGGTAGTGGCTATCCGCAACCTCCCCAAGCACGCTGGCGTCGCGCCGGAGCAGCGGGGGGATCTCTCTAGCTATTTTTTGGACTTCTACCGCTGGGAGCCCACGAAGGACTGGGATAAGGAGATCCTGCGCTTTGAGCCGCCTCCCGAGCGGCAGGGAAAAACCCTGCCTTGGATAGTGGTTGATGCTACCGAAACCGGCGAGCTGCTGCCTCTGGCGCGGGTGCCCTACCGTCTCGGCACGGATGGGGAAAGCCGCTGGGAGCCCAGCTCCAAGCCCTACAGGGATCCCTATTGCACCCAGGGGTTTACCTACACCTTTGTCATAGAGCGCTCCGCTGTGCCGCAGGTGCCCATCAAGCCTGAGTTCTACGACGACCCGCTGCACGGCCCCTACTACAGCTTTGAACACCCGCGCTTTAACTTTGGCAGGGTCTTCACCTACCGCCGCATCTGGGGGCAGGTATTCGGCTTCGGGGAAGAGGCCATCCGCGTGGGGGATCAATCCATGCAGAACTGGACCTGGGGCAACGACTGGCGCATCACCGGGCCAGAGATGAACCTCATCCTCACCCACGAGCAACTGCAGGCCTCGGGCCAACTGCAGCCGGGTGGCTGGATGGGGGGCTTGCGGGTGGAAGCCCTGCGTCGGGCCGAGCAGCATGCCAAGGGCTTCTTCTACTGGCTGGTAGCGGGAAGGACGGACTTTCTGTTGCAGCAGGCGGATCCCAACTTTCAAAAAGACTTTTACTTGCGCTATCGCTACCTCAAAGGGCCCAACAGCCCCATGGGAACTGCCAGTGGTCTTTCCAAGTACCCCTATATTCGCGAGTCGCGGCGCATCATCGGGCAGCCCAGCGTCTCCTATCCAGGAGGGTTCACCATCTACGAGTCGGATATCACCACGCGGGAATCGGAGTTGAACCGCGGTCGCCCCTTCATCTTCTACGACTCGGTGGGGGTGGGCCAGTACCCCATCGACTTCCACGAGTGTCTACTGCCGGATTTTTCGCTGCCCCCCAGCCACAACCAAGACG
>NZ_JANSIT010000014.1:0-61274 GCF_047462215.1 Synechococcus sp. O70.1 | reverse complement strand
CTCCTGGGGGGTGAAAGAAATGAAGGGGGGCAACAGCTGGAAAAGGAAGTGGGCGCCTTGGCTAGCTCTTGGGCTAGCGCTAGCCGTGTTAGCGTGGGGTGTGGTCGGCAGCAATGGAGGAGCGATGGCCAGTCCCGACAAAGGATCCCGAACGTTGACTGTAACCGGTCAGGGATCGGCTGCCGTGGAAACCTCAATTGCGGTGATCCGGCTGGGGGTAGTGATCCAAGGGGATACGGCCCAATCTGTCCAACAGCAGCTGGCTGAGCGTTCGGAGCGGCTGGTCAACCGCCTCAAAGAGCTGCAGGTAAGCGCCCTGCAAACCACCGGCATTTCCCTCTATCCCCAATACGACTACCAAAAGAGCCCGCCTCGCCTGACAGGGATCCAGGGGCAAAACAGCTTCCAATTTGAGGTGCCCATAGCCCGAGCAGGACAAGTGCTGGATGAAGCCGTGGCTGCTGGAGCCACCCAGGTGGAGTCGGTCAGCTTCCGAGCCAATGAGGCCGCCCTGTTGCAGGCACGCAGCCGCGCCCTAACCCAAGCTGTGGAAGATGCTCGACGCCAAGCCAGCGACGTGCTGGGGGCCTTGAACCTGAGCATCCGTTCCGTAGAACGCATCCAGATTCACAGCGACAGCTATGTCCAACCCCCGGTTCCTCTGGCAGGCATGGGTGGAGCGGAGTATGCCCGCCTCCAGGCAGCCACCACGCCAGTAGAAGGGGGACAGCAAACGGTGCGCGCCCAAGTGACTCTTGAGATCCGCTACTAGCCGTCAAAAAGCCCAGACTTGAATCCCTGGAGGAGTGGGGGTGGAAAGACGCATTTCGGGAAGCACGCAGTTGCTGGGCCTAGTTGGGGATCCGGTAGCCCATAGCCTCTCCCCGGCGATGCACAACGCCGCTTTGGCGGCCATGGGAGAAGACTACTGCTATGTGCCCTTTCCGGTGAGGGCAGAGCGCTTGGCGGTGGCGGTGGCAGGGCTTGCAGCCATCGGGGTGCGAGGGTTTAACGTAACGATTCCTCACAAGCAGGCCATTCTGCCTTTGCTTAGCCAGGTGGAAACGCGGGCGGCAGCGGTGGGAGCGGTGAACACCGTCTACGCCTTGCCCGAGGGAGGCTGGGGTGGCACCAACACCGACATCGACGGCTTTGTTCAACCTTTGCTGGGTTTAGAGAAAGGGATCCCTGTCCTAATCCTGGGATCTGGCGGGGCGGCGCGGGCGGCCATCCAGGGCTGTTTGGAGTTGGGGCTGGGGCCAGTGCGGGTGGCTGGGCGATCCCTTGAGAAGTTACAGGCCCTGCAGCAAACCTGGCCGCAGCTGGAGACGCTAAGCTGGGCCGAGCTGGATCGCCGCTTGCCCGAAACTCGCCTTGTGGTCAACACTACCCCCGTGGGCATGCAGAAGCCGGGCTCTGCTACTGAACTTTCCCCTCTTAGCTCGGAACAACTGGCCCTATTGCCTGCCGGCGCCGTTGTTTATGACCTCATCTATGTACCGGATCCCACGCCGCTGCTGCGCATGGCGGCTGAGCTGGGCCACACCCCCATCAGTGGTCTGGAGATGCTGGTTCACCAGGGGGCCAAAGCTCTCTCCCTCTGGCTGGGGGGCAAGCCTGTGCCGGTGGAGGTAATGCGGCAGGCAGCTCGACAGCAGTTGGCTAAGTACCGAATTGAGTCTTGACCCCAGAAGATGCGGAAGTCGGGGGATATCGAGTTCTGGCGGTGTTGTCCTTTGGCTTGGCTAGGCGGGAACAATTGCCTTTGGTTTGCCGATCTCTAGGGAGAGACGGGGCTAAGGCTTCTGTAGGATTAAGGGTGTTGGGGTTGCCAAGGCAGCAGTGGAAAAAACCCGGAATCCCCTGGCTGGCAGGTGTGCTTGGCGCCCTGATACTGCTGGGGCCCAGGAGTGCTGCCCAAGCCGAATTCCAGTGGCCAGGCCATTTCTCTTTCCCAGGGGGATCTCCCCTGGCTTTTCGGCTTGACGCCTACTGCCGCCAGCCACCGGAGGAAGTGGCGCGCAAGGCTCAACTGCGCCAGCGGGCTGCCCAGTCAGATGCGGCTTGGGCCGAATACACCCAAGTTTTAGCCGAACATCGCGCTGCCTTGCTCGCCTGCCGCAGCCGCCGTTGGCCGCAAGTCCAGGCCATTTGGGTGCGCCTGCATCCTTGTGATGCCAATCCGGGCGTGCTGGATCAGGTGTTCGACCAAGTGGTGAACCTAGGCTACAACCGCGTCTTTATCGAGACCCTGCACGACGGCCGCTCCATCTTGCCGGATGGGGCAGGAGGGATCTGGCCCAGCCTGCAGCCCAATGCCGATTTGCTGGACTTGGCTCTCAAGGCGGCGCGACGGCGAGGGCTTTCGGCTTATGCGTGGGTGTCTTCCCTCAATTTCGGCTACAGCTACGGTCAGCGCCCGGATCGCCAGTCCGTCTTGGCCCGCAACGGTCGTGGCCTTGCTACCCTCTTGGATCCGGCAGCAGCCCTCCCCGAAGATTTGGGTAGCCCCGATGAAGTGTTTGTGGATCCCTTTCACCCCCTGGCGCGACGGGATCTTGCCGAGCTCATCCGCCGGATCTTGCAGCGGCAGCCGGACGGAATCCTCTTCGACTACATTCGCTATCCCCGCGGCTCGGGGGCCTCAAGCCTAGCCACTAACGTTCGGGATCTGTGGATCCACGGGGAGGGGGCCCGACAGGCCTACCTGGACTTGGCAGAAAACCCAGCGGGGCGAGCCTTGCTGGAGCGTTACCTACGTCAGGGCTACATTACTGTAGCGGATGTTCTCCGCCTGGATGCCACCTATTCCGAAGAGCCGAGGTGGCGTCGGCCAGGGGATCCCAGGCCCAGCGCGACTGAGGAATGGGTATTTTCTCCAGAGCTACCGACCTGGGTTGCCCGGAGCACAGCAAGCAAGAATTGGCAGGGAGAGCAGCATTCCACCCCTGCCCATTCAGGGAAGAGCAACTTGGCTCCCACTCCTTCTCCCACGCCCACCCCTCCTGCCGCCGTTCGCCAAGTACGCTGGCAGCAGCAGCTCTGGGAGCTCAGCGTTGAGTTCGCTCGCCAGGGGGTGCTCGATTACCTTCGACAAGCTGCCCAGCTCGTCTGGAAAAGGGGAATTCCAAGCGGGGCTGTCTTTTTCCCCGATGGCAACCTGAAGGTAGGAGAGGGGTTTGATGCTCGCCTCCAGCCTTGGGATCGCTTTGATCCAAACATGGAATGGCACCCCATGGCCTATGCCAAGTGCGAGGACAGCTCTTGTGTGGTCAAGCAAGTGGAGCGAGTTTTGGCTGTAGCTTCTCCCCAAACCTTTGTTTGTCCCGCTATTGCTGGGCTGTGGGGACAAGCGCAGCGAAACCGCCCCAGTCTAGAAACTCAGATGGCAGCCCTGGCCCGCCGCTTCCCGCAGTTGTCCTGTGTGAGTCACTTTTCCCTCTCCTGGATTGAACCGGAGCTGGAGCGCAAACGTCGCACTTGCCAGCTTTGAGGCCAGCCAAAATACAGGGCACTTATCGAGGGAGGGCCGTGGAGAGATCGCTATGACCCTTGGATCCCAGGATCACCAGACTTCACCAACTGCTGCAAACTACTTAGGATCTGGGCCTCAACAGCAGCGTCGTAGAGCCGCATCGTCAGACGAGGCAGCCGCAGTGAAGCGGTAATCCGGCCTGCGGGTAGATCTAGCCACACCAGTTGCCCTTGAAAACAACGGCAAGTACCGCCCATTTCCTTGGCCAGTTTCTCCACCTCAGGCCAGGTCAAGCAACGCGGCAGCAGCAAATCTGTCGCCCAGCCAGCCCCACACTCCCGCCGCTTGAGGACGCGCACTTGCATAGAGTCCTACACCCGCAAGGACTCCGTCTCGCTGACGCGAGCGGCGTAGAACTCGCACCAAGGATCTCCTTTCTCTCTGGCCTTGGTCTCCTTGCCGTGAAAAAGCCCACCCCGCTGGAAGAGGCGGTTGTAGAAGACTTGATCCAGAACCGGTTTCTGCCGGATGTTGCCGTTGTAGACCAAGTTCATCATGCCCGGCACCGCTCCTTGAGCAAAGTAGCAGGCAGGCTCGTCTGCCTGGGGGTAGGAAGCCAAAAAGTAGTTGGCTTCGTAGTTGCCATCGATCGCCACCCGACAAGACTGTCCGCTCACCACCTCTAAGGCCTGCCAGCGCCCCCAGCCTAAGCTACTGGCTACCGCATAGGCACCATGGATCCAGTCGGTATCCTTCTCTAGCATTGGCCCCACAAGGGTTTCCCACTCCACGGATTCCATAACGTTGCCAAAGGTGTAGAATACGCAGACGTGTCCCGACTCCCGGATGAGATCTTCTCCCACCCCCAGTAGCTCAGCTCGCACCGCCTTCAGCTCCTCCAAAAAGCGGTACTGAATGCGGTTGTAATAGTTAGCAGGCATGCGAGTGAGCAACACGTTAAAGGCGCGAATCTGGCCTCGCTCATCTCCAACCAAGGGCAGGCTCCACAGGGCCTCGTTTACTGCGTCGTAGTCCACTGCTGTAACCGGCTTTGGCAACTGGGCTGGCTTCTCAATCACCTTGCCCATTCCTGGGCTAGGAGTTAGAGACTGGGGCCGTGGCAGCCGAGTGGCTTGGATCAAGCAGCGATCCTTGCGCGTAACGGCCATGCACTCTGTTTCCTCCGCCGTGTAGCTGCCTAGCTCGCCAAAGGTGGCATCCAAAGCCGCTGCCACATAGCCCACTGCCACGTGGTCGATAGGACGGGTGCGGCTGACCTGTTCCCCGTACTTGCTCAGCCAGCCTTCTGCATAGTGGGAATGGGTAAGTTGCACTTCCCCACCCGAAGCTGTCACGTCAAACTCCAGCCGCCCAAACCCCAAAAAGCTGAAGATCTGAGCCGCCACTGCCAAGCGCTCTTGGGCACTCTGAACACCGAGAGTCCCGAAAGCTCCCCGCAGAAGACTGTAGAAAATCTCCTGAGCTGCCCTACGCAGGATCCCTACGCCATCGATCCATTCGGGATCCTCAATGGTTTGCTGCAGGAAGAGGTTGTAGTGGTGACAGTGAAAGATGACCGGCTCCCCAAACAGAGAGATTAGCTTGCGGTC
This sequence comes from Synechococcus sp. O70.1, assembly GCF_047462215.1. Lineage (NCBI taxonomy): Bacteria > Bacillati > Cyanobacteriota > Cyanophyceae > Synechococcales > Synechococcaceae > Synechococcus > Synechococcus sp. O70.1. The sequence goes on along the minus strand of NZ_JANSIT010000014.1, from coordinate 56,189 downwards.
GCGGTCGAGATGGAGATGTTCAAACATGGGCAAGTGAGTTGAGATAAGACCCATAGGCACGGCAACTGCCCTTAGCCAAAGCTCGCCGGCTATTCTCGACTACTCAGGCCTGTATGGCAATAGGCAAGCGCTCTCTGCCCAAAAGAGCGGCCACCGCTTTATAGAGAGTGCGCAGCTCCTGCCGGCTCAAGTTGCCTTTTTCCAGGCGAATGCGGTCTATGCCTGTTTTCAAAGATAGGCGCAGAGCCACAAAGTTGGGATCTGGAGCGTAGCGCTTGGCGTAGTCCATTAAGGCCTGGGCCGCAGACACAACGCTGTCCTGCACAGGGGGCAACAGGGGCTTGCCGTCAATCAGGATAGCCTTGATGCGCTCGCTGATGCTCTTGAGATCTGTAGTGGCTTTTGTGAGGAACAAAACAAAGTAGGGGCTTTCGGGGAAAGACTTTATTATCACCCGCAGCCGCGGCGAGCCTGCCATGAGGTAGTCCGCTTCCTCCTTGGGGCTAACTATGCGGCAAATGCGGTTATTGGCCTGGAGTAGGTCGCTAGCGTAGGCGCCCAAAAATTCTAGCTCTTTCTCCTCCTGGGCATCGCTAGCGTAGATGACTTTGGCTACTACAGCTCCATCAGTAGCCCTTCCTATCAAGGCAGCAACGACGCCTGGAAGCCCCGCAATGTGCTGCTCGATGACGCTACTAAGAGTTCGAATAGCCATTGCAGCTGAGTCCTTCCTAGAAGTACGGGGAATAATCTAAGTATATACACAGTCTACCCTACCCAACTGTTGCACTTTGTTGTTAAGTGTTTCCAGGGAAGTCTTCTGGCCGGCTTAGCTCCAGGGATCCCAATTTTCATGGAATTTGCCTTCCAGGATGGCCTGGCGCATTTTCTGCATGTAGCGCACTAGCTCAGTGATGTTGTGGATAGAAAGCAGAGTGTAGCCCAGGAGCTCCCCTGCGCGGATGAGGTGACACAGGTAGGCGCGGCTAAAGTGGCGGCAGGTGTAGCAGGGACAGTCGGGATCAATGGGATCTAGGCTGCGGCGGTGTTCGGCATTCTTGATGTTCCAGCGTTTGCCCCGGCTGATTACCGTACCATGGCGAGCATAACGGGTGGGGATCACGCAGTCAAACAAATCCACTCCAGCAGCCACTGCGGCCCGTATCTCAGCATAGGTGCCCACCCCCATAAGGTAGCGAGGGCGATCTGCCGGCAGTAGAGGAGCTACCTGCCGCACCACGGCGTGCATCAGCTCCACTGGCTCTCCTACACTCACCCCGCCAATGGCATACCCCGGCAGATCCAACCGACAGACCTCTTCCACCGCCTGGTGGCGCAGCTCTGGGTAAACCCCTCCCTGGACAATGCCAAACAAGGCTTGATCTGAACGGCGATGGGCCTCTACACAGCGCTTCAGCCACTGATTGGTTCGCCGCACCGCTGCAGCTACCGCTTCTGGACTAGCAGGGTAGGGGGGACACTCATCAAAAGCCATGATGATGTCCGCGCCCAAGGCATTTTGGATTTGAATGGCAAGCTCAGGGGTAAAGCGAACCAGACGCCCGTCGTAGGGGGAGCGGAAGGTCACCCCTTCCTCGTCAATTTTGCGAATGGCGCTGAGGCTGAAGACCTGGAAACCCCCCGAGTCGGTGAGGATGGGGCCCGGCCAGCCCATAAAGTGGTGTAGCCCCCCTGCTTCTTGGATGATGCTCTCGCCAGGCTGCAGGTGGAGGTGGTAGGTGTTGCAGAGAAGGATGGGGGCACCGGTTTCCTTAAGCTGGGCAGGGGTGAGGGTCTTCACGTTGGCCAGAGTTCCCACCGGCATGAAGCAAGGGGTGGGAATTTCGCCGTGGGGGGTGATGAAATATCCCGCCCGCGCCTGTGTGTTGGGGCAGGTGCCCTCGCAAACAAACGTAAAAGCTGCCAAAGTTAGCGCTCTGGATCCATTGCGTGCGCAGCCGAGCTTAGCATAAGAGTAGGATCCCTTTGCAGAACCTGCCTCTGCCCTTGACAGGGATCCTCTTTCTTGGGCAGACTTATAGATCGCTGCGGAACTGGCGGAATGGTAGACGCGCTAGATTCAGGTTCTAGTGGCAGCAATGCCATCGGGGTTCAAGTCCCCGGTTCCGCATCTAAGTACAGCTAAGATCTCTGGCTTCACCTCTACTTCCTCTTACAGAGTCAGCTTCTTTTCAATTTGAGCCAGCTTAATACGGGCAAGGGCCAGGTTTCCTTTCTCTCGATCCAGGGCCAGATAGAAAAACAAGCCAGGTATATTCCTGAGTAGATACATCAGGTGGTACTGAGTCTCCAGAATGATAAGTATCTCTTCAATTCTGTCAGTGAATCCAAGGGACTCCGCAGCTCGCATCTTAGCGCGGATCACCTCTGTGTTTCCGGCAACAGCCAGCTCTAGATTAGCTTCGGGAAAGGTAGGGCTGTTGGTACCCTTGTATCCCAGGCACATCCCGGTTTTCCAATCCCCCAGTGCTACCCCCAAGGCACCATCAATGCTCAAGGCCTCTACCAGGCTATCTTGGAGCTTTTGCATAGCTAAAGCTATACTCCTTTTGCCGAGCTTGTGGTATCATGCTAGGCCCTTTGTTAAAAAGTTTCAACCTGAAGTTCCCATACGAACGATAGGAAATAGCCTGGTCATCCTAACTAACACCATAGGTTGGAGTTTATTGTATCAATCTTCCCTGGCTTTGACACCAGTACGAATGTCGAGACTGAGATCCGACCAGCTTTTTTCTCTTCTGCCTACAGCGGATCTGGATAGGTCAGGTCTGGGCCTGTAATTTCGCCTCGTCTGACGGAGCTGCTGAGCAGGGCGAGAATGCAGACAGCTCATCCAGCAGGAAGCGGGCTTGGAGAGCGGATCCCTGTAGCTTCCGGTGGAGAGGCTTGGAAGTTATGCTGGGGTTACCTCTTTTACCTTGAGACTATCGACCTCCGAGATCGGTGGATCGGGATCCCTTCCTGGCCTATGCCCAAAGCCCCCCTCCCTCCCAACGAAAAAGAGCGGCTGGCTGCCCTGCGGCAGTATCAGATTCTCAATACGGCACCTGAAACTGCCTTTGACGAGATCGTCCGCCTTGCCGCCTACATCTGCGGCACGCCCATTGCTCTGGTCAGCCTTATCGACGAACACCGCCAGTGGTTTAAAGCCAAATTCGGCGTCGATGTGCAGGAGACTCCCCGGGATGTGGCTTTCTGCGCCCACGCCATCTTGTCGCCTAAAGAGCCGCTGGTGGTGCCCGATGCCACTCAGGATCCCCGCTTTGCCGACAACCCTTTTGTTACCCAAGAGCCCCACATCCGCTTCTATGCTGGCATCCCTTTGGTAACTCCAGAAGGGCAAGCCTTAGGCACGCTTTGCGTTGTCGATTATCAGCCTCGGCAGCTTAGCCCGGAGCAATTGGAGCAGCTCAAGGCTCTGGCCCATCAGGTAGTAGCTCAGTTGGAGCTGCGCCGTAGCTTGAGGGAACTGGCTCGGACGCCTTTGCTGCCTAAGTCGGGGGATACTAAACCTGCCCGCAAAAACCGCTTTCTCCTCAAAGTTACCGCCGGTTTTGGCCTAGCTGCCTTGCTTTTGGGCGGGATCACCTACTCAGCTCAGCGGAATGCCTCTCAACTGCCGCAACTGACAAGCCGAGTGGCCCACACTCTGAAAGCAATCCAAAGCTTGGAGGGATTGTTGGCGGAAATCTGCGCCGCCGAGGCCGGTCAATATGGTTATCTTCTGACCAATAATCCTCGCTATCTCAGTGAGTACCAAGCCATCCCTGAAGCCACCTCCACCCATCTGCGCTTGTTGAAAGAGCTCACTGCTGACAACCCCCTGCAGCAAGAGCGCCTGAAGCGCCTAGAGCTGCTGCTGGAGCAACGGCTGAGGGTTTTCCAGGATTTGATCCGGCTGAGGGAGCAAGAGGGGCTACCTGCCGTTCAGGAAGCTCTAGGAAGCAGCGAAGGGCCAAGGTTAACGGAGCAAATTGTCGAGTTGATTCGGGTGCTGCAGCAGGAGGAGAATCGCCTTCTGGAGCAACGCAATCAGGAACTGCAGTTAACCTGGGTGAGAACCAATCTTGTTGCCCTGGGGGGGCTGATTTTCACTTACCTGGTTCTGAGCGCCGTTTACTTCCTCATCCGCCGGGAGACTGCCGAGCGAGAAGAGGCAGAACGATCCCTCAAGCAAGAGCGAGATTTTACCAACGCGGTTATCGATACGGCAGGGGCGCTGGTGGTGGTCATGGATCCAGAAGGGCGTATCCTGCGCTTCAACCGCGCTGCTGAGCAACTCTCTGGCTACTCGCTGGCGGAAGTCAGGGGCCGGCTACTGTGGGAGGTGGGTTTGATCCCAGCGGAGGATTTGCCTGGTGTAAAGCAGGCTTTTGAACAGCTCAGGGGCAATCCCTCCCTATTCTTGAACCGCCATGAAAACTTCTGGCGCACCAAGCAAGGGGCACTGCGGCTGATTGACTGGACCAATACCGCCTTAATCGGTGCCAACGGTGAGGCAGAGTTTCTCATGAGCACTGGCATCGACATCACCGACCGCAAGCTGGCGGAGCTGGCCTTGAAAGAAAGCGAAGAGCGCTACCGGGATCTCTTTGAAAATGCTAGCGACCTCATCCAGAGCGTGGATGCCGAAGGGCGCTTTTTGTATGTCAACCGCGCCTGGAAAGAAACCCTGGGCTACGACGAAACTCAAATCCAGCAAATGAGGGTTTTCGACATCATCCACCCCGACTATCGGCAACACTGCCAGGCTCTTTTCCAGAAGCTTCTAGCAGGGGAGAAACTGGAGAGGGTAGAGACAGCTTTCCTCACGGCCAGCGGTGAAACCGTTTGGGTGGAGGGCAATGTCAACTGCCGCTTTGAAGATGGGGTAATGGTGGCTACGCGAGGCATCTTCCGCAACATTACCGAGCAGAAGAAAGCGGCAGAAGAATTGGAGCGGCAAAACCGCCGGGCTCAGTTGCTAGCCAATCTCAGCTTGAAGATCCGCGAATCTTTGGATATCGCCGAGATCCTAGAGACGGCGGTAACAGAAATCCAAGCCCTGCTCAAAGCCGACCGAGTCTTGGTCTACCGCTTCCAGCCGGATGGATCCGGGATCATCTGCAGCGAGAAAACCCAGCCGGGGATCCCCTCCTTGATGGGAGAGGTGATCGAGGATCCCTGTTTTCAGGAAAAGTACGCCCAGCTCTACAGCCAGGGCCGCGTTCGCGCCGTCAGCAACGTGGAGACCGAAGGGCTGGAGCCCTGTTACCTGGAGCTGCTGCGAAAAATGCAGGTCAAGGCCAACCTGGTGGTGCCCCTATTGATGGAGCAGCGGCTGTGGGGGCTGTTGCTGGCTCACCAGTGCTCGGCACCCCGCCAGTGGCAGCCGTTTGAGATTGAGCTGTTGGCGCAACTGGCCAACCAAATCGGCATTGCCCTCACCCAAGCAGCCCTTTTGGAGCGGGAGAGAAAGCGCAGCCTCGAGCTAGAACAAGCCCGCAAAGCGGCAGAGCAAGCTGCCCAGGCCAAGAGCAGCTTCTTGGCCACCATGAGCCACGAGATCCGCACCCCCATGAACGCGGTGTTGGGGATGACGGGCCTGCTGCTGGAGACCCCCCTCAATGCAGAACAGCGGGATTTTGTGGAGACTATCCGCGTCAGTGGCGACGCGCTGCTGACTCTCATCAACGACATCCTGGACTTCTCCAAATTGGAGGCCGGGGAAATGGAGCTGGAGATCCTGGATTTTGATCTCCGCTCGTGTCTAGAAGAGGTGGCGGATCTGTTTGCTTCCACTGCCCACGCCAAGGGCCTGGAGCTGGCAGTGCTCATGCCGCCGGAAGTGCCGCGCTATCTGCGGGGGGATGCGTCGCGCCTGCGGCAAATCCTCAACAATTTGGTAAGCAATGCCATTAAGTTTACCCATCAAGGGGAGGTGGTCATCCAGGCCGAGCTGATGCAGGAAACAACCACCCACGTCCAGCTCCGGCTTTCGGTAAGGGATACAGGGATCGGGATCCCCAAGGAGGCCCAAGCCAAGCTGTTTCAGCCCTTTACCCAAGTGGATGCCTCCACCACCCGCAAGTACGGGGGCACAGGACTTGGCCTGGCCATTTGCAAGCAACTGACAGAGCTGATGGGGGGCAAGATTTTCCTAGAGAGCGAGGAGGGCCGCGGCAGCACCTTCAGCGTCGAGCTGACTCTGGAGCGGCAGCCCTATGCCCAGCAGCTTTCCCAGCCTGCTGTTCGCATCCCGGTGGATTTGCAGGGCAAGCGGCTGTTGGTGGTGGACGACAACGCCACCAATCGCAAGATCCTGCGCTGCCAGGCCACGGCTTGGGGAATGGTGGTGGAAGAGGCCGAAAATGCCTATCAGGCTATGGACAAACTGCGCCAAGCCGTTCGGGAAGGCAGACCCTTCCCCCTGGCCGTTTTGGATATGCAAATGCCGGAGGTGGATGGGGAGACCTTGGGCCGCTGGATCAAGGCAGATCCGCAACTGGCCGAGACGCAACTGGTGATGATGACTTCACTGGGACTGGGGGAGCACTCCCGCCGCGCCACCGAGATTGGCTTTGCCGCCTACTTGGTTAAGCCGGTAAAACAAAGCCGCCTGCAGGAAGCGCTGGTCATGGCGCTGGGCAAATCCTCTGGCCTGGCCACTTCGCTGCTATCCATGAGCACTGCCGCTTCCCAAAGTGCGCCCTCACCCGGCCGTCCCCAGCAATCCCTGCGCATCCTGCTAGCAGAAGACAACCCCGTCAACCAGAAGGTGGCCCTGCGCCAGCTCCAGAGCTTGGGCTACTTGGCGGATGTGGTGGCCAACGGCCAAGAAGTGTTGGATCTGCTGGAGCAAGTCAAGTACGACCTCGTTTTCATGGATTGCCAAATGCCAGTAATGGATGGCTACGAGGCCACGCGCCGTCTGCGCCAGCGAGAGCAGGGATCTGGCCACCACACCGTGGTGATTGCCCTCACGGCCAACGCTATGCACGAGGATCGGGAGCGCTGCCTGCAAGCAGGGATGGACGACTATCTCAGTAAGCCGGTGCTAAAGGAGGATTTGGAGAGAGTGATCAACTACTGGAGCCGCCAGATCGCCTCCTCCGCACTAGGAGCAGCCAATGGGCCTACCTCCGAGGTGGCTTCGCCCGCTCCGCCTTCTCCTAAGGGTGCCAGCGGCAACTCTGATCCCACGCTGCCCTATCCCATCGACTCGGCTTACTTGGAGCGGGTTACGGCGGGCGACAGCCAGTTTCAGCGGGAGCTGCTGCAGGTGTTCGTCCAGGATTGCCAGAACCTGTTGCCGCAGCTGCGCCAAGCCGTTGCAGCGGGTAATGCTGAAGACTTGAGGAAAATTGCCCACCGCCTCAAGGGAGCCAGCGCCAACGTGGGGGCCCATGCCTTTTCTCAAGCAGCCCGCGAGCTCGAGCACCTGGGGGTGCAACTGGCCCAGCAGGGATCCCTGGACAGTGCTGCACCAGAATGGGCCAGGGCTTCCCAGGGCCTAGAGGAGCTGGAGCGCATCCTAGCCGACATTTGCCAGTACTTGCAGAATTTGTAGGGGGTAGAGCCTTAGCAAAGCAAAAGCTCGGCTGCCAGCCGAGCAGAAAGGGTCTGTGCCAGGGCTTGGGATTACATCAGGCCGATTTGAGAGAGGATCCCTTGGCCCGTGAGCAGCTCGGTCAAAACGCCAATTACAAAGCCCAACATCGCCAGACGGCCATTCCATTTTTCGGCAAAGGGCGTAAAGCCAAACTTAGCTTCTTGGTTTTCCATGGCTGCAACTCCATCAGTAGGTGACATTTCCAATGTGGCTCAGATATTAAAAAGTGTCAAGTTTTGTGTCGAGAGCTAACAAGCCGCAGGCAGTGGATCCCTAGCTGCTTTTGACGGCAGTCCAGACAGCGTCAACCAGACGTAGCTGCTCCTGCGACAGCACTTTGAGGTACTTTAGCCTGGCAAAGGTCGCCTCATCGGGGTATATGGCTGGGTTTTGGCGATCCCGGGGGTTGATCCTGGGTAGGGCAGCAGCGTTGGGGGTGGCAAAGCGGTTGTAGTTGCTCAGTTGGGCGCCAATTTCCGGCTCCAGAATGAAGTTGATGAAGCGGTTGGCCAGCTCCGGGTTAGGAGCTTTGGCAGGGATAGCCATCACGTCAAGCCAAATGTGGGCGCCCTCGCGGGGGACAAAGTAGCCAATGTTGGGATTTTCTTCGGCAGCTTGCAGGGCATCGCCGCTGTAGACAACCGCCACATTGGCTGTCCCGGAGACCAGTTGATTTTTGCCGCCCACCCCGCCAATGAGACCGGCGCTGCGGCGTTTGGCTTGAATCAACAGCTCCTGAATCTGCTGCAGCTCTGCGGGAACGGTAGTACTGGGGTCAAAGCCCAGGTAGAAGGCGGCAGCCGCAAGCATAGAGCGCATCTCGTCGATCATCACAAAGGGGCCGTACTGCTGCTTAGGATCAAAGATCAGCCCCCAGGAACGCTCAAAGTTTTCCGGCAGGCGGTCTTTGCGGTAGCCAATGCCGGTGGTGCCCCACTGGTAGGGAACGGTGTAGGTGTTTTCTGGGTCAAAGGGCAAGCCGACAAACTTCTCGTCCAGGTTGCGGAGATTGGGAATGAGGTTTTTGTTGAGAGGCTGCAGCAGGCCCAGCTCCACCATGTTGGGCACAACGTAGTCGGTGGGCACGACAATGTCGTACTGGCTGACGCCGCCCCCCCGCAGCTTGGCAATCATGTCCTCGTTGGACTCGTACACACTCACCACTACGCGGCTGTTAGTGGCTTTCTCAAAGGCCGTGAGAATGGCTGGGTCAATGTATTCCGACCAGATGTAGAGTTGGAGGGTTGGTTTTCGGGCAGCAGTTCCTAAGCGCCAAAAGAAAAGCAGGGCCAGTAGACAGCAGAGCAAAGCAACGGCCGTGGCAATTCTCTTTTTCATGGGCATTTTCAAACCTAGTGGAGCTGGACGTCGCCCTTACACCTAGCCATGGATCTGGAGCGATCCTGTCCAGCCAATCGCGGTTCAAATCCCTGCTCTAGCCTACCACCTGGACTTCCCCGTTGCTGTTCTCCCCAACCAAGAAGAGCAACTGATATAGCCGCTGCTGCTCGGCAGGGTTACAGTAACGCTGTTGCTGCGTGGGCCAATCTTGGAGAGCCAGCTTCTGTTGTTCCTGCAGCCAGTTCTGCAAGCTTGAGTCGGCAGGTAGCTGGGCCTGTAGAACTTGCAAGTCGTTAAAGCGGCCCAACTGTTCCTGCAGACGCTTGAGGGCCTTCACCCAGCTTTGGAGGGTCTCTCCGTAGAAGGGGGCAAAAAACTCTAGCTGGTAGCGCAGGCGTTTGGTGGCTTTGCGCAGGTCATGCAGTTGTTCAGCCTGAGCTTCGGTTTCGGGGAAGGCCGGGATCCGCCAACCCGGCTGCAGGAACCACGCCGCTACTAGCGGCGCCAAAAGATGGGGCAAGCTCTCCTGCACAGGAAGCTGGGCCGCAGGCCGGTAGCGAGGAGAAATCAGCCACTCTTCGCAAGCAGCCTGGAACTTCAGGAAGTCCTCCTCTGCCAAAATGCGGCGGGAGTGTTTCTCGGCTTGAGCTTGGCGCCGCTGCAGCTTTTCCTTCAGCTCCTCTAGCTCCGCCTGCTGGTCTGCCGGGATCCCTTGCCAACAGGGTTCGTGGAGGATTTCTAGCAACACGTCCAGATCCCGCTGCGGGCCCAGCGTCTTGATCAACTTTCGCAAACGTTTGGGCCTGAGCGGCTTGGGCAGGCGCAGGGATCCCTGAAACACTTCCGCCCAGGTGCCGATGCGGCGCAAGCTCACCCGGATCTGATGAAGGGATTCTGCCGCCTCCGGGTGGTGCTTGAGCACTCTCCCCACATGCTTCTGCAGCCGCTGCCATTGCTGGCTCAGCAGTTGGTGGGCCAAAGCAGCTAGCGGGGGCAAGCTTGAAGACGAGAGCAAGAGTGACTCCGAGGACTCCGCCTTGCCGAGGCTCTCAGTTTTCGATTCAGCAGCAATGATGTCCACCGCAAGTCTCTTCTACCCACGACAACCACTCCAAAGAGCGGCAAGCCCCCCTGCCCTAGCCTACCCAGGCTAGCTTGAGCCGCCCCCTGCTCCCCCCTTTTTAACCAAATCTTAACCTTTCGTCTAGGGCCTTGGGACTGCTGCCGGCAGGCGAGGCTGGACCACCGACCAGATGCGGGCAGCCACCTCCAAGGGGGATCCCTCGGCGTCAATGCGGACAATCCGCTGCGGCTCGGCGGCAGCCAGCGTCTGGAAGCCCTGGTGGACGCGGCGGTGAAACTCCAGGCGCTCCTGTTCGAGCCTGTCGGCAAGCCCAGACCTAGCTAGCCCCACCTCAGGCGGGAGATCCAGCCATAGGGTGAGATGCGGCTGCAGACCGCCAGTGGCCAAGTGGTTAAGCTGGCGAACCTGCTGCAAATCCAGCCCCCGTCCGTAGCCCTGGTAGGCCAGGGTGGAATCGGTAAAGCGGTCGCAAACCACCACCTGGCCGGCTGCCAAAGCCGGAAGAATACACTTTTGCACATGCTCAGCCCGGTCTGCCGCGTACAGAAACAACTCAGCCAGCGGCGTCAGGGGATCCCCATGCAACAAGATCTCCCGCAGCGCCCGGCCTAGCGCTGTCCCTCCCGGCTCGCGGGTACACAGACAGGGATAGCCCGCCTGGCAAAGCTGCTGCGCAAGCAGGGCCTGCTGGGTAGTTTTACCTACCCCCTCCCCACCTTCTAGAGTGATGAACACTTCCCCATCCCTGGCCGAAGGACTAGCGCAGCTCAAGCTGTGGCTGCAAGTCAAAGGAGTGGCCTGGCACCATCACGTACACATCGGGGATGTTGGTGGGCTGCAGGTTTTGCAGGGCCAGCCCTTCGAGGTTGGAACGCAAGGCGTTGTTGATAGTGGTTTCCAGTTGGGATAAAACCTGCGCCTCGTCGCCTTGGGCAGCCAAGCCGGGAAACTGGCTGTAGAGGGCGCGGGCCAAGCTGCTGGCCAAGGGAAGCTGGATGAGGGTGAGGTTGGATCCCCCCAGTTGGGGGCCTAGAGTGTTCGCCCGTCCGCGGATGCCCAAGGCCTGCAGGGCATTGGCCGTTTGGCTGACGGGAATGGTGCAGGTATCCACTTTGTAGATGGGCACCGAGGCCACGGTGAGGGCAGAGACACTGGTGAGTTGGACCACGGTAAAGGAGGCGGTGCCGTTGTAGGCAAAGCAAAAATCCCGAAAAGCCGCCGGCACATTGGCAGCGCGAATGGGGCGCTCATCGTCAAAGCCGCCCGACTCGGCAAAGATGTTGCGGATGGCAAACCCTCCGAAAAAAGCCAGCAGGGCCACCACCAGCAAAGCCGTCAGATCCGAGGAGGAGATCCCCCCTGAAGATCTGCCGCTGCGGCCTCCCCCTCCATATCCTCCTCTTCCCCCGTAGCTGGAGGTGGAGCCATAGTCACCCCTGTAGGAGCCGGCATAGGCGGAAGAGCGGGCGGATCCCTCAAAGCCCCGGTTGCTAGAGACAAGGCGCCGGGGAACCAAGGCTTGTCCAGCAGAGCTGGGCCGAGAGGACGCCGTCCCCCTAATGCGATCAGCAGCCCGCGAAGATCCAGCAGCAGCTTCTCGGCCTGGGGTGGCCCTCTCTTTAGCCTCCTCCGCTGGCAGCGCGCGCCTGGCAAGAGGAGCGGCGGAGGCCTTCCCGTCGTTCTGGGCCTCTTCATCCTCCAGCCAGTCTTCCGCACTTTCCTCAGAGGGGCCAGGACCTTCCTCCGGCAGGGGAGGTGGGGAACGCCGGCCTTGGGACTCCGAGCTGCTGGGAGCAGAGGCATTCCCTTGGCCGCTAGCAGCCGTTGCGTCTGGAAAATGGTTTGGATCGCGCTCCTCAGAGAAGGTCATTTTTCAGGCTCCCAACGCAAGACTGGCACTCCCATCTTCCTAGACCGAGTTAGACTTGCAGCTCTTTCTCCAAGCTAGCCTAGACGGCGCTCCAGGGTAAGCAACTGCTCCTTGAGAGCCCTCAGGGCCTGGCCGCGGTGGCTGACGGCTTCTTTTTGCGTTGGGCTCATCTCAGCAAAAGTCAGCCCCACCTCTGGCACCCAGAAGAGCGGGTCGTAGCCAAACCCCCCCTCTCCCCGGGGCTGGGTCAAGATTTCTCCGTGGCAGAGACCCTCTACCAATGCCTGCACCTGGCCCTGGGGATCCACTACAGCGATGGCGCAGTGGAAGGTAGCTTGGCGGTTGGAGATCCCTTCCATCTCCCGCAGCAGTCGCTGAATGCGGGCGGCATCGTCAGGGGCATAGCGGGCCGAATGAACCCCAGGGGCACCCCCCAGGGCTGCCACCGCCAGGCCAGAGTCATCGGCAATGGCCCACTCCCCCAGAGCCGTTGCTACGGCCTTGGCTTTGAGAAGGGCATTTTCGACAAACGTGCTGCCGCTTTCCTCCACTTCTATCGCTGCCGGCAGGGGACGCAACTCCCACCGGGGAGCATGGGCCTGGAAAAAGGCGTGGAACTCCCGCCATTTACCGGGGTTGCTGCTGGCCAGAACTAGGGAACGGGGCATGGGGAGTGAAACTCATCTGGCTCCGCTATCTTAGCCGAGCGCTTGGCTGCAATCTGCAGGGCTACCCTCTCTGGCCGTTAAGCCCGCGCTCTTCAGTGGATCTCCAAAAGCATGTTGTGCAAGGCTGTGTTGATGACGAGGGTAGATCCCCACCGTTCTACCTTTCCCCCATCCCAGTGCATGTGGCCGCAGATGTAGTAGCGCGGCTGGAGCAGATCCAAAAGGGGACGCAGAGTGGGCATGCGGCGGTGGTACCACTTGCCCCCTTCGTCCAACAAGCCCCGCGGCGGCGCGTGGCTAAGCAGCAGGTCAATGCGATGCGGCAGTTGGCTGTAAAGGGCAAGTAGCTCTTGCAGGTGACTGCGGGTAAGCGTCCAGCTCCAGCCGCAGGGAGGCGTCCAGGGCACTGCCAGCACCTGCAGCCCTAGCCACTCAAAGCAACAGGACTGGGTAATGGCCCGTCCCCAATTGCCGGCAAAGGCATCCAACACCGCGGCGGCTGGGTCATGGTTGCCGGGCAGAAAGAGCCAGGGCTTGCCTAGCCCGTCCACTGCCGCCAGGAAAGACTGCAGCTGGGCTACCTCGGCTGGGGCTGCCGGATGAAAGCCTTGGGTGGCGTTGCGGGAGGGCTTGCCGGCCTTGGAGCAGAAATCGCCGCAGTTGATGTAGCCATCCACCTGCGGCAGATAAGCCAGGGCCTGCCGGATCAGCCGGTCGTTGCCGTGGTAGTCAGAGCCAAGCAGCAGTTTAAGCCCCATAGCGCAGCAGCGGCGTTGGGGATCCCTGAAGCAGAGCGGCCACCTGCTCCCAGGAGCTGCGGTACCAGGCCCGTTGGGCCTCCAGCTCTTCTTCCAGGGATCCCGTTGGACCAAACTCAGGGCAAGCATGCCCCAACGAACGCAGGCCCGCCACCAGAAGCGCTGGCGACAGCCACCACCGCTGGCCTAGGCGCAACAGATCCACCTGGGGATAGGTTTGCAGGTAGTGGCGCAGTTGCCGTTGTAGGGTGGCCGCGGAGGGTAGGGGCACGGTCTGCTGATGCACGGCAATGAGCGGCGCTTCGCCAGAAAGGCAGTGGAGCAGCCACTTGAGGTGCTCCAAAGAGGGGGGCCAGCTCCACAGCCACAATTGGTCGTAGCGGCGGCCCGCCTGGGGGCGGTCGTAGTCAAGAGTCAGCGGAGAGCGCCGCTCAGGTGCCAGAACCAAGGTGGGACGGCGAAAGCCGTAGAAGAGGATGGTTCCCTGCGCCTGGGGCAGGAGGTCAGAAAAGCGGTCCACAACCTGCCACCGCAGCGGTCGGATGAGAGGCGGAGCAGGGCGGTAGAGAAGAAGGGGGGAGAGATCCCTTCTCTGTTGGGAGGGGGAGGATTTTCCGGGACTAGCCGCTTGGGCAGGCCGGATCCCGAGAATTTCCAGCTCTAGTTGGGTCTCGTCTTCCCACCGCTTGGCTTTGAGGGTGTAGGCAACATCAATCCGCTCGGGCAGGGGATAGGCTGCGGCCCCTCGCCAGACAGTGGCCCAGAGGGGACGGCGGCGGGCCCTGGCTCCCAGGGGAGAGCGGCAAGACTCAGGGGGATCCTGCAGCAGCAGCTTCAAGTGACTGGGGGCATTCTCGGCTGAGGAAACACCGCCCACAGCCCCAGGTCGGGGGCCAAATCGCTGCTGTTGCAACACCTGCAGGTTGCGGCTACAGAAGACTGGCTCCGGGTTGCCGATACCGCAGGGCTGGAGGCGCTGCAACTCTTGATAGAGGTCAAGAGTGAGGTCAGCTAGCGCCACCTCCAGGTCAATCTGCACCAGGGGCCGGATTTGTTCTGGCTGCAGGCGCTGTTGGGCCAATTGCCGCAGCCGCTTTTCCAAAAGGGGCCAGTTCTCTGCTTTTAGGCTAAAGCCGCCGGCGGCTGGGTGGCCGCCATGCTTAGTAAACAGATCTTTGCAGAACTCCAGGGCCTGGAACACGTCGAACTCCGGGATCCCCTGCCGCGCCGAGCCAGTAATCTCCCCCTGGCGCGACTGGCTGCCGATAAATACTGGACAGCCAAAGCGCTCCGCCAGCCGCGCGGCCACCAGGCCAATGACCCCTTTGTGCCAGCGCTGCTGGGGGGTTCCCAAAAGGATTAACACCCGCTCCTGCGGCGGATCCCAGTCTCGTTGGGCAATCTGCTCCAAAGCCTCGGCCTCGATGCGGCTGCACATCTCCTGCCGCACCTGGTTGAGGCGTTCACAGCGGCGGGCAAGTTTCTCCGCCTGCTGGGGATCGTCGGTGGTCAGCAGTTGAATCCCCATTGCCGGTCGGCCAATTCGCCCAATGGCGTTGATGCGGGGCCCCAGGCCAAACCCTACCCACTCTGGCCGCAGCTCCTCCGGGGATCCCGTCATTCCCATCACCGCCAAGAGGGCGCGGATCCCGGCCACCTGGGAAGTGGGCAAAAGGGCTAGCCCCTGCTGCACCCAGAGGCGGTTTACCCCTGTCAGAGGGGCCAAATCGGCAATGGTGCCCACTGTACACAGCTCCAGCGCCACTCGCCCTAGCCGTTCATCGCCGCGGCGCTCCGCCAAGGCCTGGGCCAGTAGGTAGGCCACCCCCACCCCGGCCATTCCCCGGTAGGGAGACGACTCTGGGAGCTGCTTGGGGTTGAGGATGGCGTCGGCAGGGGGCAATTGGGAGGGCAGATCGTGGTGATCGGTCACGATCACCGCCAGCCCCAGCTCTTTGGCTAGACGGATGGGCTCGTGGGCAGCAATGCCGTTGTCTACGGTGAGGATAAGGCGCACCCCTTCGCGGTGCAGCTCCTGGACTATGCGGCTGTTGAGACCATAGCCCTCCGTAAGGCGGCTGGGAATGCGGTAAACCACCGGCGTGCCCCGCAGCGCCCGCAGCAGCAGGGCTGTGCTGGTCATGCCGTCGGCATCGTAGTCGCCGCAGATGGCGATGGGCTCCTGCCGGCGCAGGGCTTTCTCCAACAGCTCTACCGCCAGGGGCAGGTCGGCGAAGTCCCGGCTGGGCGGCGGCAGGCAAGAGGGATCCGGCTGCAGGTAGTGGCGAACCTCGGCAGGGCTGCGGAGGCCGCGGTTGAGCAGGATCTGAGCCAGCAGCGGCGAAATCCCCACCGCCTCCGCCAACTGGCGCGCCCTTGGCTGATCCTCAGGCTGGAGTAGCCAGCGCTGCTCGAGGATTGCCGCCATCGCCGGAGGAGATGACAATGCTACAGTTAGCCTAGAGATCCTCCTTGAGCTTACTCCAAAACGCTACTCCGCTGGCTTGCGATGTACTCTCTCCTACTTACCTACAGCCTCAACCCCCTGAGGGGACTGAAGCTGCTGGTTCGATCCTCTGAGCAGGCGTCCCTGGGGAGTTTGGCGCGTCAGCTCTGGAGATCCCGGCAAGGGGGGCCGCGTCTTCAGATTGCGCTAGGCCGCCTGGTGCCCGAGCAAACCAAGCCCCTTTCCCCCTGGGAGGTGCTGCTGCGCTCGCAGTTTTTCATCGCCCTTGAAGCTACCTGGCCGGATCCCTCTCTGCCAGCTCTTCCCTCTGGCCAGGGATCCGCCATTCAGCTTGCCCGCTACACGGAAGGCTCCCAACCCTACAAGACTGAGATTATTCGCTTTTCCCTAGGAGGATCCCCTGCCCCTGCTGCCCCGCGTCGCTACAGCTACCGTCGCCGTCGCTTCTAGGGAGTGCAGGCAGCAAGCGTTGCCAAATCCTCCTCACTATACTGGAGGTAGACCTCATTGCGCTTCTCCTGTGAACGCTGGGCTGCGCCACTGCCGCCAAAGGAGAGACCAACAGTGGGCTAGGTGGGGGGGAGAGACTAGTCTCTTGCCTAGCAGGGCTTGGCCAAGGCTGACAATGGCGGCTTGGTGGGGCAGCTCTCTGGTGGCTAGTCTCCTTGCCTTGCCGCCTGCCTTTGCCCTCATCCGTTACCAAGTCCATGTCCTGGCTGAGCGACCAGAAGCCTTAGCTCAGGTGCGCAGGCAGGTGCCGGATGCCTATTTTGTGCAGGGGGATGGCCAGGTCTTCATTCTGGCGGGAACGTTTGTCAACCGCAGCCACGCCCAACGCCGCCAGGCCGAGTTGGAACAGCTAGGGCTGCCCGTGCGGGTGGTGAGCCGCCAAGACAAGGATCCACCCCTGCCGCCGGCCTTGCTTGCCCCGCCAACGGCTCCCCCTTTCGACCCGCAGCGGCCTTTTGCCACCCAAGTGCCCAACCCCAGCAGAGATCCACGGCTGGAGGAGCGGGTGCGCCGCTTCTTTCCCCAGGCTATAGAGGTGCGTTACCGCGGCCAGCCTGCCCTACAGACGGGGACTTTCTCTCGCCTATCACTGGCGCAGGAACAGGCCCGTTGGCTGACTGCTCAGGGCTTGCCGGCAGTGGTCGTGTCGCTGGCAGAAGAGAATGCCGCTTCACCACCGCCTGCCCAAGGGGAACGCTATTGGGTGTTGGTGGCCGATCCCAGCGGCGAAAAATTGGCTGCTTTGGAGCAACTGCTGCCGGGATCCCTGCCCCTAATCTACGACAGCCGGCGGGTTGTGCGCACCGGCGGCTTTGCCGATCTGGCAACGGCCAGCGAGCAAGTGCGTTACCTAGCTAGCCACGGCTACGAGGCAGGGATCTTTCCCGCTGACCTGCGCCGCTCCCAACCTATCCTGGTTCGGGACTCTCCTCCCTCCTTGCCTGAAGCTAGCTCGGCCGGGTTTTGGGTGGTGGTTCAGGCTGGCGAAGAGGCGCTGCCCAAGGTGCGGCAGTTTGCGCCCGATGCCTTTGTGCGCGGCTCAGTGATTCAGGTGGGCACCTACCGGCAGCGGGCCAATGCCGAACGAGCGCGGCGCAGCCTAGCCGAGGCGGGGTTTGATGCCCGCATTTTGCCGGTGAAGTAAATGCTCCCCCTTCAGGCCTGCCGTGCCGTGAGAGGGAGACAGGGGTGGAGTCCTAGCGAGCCTGCTTGGCCTGTTGCAGCGTCTGCTCAAACACTTCCAAAGGCTGAGCCCCCGAGAAGGCAATGCCGTTCAAGATGAAATGGGGGGTACCGCTGATGCCCAGTTGAGAGGCCAGATCCATGTCTCGCTGTACAGCCCGCTCTGCCGACCGGCTGCGCCGATCCCGATTGAACTTCTCCACGTTCAAGCCCAGCTTTTGGGCTGTAGCTACGTAAAACTCCTCCCCTAGCTGGGACTGGTTGGCAAACAGCTCGTCGTGGAACTCCCAAAACTTGCCCTGGCGGTGAGCAGCCCAAGCGGCGCGCGCTGCCGCCATCGCCTCAGGGTGAATGCTGGTCAAGGGTAGGTGCTTGTACACCAAGGTTACCTCGTCCCCATGTCTAGCCATGAACTCCTTCAGAGTCTGATGGGCACGGGCACAGAAGGGACACTGAAAGTCGGAAAACTCCACCAAAACTAGCCGCAAGGACTCGGAGCCGGTTCTGGGGGAATCGCCAATGACAGCGCGGGGGTTCTGCCGCAACTGCCGGCCAAACTCTTCTGCTAGCTTCTGCTGTTGCCGCTGCTGCTCTTCATACTGCCGCTGCTGGTACTCCTGCACGGCCTCCAGGATCACCTGCGGATTCTTGCGGATGATCTCCAGCACCTGCTTCTCCAGGTCTGCCGGAGCTGCAAAGACAACAGGTGCCGTGCCGCTCATTCCCAGCCAAACTAGGAGCATGCCGAGCAGGCCGAGCTTGGCCAGCCCTTGTCCCCACCTGCCAAAAGCCCTCGCCAGACTTCCCATCCCAACTCCCCCTCGAGTACAAGCTTTTATTAGGCTAAGCCCAGGCAGCAGCCCTGTCTACCACCCCTTCGGGGGGTTAGGAGTGGGTGGCTTGCAAAAGCTGCTCCTTGATCCGCTGCAACTGGCTGGCCCAGCGGGGATCCGGCTCAACAGCCTCTTTTGCCTCAGGGCCCGCCTTGACACGCTGGCGCTGCTTCTTGCCTGAAGTAGACTTCTCCCCTGCTGTTTTGGAACCTTTGGCCGGTTCCCGGGCGGAGTCCTTGGCGGGGGAAGGGGAGACTGCTGCTTTGGCTTCGGCACCTTCCCGTTTCTCGCGCGGCTGGGCAAGTTCAATGCGCAAGTTGACGTCACCAAAGCTGTGGCCGTTGAATTTCTCGATATACTGCTGCGCCTGTTCCTCAGTGCTTACCGTAACAAAACCAAAGCCGCGGCACTTGCCGGTCTTCCGATCCCGAATGACCTTGGTGGAAATGACCTCACCTGCAGATCTGAAGAGCTTCTCCAGGGCCTCGCGATCTACCTCTGCCGGCAGATTTCCAACGTACAGACGAACGGGCATAAAACCGTGAAGCTCCTTAGCGAGAGGACAGAAGTCCAGCCTGCACAGGGCCAATCCAGAAGCGCCGCATAAGGCCACCTTTTAGAAATTTACCTCAACTTTTAGCCAAAAAAGTTAAGACAACCCAGCTGGTCAAGGGGATCCCTTCTAGGCTAAGCCGGTAACGTTTAAGCGATCCCGATGCAGGAAGGGACGGGCCTGAGGGCCGGTATAGTCAGCTACAAGATGGCCTCGCCCCCGCAGTTGGTAGCGGTAGGTTACTAGGCCTTCCAAGCCTACCGGGCCCCGGGGTGGCAGCTTTTGGGTGCTAATGCCCACTTCTGCCCCAAAGCCGTAGCGAAAGCCATCGGCAAAGCGGGTGGAGGCGTTGTGAAAGACCCCTGCTGCGTCCACTTCGTCGAGAAAGCGCTGGGCAGCGACGGCATCTTCGGTCACGATGGCCTCGGTGTGCCGGGATCCGTACCGTTGAATGTGGGCAATGGCCTCGTCGAGGGAATCCACCATTTTAATGGCTAGAATCAAGTCGGCGTACTCAGTGCTCCAGTCAGCTTCAGTGGCCGGGATCAGATCGGGCACCAGCTCGCGGCAGCGGGGATCCCCGCGCAACTCTACCCCTTTCTCGCGCAGCGCTTGCACGGCCAGAGGCAAGAACCGGGGAGCAATCTCTGCATGGACTAGCAGGGTCTCGATAGCGTTGCAGGCGGCAGGGTACTGGGTTTTGCTATCTAGGGTTAGCCTCACCGCCATGTCCACATCAGCAGCCCGATCCACGTACAGGTGGCACAGCCCATCCGCATGGCCCAGAACCGGGATGCGGGTATTCTCCATAATGTAGCGGACAAAGCTGCTGGAGCCGCGGGGAATGATTAGGTCCACCAGACCTTCCAGTTGCAGCAGCTCTTTAATCTCCTCGCGACGGGTGAGCAACTGCAAAGATCCCCTAGGAAAGTCGGGAACTTGCCGCAGCCCCGCCTCCAGCGCGGCCATCAACGCTTGGCAGGAGTAGAGCGCCTCCGATCCGCCTTTGAGCAGGACGCTGTTGCCCGTCTTGACTGCTAGGGCAGCAATTTGCACCAGGGCGTCGGGCCGCGACTCAAAGATGACGCCTAGCACTCCCAGGGGATAGGTGCGCCGCTCCAGCACCAGCCCCTCGTCCAGCTCGCGGATGAGGAGGGATCGCCCTACCGGGTCGGGCAGCCGCCTCACCTGCTGGACTCCGGCTACCATCTCCGCCAACTTGTGGGCATCCAACTTTAGGCGGGCATAGGCCGCAGCCGACAACTCCCCCCTTTTAACCGGCTCCGCTGCCCGCTCCAGATCTTCCCGATTGGCCGCTAGGATGGCCTCTTGCTGTTCCAGTAAAGCTGTGGCCATGGCCTCGAGAGCCGCATCCCGAACCTCAGTGGGCAAGGTGGCTGTGCGCTGAGCGGCAGCTCGAGCCGTCTGCACCTGGACTAGCAGGGAGGAGTTGGCAGTTCTTGCAGGAGCTCCAGGAGACATGGGCAGAGAGGCAACAAAACCCAACCCAAAAGGCTACAAAAAGTTCCAATCTAATGGGATCCTGGGAGCAGCCTTGCCAGAATCCCTATGCTAGCTTGGGCAAAACTGGGCAGCACTCTCAGCAGCCTATCAGAATTTGGGCACTGCTAGCTGCCCCTAGAGGATCCTAGTCTGGCGAAACCCAGCCCATCTTCAACCAGTACTGTGTTTTCCAGGAGGGTCAATGAGAAAGCGGGGGTTTGTGGTGAGTGCAACGGCTGCCGTGGTTACAGCCGTGTCGTTGGTTGGCGTGCAGCTATCCATGCCAGGTTGGGCGGGGTTTCGCCGGGATCCCAAAGAAGTGGTGGACGAAGTTTGGCAGATTGTCAATCGGGAGTACGTCGATCCTTCCTTTAACTCCGTCGACTGGGAAGCGGTGCGCCGCGAGCTGCTCAGCAGAGAATATGCCACCCGCGAGGAGGCCTACAAGGCCATTCGCGAGGCCCTCAAGAAGCTCAACGATCCCTACACCCGCTTCTTGGATCCGGAGCAGTTTGCCAGCATGCAGATCGACACCTCGGGGGAGCTGACCGGCGTGGGGATCACGCTGGGTGTGGATCAGGAGACCAATGAGCTGGTTGTGATCTCGCCAATTGAGGGATCCCCTGCCGATCGCGCTGGGATCAAGTCCAAGGACGTTATCGTGCGTATCGACGACAGATCCACCGAGGGCATGGACACCAATACTGCCGTCAGCCTCATTCGCGGTGAGCCAGGCACCCGGGTGCGGCTAACCATTCGCCGCGAGGGAGAAGGGCTGAAGGTGTTTGACTTGGTGCGGGAGAGAATTGAGCTAGCTACAGTACGCCACGAGGCTCGCAAAGAAAATGGCCTGCTCATTGGCTATATCCGCATCACCCAATTTTCCGGCAACGCCGCCGAAAAGGTGCGCCAGGCCATTCGCGACCTAGAAAAACAAGGGGTGGCTGGCTACGTGCTGGATCTGCGGGCCAATCCTGGGGGGCTGCTCCACGCCAGTGCCGAAATTGCGCGCCTGTGGATCAATCGGGGGAGCATTGTCTCGACGGTGAATCGGCAAGGGGAGCAGGATCGCCTTGTGGCCAACAACAGCGCCCTCACCGACAAGCCTTTGGCGGTCTTGGTGGATGGGGGTTCTGCCAGCGCCAGCGAGATCCTCTCCGGCGCCTTGCAAGATAACCGGCGCGCTGTGATCGTTGGCACGCAAACCTTTGGCAAGGGCCTAGTGCAGTCGGTGCATCCCCTCTCCGACGGGTCGGGGTTGGCAGTCACCATTGCCCGCTACCGCACTCCCAAGGGCACCGAGATTGACCAAAAGGGTATCACTCCCGACATTGTGGTGGAGCTGTCGGAGGCAGATCTGAAGCGCCTCAGCAAGAACCGCGAACTGGTAGCCACTGCCGCTGATCCGCAGTATGCGGCTGCCATTCGCGCCCTCCAGGCCCAAATTGCGGCCCGCCGGCAACAGGCTTCCAGCGTCGTTCGTTCCTCTTCTCAGTAGGCGGTGCTAACCCTAGGTGGGAAAGGCTTTATCGTCGGCAGGCAGGGTAGGCGAGGATGGCAGGATCCATGAATTTGAACTTGGCCGGACGGGATCTGCTCAAACTCAGCGACCTGAGCCCGGCGGAGCTGGCGGCCTTGCTGGCCCAAGCGGCAGAACTGAAGCGGGATCCCTACCGGGCAGACCTGCGGGGTCGAGTGCTGGGACTGCTATTTCAGAAGGCTTCCACCCGTACCCGGGTTAGCTTTACCGTTGCCATGGCCCAGTGCGGGGGCAGCACCCTGGACTTGGTGCCAGCGGCAATGCAAATAAGCCGCGGCGAGCCCCTGTCGGATACAGCCCGCGTCCTCTCCCGCTACCTGGACGCCATTGCCATCCGCACCTACGACCAGCGGGAGCTGGAGCTCTTTGCCGAGTATGCCGAGATCCCCGTGATCAACGCCCTCACGGATCAGTTTCACCCCTGCCAAGTTTTGGCCGATCTGCTCACCATTCAGGAGAACTTCGGGCAACTGGCAGGCCTGACCTTGGCCTATTGTGGCGACGGCAACAATGTTGCCCATTCCCTCCTGCTGGGCTGTGCTCTAAGCGGGATCCACATCCGCGTTGCCACACCCCCTGGCTACGAGCCGGATGCGGCAGTGGTGGCAGAAGCGCAAGCCTTGGCCCAGGGATCACAGGTGCTGGTTTTGCGGGATCCCTACGAAGCCGTTGCGGGAGCCCAGGTGGTCTATACCGACGTCTGGGCCAGCATGGGCCAAGAGGATCAGGCGGCAGCCCGCAAAGCCCACTTCCTGCCCTACCAGGTCAATGCCGAGCTCATGAAACACGCAGATCCAGAGGCGATTGTGCTCCACTGCCTGCCCGCCCACCGGGAGGAGGAGATTACTGCCGAGGTTTTGGAGGGATCCCAGTCCCGCGTTTGGGATCAGGCGGAAAATCGCCTTCACGTGCAAAAGGCGCTGCTAATCCAACTGCTGGGAGCAGGGTGAGGATCCTCACCCCCGGCTCGAAGAGAGGGTCAGCGGTTGTTGGGGCGGCGGGCAGCGATCGCCAGGCTGACGTTGGGCAGCCGCTGCAGAGCATCCATGACCTCCACCACCTTGCCGTGGGAGAGGGCCAAGTCAGCGTTGATGACCACTAAGCGCCGCCCTTCAGCCGGCTTCTCGGCCAGAATACGTTCCACCGTGGGGATCAGGGCACCAAGATTGGCAATTTTCTGCCGGTTGACAGCAATTTGGCCTTCGGCCGTGATGCTCACCGTAACGTCTGGCTGACGGCGGGCTTCGGCTGTGGAGGCCTCTGGCAAGTTGACATCGAGCGCCTCGGACCGGGTAAGCACTAGGCTGGCGATGACGAAAAACACCAAGATCGAGAAGATGACATCGATTAAGGGCACGATGTTGATCTCGGCGGGCCTGAAGTTCTCCTCTGGGATGCGCATAGGCTAGGAGGGCTCAAGCGGGGAGTAGGGAGGCAGAGTGGAGCTGGGGCCGGGCTTGGCGTAGGAAGACTGGGGAAGCTGCTGGGCTTGCATCTCTAGCCGCTGCCGATGCAGCAACTCCAGCTCGCCGCCGTACTCCTGGATCTTGGAGAGTTGCCGCAGGTACAGAGAGCGAAAGACATTGGAGATCAGCAAGGTGGGAATAGCCACGATCAACCCGAAAGCCGTCGAGTAGAGGGCTTCGGCGATGCCTTGTCCCACCCCCTGCGTATTGGTGCCGCCAATATCCCCCAGTTGGATGGAGCTGAGGATTTGGATGATGCCGGTAACCGTGCCCAAGAGGCCTAGGAAGGGAGCAACGGTAATCACCGTGTCAAAGAGAGTGTTGAAGCGCTTTAATAGCGGCACCTCTGCAGCCAGGGCTGTCTCAAGGGCCAGTTTAAAATCCTCAGGGCTGGCTTCGTTGAGCTCCAGGGCAGCCAAAAAGATGCGCGCAATGGGCAGGTCGGCATTTTGCTCCAGCAGGTACTGGGCGGCCCTGGGGTTGCGGCGGTACTGGCTGAGGGCTTGCCGCACCACCTCCTCCTGCCGATGGGTAACCTTCCACCAGAACAAGGCCCGCTCGAGGCAACAAGCCACCGAGAGAACCGAGAAGGTCAACAGGGGGATGGAGTAGTACCAACCCTGGATCAGAAGCTGCAGGACTCTCGCCATAGGATCCGGATGACCCCCTCCCAGCGGCACCTCACGCTCATCCTGTCATAGCACTTTCCCGCCGGAGCTGGGATCCCTTTTTGCCCACTTGGGGTTGCTTTCTTTCCCAGGGCAAGCTGCTGATTTTCCAGCAAGGGCGCTATCCTAAGGCGTGGAATCCAGAGGCTGCCGGCGTATTCACTGACAACCTATGCCTACTCAGCCCTTCCCCCCTTTGGCCCTCCTCAGTGTCTCTGATAAAACTGGCCTTGTCCCCCTGGCTAAGGCACTGGTCCAGGAGCACGGCTTTCAACTGGTCAGCAGCGGCGGTACGGCCAAGGTGCTCTCTGAAGCTGGGATCCCGGTTACCCCCATCTCGGCCCACACCGGTGCGCGGGAGATTCTGGGGGGACGGGTGAAAACGCTGCACCCCCGCATCTACGGCGGCATTTTGGCTCGCCTGGAGCGCAGCGAAGACCGGGCAGACTTGGAGGCGCTGGGGATCCCGCCCATCCAACTGGTGGTGGTCAACTTCTACCCTTTCGAGCAGACGGTGGCCCAACCCGGAGTGGCTCTGGAGGAGGCTTTGGAGCAGATCGACATCGGCGGGCCGACGTTAGCGCGGGCAGCGGCCAAAAATTATCCCTATGTTACGGTGCTCACGGATCCCAGCCAGTACCCTCAGTATTTGCAACTGCTCTCTAGCTCCTCCAGCGAGGCGGAACGGCTGGCCTTTCGCTTCCAGTGTGCCCGCCGCGCCTTTGAGCGGGTCTTAGCTTACGACCGCGCCATCGTCAACTACCTGGCCCGCTCAGAGCTGTCCCAACCCTCTCAACCTCCAGCTTCTGCAGGCGCTGCTGAACAGGTTTTTCACCTGCAAGGAATCCCGTGGCAACGCCTGCGCTACGGGGAAAACCCCCACCAGGCTGCCACCTGGTATGTGGTGGATGCGGCTGCCCCTGGCTGGCATCGGGCCAAGCAGTTACAGGGGAAAGAGCTGAGCTACAACAACCTGCTGGATCTGGAAGCGGCCCGCGCCCTGGCGGCAGAACTGAGCATAGGACTTGCCAACGGCTCTAAGCCAGCGGTAGCGGTGGTTGTCAAGCACAACAACCCCTGTGGGGTAGCCGTTCGCCCAACCCTAGCTGCCGCTCTGGAGGCTGCTTTGGCTGCCGATCCCGTTTCCGCCTTCGGGGGCATCGTTGCCCTCAACCAAACCTTGGATGCGGAGACCGCCCGGCGGCTGGCGGGGCCTTTTTTGGAGTGCGTGGTCGTCCCGGGCTGCACGCCTGAGGCAGCTGAGCAGCTGGCGGCCAAAAAGAACTTGCGGCTTTTGGTTCTGCCGGACTTTGAGGTGGGGCCAGCCCAAACCATTCGCACCTTGGCCGGCGGCTTTCTGGTGCAAGAGGCCGACCGGCTGCAGGGATCCGTTCGCCAACCCTCCTGGCAGGTGGTGACCGAGCGCCAGCCTACCCCCGAGGAGTGGGCGGATCTGGAGTTTGCCTGGATAGTCTGCAAACACGTGAAATCCAACGCCATCGTCGTTGCTCGCCAGGGGCAAACCCTCGGCATTGGAGCAGGCCAGATGAACCGGGTGGGGGCCGTCGAGCTTGCCCTTCGCCAGGCCGGTCCACGGGCCGCGGGAGCGGTTTTGGCCAGCGACGGCTTTTTCCCCTTTGCCGACAGTGTCGAGGCAGCAGCCCGCGCTGGGATCCGCGCCATCATTCAACCGGGAGGCAGCATCCGCGATGCCGACTCCATTGCCGCCGCCAATGCTGCGGGTATCGCCATGGTCTGCACCGGCATTCGTCACTTTTGGCACTGAGGTCAAGAGCTCAGGGCAGACCCCAGGCTCTGGCCCGCTCTGCCAGCCAGCCCTCGGCACGCAGGTTTTCTAGCTCGCGGCGCACCCGCAGCCGCAATTCAGCGTGATCTAGCCCTTTGGGCATGGCAATCCCCAGCCCCACCGCCCCCAGGGGGGATCCCAAGAACTGAAACTGGGGGTGCTCCGCTAGCCACCCGGCCAGCACCGATCGGTCTGCTGCCCAGGCCTGCACCGATCCTTTGAAGAGCAACTCCGCCCCTTCCCGATAGGAATCCACCGGCACCAACTCGACCCCTGGGAGGTAGCGATTGAGGTGAGGAATAGCGGCAGATCCGCGCAGGACGGCAACGCGAGCGCCGCGTAGCTCCGACCAGCTTGTCCAGTTCTGGGAGCGGGCCACCACCAAGCTGGGGCCATCCTGATAGTAGGCAGAGGTAAACTCCACCTGGCGGGCCCGATCCGGCGTGATGCCAATCTGGGCAATGGCCAGGTCCACCTCCCCCGCGGCCACTGCCTGCAGCCGCTCCACATTGGCCACCGGCACCAGCTCCACCGCCTCTCTCGACCCCAGGAGCCGGGATCCCAGCTCGCGGGCTAGCTCAATCTCAAACCCCTGCAGCTTGCCCTCGGGATCGCGAAAGCCCAGCGGCCTCAAGTTGTCTTTGACTGCAACTCGCAACTGTCCCGAACGGACAATCTCCGGCCAAGGGCGGGCAGCGGCAGGGCTCCCCCTTCCCAGGCAAACCAAAGCCAAGCTGGCCGCCAAGCAAGATTTCTGGATTGCCGCGGCCAACGGAGACCAGGATCCCATTCCCCTTAGGAAGCGCGGGACTGGCGGGCTGCTTCCACCACCCGGGTAAAGGCCTCGGGATCCAGGAAAGCCAGGCGGGCCAGCATTTTGCGGTTGAGCTGGATATTGGCTTTTTTGAGGCCGTCGATGAACTCGCTGTAGCGCAGGCCCTGGGCGCGGGTGGCCGCATTGATGCGGGCAATCCAGAGGCGGCGGAAATCCCGCTTCTTGCGGCGGCGATCCCGGTAGGCGCTGCGCAGGGCTTTCATCACCTGCTGGTTAGCCGTGCGGAACAGCTTGGAGCCAGCTCCGCGGAAGCCTTTGGCCAGCTTGAGGATCTTCTTGCGACGCTTGCGAGCAACGTTGCCGCGTTTAACTCTCATAGCAGTAACCCAATACCGGCAAGTACACCTTGCAGTTGACAAGCCCAAAGACTTTTGGCTGGGCCGCAACCGGTGAGGACCTAGTGGGCGTTGGGCAGCATCAGGCGCACGTTGGCCAGATCCTGTTTGCTCACCAGGGCCACGCCAGCCAACTTGCGTTTGCGGTTGCTGGTTTTGTGCTCGAGCAAGTGGTTGTGCCCCGCCCGGCGGCGCATAAACTTGCCGTTGCCGGTGAGGCGAAAGCGTTTTGCAGCGGCTTTGCGAGTTTTGATTTTGGGCATGGGAGTGAGCTGGAGCAAAGTCACAGCCTTCCAGCATAGGGTAGAAAGGCCTGGGGGAGCAAGTTTTCTCCGCGGCTAAGTGGCGAGGGCGCTCAAAAACCGTTCTCTTGCGGCTCCAACAGCAGCACTTGCCAGCGCAGCAACTGCTGTAGCTGCGACCAGCTTAGGGGAGAGGCTAGGCTCTCTTGAATGGCTTGGACGGTGCGGATCCCGTCTACCTGCTGCAGGAAGGCAAAGGCCTCCTCGCTTAGGGAAATGGCCTCGTAGGCGTAGTTGAAAATGCTCCGCCCCGGCCACAGGCCCAGGCAGGGACTGAGGTGGGCCACAGCTGAGGCCACAGCTTCTGGACTGGTCCATTCCCAGCGGGGGAGGGGGGGCCTGCCAAGAAACAGCTCGTAGTGGGCCACCACCGGGTCCAGCAGCTCAATCAAGCGGTAGCGCTCCAGCTCCGGCAGTTGAGCCGCCTGGGCCAGGAGGGCCTCGTCCTGCCCCAACACCCGTTCCAGCCGCCAGAACTCGGGGTTGGAAAAGCGCAGAAACTGCAGCCCTGAAGCCCGAATGAGCTCAAACAGGGTCTCAATGTTGTAGTCCACCTCCTGCGGGTGCAGGTACATGTCAGCAAAGCATTCGTCGTCCACGTTCTCGAGGGCCCAGCGGGCCTGTTCCTGCTGCTGGATGCGGTTGCTTGCTGGCAGGATCTCGAAAAGGCGGCGACCTACCTGGAGGCCCTTTTGCAGTTGCTCGGGGGAGGCGAGAGGTTGGTGTTCGGAGCCGGTGACCAAGAGGCGAATGGCCTTCTGCATCAGGCGAATCTCATGGCGGCCCAGCTCGCCGTAGACAAACAAATGCAGGATCCCGCCAGGAGCTAGTTTGCTCGCCAAAGCCTGCAGCCCCGCCACCGGGTCCGGCAAGTGGTGGAGCATGCCCACGCAGTTGATGAAGTCGAACTGCCCTGGCAGCCGGTCGATGTCGTAAACGTTGAGCTGGCAAAACTGCACTGGCGGCGCCTGGGAAGCCCGACAGCGAGCCTTGGCAATTTCAAGGGCGCGGCTACTTAGGTCAAAAGCCCAAATTTCCGCGTCGGGATTCTGGTGGGCGATATACTCCGTCCCTACTCCTGAGCCGCAGCCGGCATCCAAGATGCGCACCTTGCGCCGGCCCGGATGGGATCCCGTGCAAAAGGCATAGGCCTGGGGCCAACTCCAGCGCCAGTTCCACCCCGGCGGGGGAACAGTGCCGATGGGCTGCGGTGGGAAAGGGTAGAGCTCGTAGAGCTGCCGCACTTGCTGGAGGATCTCTTCTGCACTGCGGGAGGAGGGCTGCATAGGCGCTGTCGGGTTAAGCTGGACCTCAAGACTCCAGAGACGATATCCCCCTGCAGTTTAAATGGTTGTCCGCTCCTCTCACCTTTTGCAAACCGGCCTGACTTTCGATTGGATCAAGCTGACGGCTGAGCTGAAAAAGGTTTTGGATCCCAAGCGGGTGATTAGCAAGCCGGAGGAGCTGCTGGTCTACGAATGCGACGGGCTGACCAGCTACCGGCAAAGGCCGGCTCTGGTGGTATTGCCGCGCACAACAGAAGAGGTGGCCCAGGTGGTAAAGCTGTGCAGCCGCTACGGGGTGCCCTTTGTGGCGCGGGGATCCGGCACTGGGCTATCGGGGGGAGCGCTGCCTGTGGAAAACAGCGTCGTCATCGCTACCACCCTGATGAAGCAAATCCTGGAAATCGACTTGGAGAACCGCTGCATGGTGGTGCAGCCGGGGGTGATTAACGCCTGGATTACCCAGGCAGTGGCTGCCCAAGGCTATTTCTATGCCCCGGATCCCTCTAGCCAGTCAGTTTGCTCCATCGGCGGCAATGTGGCGGAAAACTCCGGCGGCGTCCACTGCCTCAAATACGGTGTAACAGCCAATCACATTCTCGGCCTGACGGTGGTGCTGCCGGATGGGGAGGTGGTGCGCTGGGGGGGCAAGATCCCGGAGATGCCCGGCTACGACTGGGTGGGCCTGTTTGTCGGCTCCGAGGGCACCCTGGGGATTGCTACCGAGATTACCCTGCGCTTGCTCAAGGCGCCGGCCCAGGTGCAGGTTTTGCTGGCGGATTTTAACAGTGTCGAGGCAGCAGGAGCTGCCGTTTCCGACATCATCGCCGCCGGGATCATCCCCGCCGGCCTGGAGATCATGGACAACTTCAGCATCAACGCCGTTGAGGATGTGGTGCAGTCGGGCTGCTACCCACGGGATGCGGCGGCCATCTTGCTGGTGGAGGTGGACGGCCTGGAGCTGGAGGTGGAGGAAGCCAGCCAGCAGGTAAAGGCCCTGTGCCTGAAAAACGGGGCGCGCCAGGTGCAAGTTGCCTCCAGCCCAGAAGAGCGGGCGCGTCTGTGGAAGGGGCGCAAGGCAGCCTTTGCCGCCATGGGCAAGCTCAGCCCCAACTACTACGTCCAAGATGGGGTGATCCCCCGCAGCCAGCTAGCCTATGCCCTAAGAGAAATCGAGCGCCTCAGCCGCGAATACGGCTACCCAGTGGCCAATGTGTTTCATGCCGGCGACGGCAATCTGCACCCCTTAATCCTCTACGACGAGTCAGTGCCGGGATCCCTAGAGCAGGTGGAAAAACTGGGGGGCGAGATCCTCAAGCTCTGCGTGCGTCTAGGGGGCAGCATTTCTGGCGAGCACGGCATCGGTGCCGACAAGCGCTGCTACATGCTGGAGATGTTTACGCCCAGGGACTTGGAGAGCATGCAGTGGGTGCGGCAGGTGTTCGACCCGCAGCGCCTCGCCAACCCCGACAAGATCTTTCCCACTCCCCGCACCTGCGGCGAGGCAGCCCACGCCCACCGGCAACCGGAATGGCAAGGGATCCCCGTTTTCTAGCTAACCTGTCGCTGCTGCTGTAGCTCGGCAAAGGCCTGGGCAAAGTCTTCCTGGCGGATGACCAGAGCCTTGGGATCCACCTCCTCAGAGGTGGCCCGGTGGCGGCGGATGGCAGCGATGGCGGCGCGGTTGCTCAATAGAGCAAGATCGGCCCCACTCCAGCCTTCCGTGCGCTCGGCCCACACCTCCAGATCCACATCTGGCCCTAGGGGCCGCCTGCGGTTGTGCACGGCCAGGATTTCCCGCCGTGCGGCGCGGTCCGGCAGTTCCACGCTTAGGTGCAGCTCCAGCCGGCCAGCGCGGGTGAGGGCGGGATCCAAACTGGCTTTGCGATTGGTGGCAGCCACCACCAAGACTCCCTGGCTGGGGCGGATCCCATCCAGTTCGGCCAGCAGTTGGCCCAGGACGCGGTCGCTGACGCCGCTATCCCCGGAGTAACTGCCCCGCGCCGGCGCCAGGGTGTCGATCTCGTCGATGAAAATCACGCAAGGAGCGCACTGGCGGGCACGGGCAAAGAGTTCCCGCACCGCCTGCTCGGAGGATCCCACCCACTTGCTCAAGAGCTCTGGGCCGGAGACGGCAATGAAGTTGGCCTTGGCCTGGGAGGCAATGGCCTTGGCCAAGAGGGTTTTACCCGTGCCGGGCGGCCCGCTGAGGAGGATCCCTTTGGGCGCATGGGCCTGGGCCTGCTCGTAGAGCTCTGGGTGCAGCAGGGATCCCTCAATGGCCTCCTGCAGCACCTGCTTGGCCTGCTCCAGGCCGCCAATTTGATCCCAGCTCACCTGGGGCGACTCGACTTCCACTGAGCGCAACACCGCCGGCTTCACCTGTTGCAGAGCTTCCTGAAAGTCCGCTGCCGTTACTTTCAGGGATTCTGGGATAGGGGATTCCAGATCCGGCACCTGGCGC
The DNA here is from genome assembly GCF_047462215.1 of Synechococcus sp. O70.1. Classification (NCBI taxonomy): domain Bacteria; kingdom Bacillati; phylum Cyanobacteriota; class Cyanophyceae; order Synechococcales; family Synechococcaceae; genus Synechococcus; species Synechococcus sp. O70.1. Next base: position 25,108 of record NZ_JANSIT010000014.1, on the reverse strand, counting down.
CGTAAGGCCGCATAGGCCGCCGCCTGGCACAGGCCGCGCAGATCTGCCCCCACAAAGCCCAGCGTTTGCTCTGCCAGGCTATCCAAATCCACATCCTCTGCTAGGGGCATGCTGCGAGTGTGAATGGCGAGAATTTCCCGCCGCCCCTCCCGATCCGGCACCTTGAAGACAATCTCGCGGTCAAAGCGCCCCGGTCGCCGCAGGGCCGGATCCAGGGCTTCGGGTCGGTTGGTAGCCGCTAGCACAACAATGCCTTTTTGGGCCACAAACCCGTCCATTAGCCCCAGCAGCTGGGCCACCAGGCGTTTCTCCACCTCCCCCTCAACGGTGCTGCGGTTGGGCACAAGGGCGTCAATTTCGTCGATAAACACCAGGCAAGGGGCAGACTTAGCCGCTCTCTCAAACAGCTGCCGCAGGCGTGCCTCCGCCTCGCCGTAGTACTTGCCCATTAGCTCCGGGCCAACCACGGCAATGTAGTTCACCCCCAGACTCTCGGCCAGGGCGCGGGCCGTCAGGGTCTTGCCAGTGCCAGGGGGGCCAACCAACAACACCCCCCGGGGCGGCTCTAGCCCCAACTTGGCCAGTAGCTCGGGCCGCTTGAGGGGGATCTCCACCAGCTCCCGCAAGGCTTGGAGTTGCTCCTTGAGTCCCCCCACGTCCTTGAGGCGCAGCCCCGACCTCGACTCTGGGCGCTCAGCGGAGATTGGCCCACTAGCCTCGGGGGCTTCCTGAGAGCAGTTTGCAGCCATCCCCTGGAGCTTGCTGCTCCAGCCGGGATCCCCTGTCTGGAAGTGGCGGGGGATAGAACCAGAGCGAGGGATGGAGGTCGATAGAGGCCGGGTCTGGATGCGGATCTCGGTTCGCAGTTCTCCACTTTGTTTTTTCTCCTCCAGCTTTTGGGCCAGCTCGATCAACTGCTCTATGCCCTGGATAAAGTTGCTGAGATCCACCATAGCCGGGCTTTCCCCACCAGTTGACCTGCCAATGGAATCCTCCCCAGCCTTCCAGCCAACTCCCAAGAGGGGGAAGCTGGCGCCTAAGCCGCCGCTGGGCTGGGAGAGGGGCTGGGCGGGAGTTTGCGCACCTCAGAGCAGAAGGAAGCCATGCTAAAGCCGCCGAAGCGCTTCACAAGGCTGGTCCGCAGGCGCAGGTTGGGGCTGGCAAACCAAATGCGCTCCTCCGACTCAGTCATCTCGTACTCGGTGTAGAGGGTGAGGGCGCCATCGGCTCCCATCACGTAGGTACCGGCCACCGGCACTTTCTCGGCATAGCCTTGATCCCGCAACAGTTGCCCGCGCATGGGGTTGTCAGGATCGGGAATTGGGACCAGCACCACCTCGCCCTTGTACTCTTCGTTGTCCCAGTCCTGCTCCCCATTCCACTGGACTCGCGCCGCCCCCACGGCTCGCCGTGGATCTACCTTGAACAGCTCGCAAACCCGAATGACTTCCGGATCGGTTGCTGCCAGGGTAACAATTTGCAGCTGCGACCTTCCCCCTTCAGAGCGGCGAAAGGCCAGGTGATGGCTGGTGCGCTGACACATCCACTCGCCAGCGCTGAGGGCAAAAAACTCCATTACGGTCATCATGGCCGACGCGGATCCTCATCGATAGCAACCGGGATTTGCCGATTCTAGCTTGGGCTGTAGCTAGCGGTTTGTTCTTGCCGAGTTTGCTGTTGCCGCCAGAACTGCTCTGCAAAGGCCACGGTCGGATGGAGGGGAGCTCGCGGCTTACTGCGCAGGATCATCCCCGCCTCTTCGGGGGTGCGGTCGCCCTTGCGCTGGTTGCAGCGCTCGCAGGCAGTCACCACATTGTCCCAGGTGTGGGAACCACCGCGGGAAAGAGGGATAACGTGGTCTAGGGTCAGGTTATGGGTGCTGCCACAGTACTGGCAGGTGTAGTGATCCCGCCGCAGAACCTCGCGCCGAGTAACAGGGGGCACCCGCCAGGGCCGCTCTTTGCCCTTGATGGTGAGGCGAATGTGCTCAGGCACCTCGATGACCCGGCTGGGGGAGCGCACCTGCCACACCCGCACATCCATCATCCTCAGCGGCTCTGCTTTGCCTGTTAGCAGCAGGACAATCGCCCGCTTAATATTGACCCGGCTAATGGGCAAATAGTTTTGGGAGAAGACGACAATCGACTGTTCTAGAACGTTGGTGGCAGCAGTCATGGCCTGGCTTTTCCATCTGCCGCCATTGTCTTGGGAAATTGGGCCAATGGCAAGTTGGTTCCCTAGAGACCTAGACAGATGGGCTACTATCCGGGTGATGGTTGGAGCCCGTGCCTCCCATGACCCACCCCCTGTATGTTGCCCTGGTTTGGCACCAACACCAGCCCCTCTACAAAAGTCCGCTGGCAGGCAAGTATCGCTTGCCCTGGGTGCGCCTGCACGGGATCAAAGACTACTTGGACTTGGTTTTGCTGCTGGAGCGCTATCCCCGCTTGCACCAAACGGTTAACCTAGTGCCTTCCCTGATGGTGCAAATTGAAGACTACGTGGCCGGCTCGGCCTTCGATCCCTACTTGGAACTGACCCTCTCCCCCGTTGAAAAGCTTACCCTGGAGCAGCGGCGCTTTATTGTCGAGCGCTTCTTCGACAGCCACTACCCCACCATGATTGAGCCCTACCCCCGCTATCGCCAACTCTACGAACAGCGGGAATCCCAAGGGATCAACTGGTGCCTACAGTACTGGACACCGCAAGACTTCAGCGACCTCCTGGCCTGGCACAATCTGTCCTGGTTTGATCCCCTCTTCCACGAAGATCCCGAGATCGAGGGCTGGATCAAGATGGGATCTGGCTTTACCCTTTCGGATCGGCAGCGGATCTACGCCAAGCAGCAGCAGATCCTGGCCGCCATCCTGCCCCAGCACGCCAAGTTGCAAAGTAGCGGCCAACTGGAGCTGACCACCAGCCCCTACACCCATCCCATCTTGCCTCTATTGGTGAGCGAGCGCTCGGCGCGGGTGGCTCGGCCTGGCCTGCCCCTGCCCCGCTACCCCTTCCACTGGGATCAGGATGTCCACAGCCAGCTGGAGCGGGCCAAGCAGATCTACCGGGAGCGCTTTGGCCGCGAGCCGCGGGGGTTGTGGCCTTCCGAACAGGCGGTCAGCCCCGCTATCGTGCCTATCGTGCGCAAGCAGGGCTTTGAGTGGATCATCTCTGACGAGGGAGTGCTGGGCTGGAGCCTGGGCCAGCCCTTTCACCGCGACGGGCAGGGCCATGTCCTCGAGCCGGAAAAGCTCTACCGCCCCTACCGTCTGGAGAGCGAGGCAGGGGATCTGGCCATTGTCTTTCGGGATCACCGCCTTTCCGATCTCATTGGCTTTAGCTACAGCGCCATGCCTGCCGACGCTGCCGCCAAGGATCTCATTGGACACTTGGAGAACATCCGCAACCGCCTGCCTCCCGAACAGCCTTGGCTGGTCACCATTGCTCTGGATGGGGAAAATTGCTGGGAGTACTACCCCCAAGATGGCCGGCCCTTCTTGGAAAACCTCTACGCCCGCCTCAGCCAGCACCCCGCGCTGCGCCTAGTGACGGTCTCGGAGTTTTTGGAGCAGTTTCCCCCCACCGAGTTTCTGCCCGCAGAACAACTGCACAGCGGCTCCTGGATTGAGGCCGACTTGACCACCTGGATCGGGGATCCCGTCAAAAACCGCGCCTGGGAGCTCTTAGCCCAGGCCCGTCAGGTGATTCAAGATCACCCCCGCGCCAACCCCCAAGCCTGGGAAGCTCTGTGGGCCGCCGAGGGATCCGATTGGTTCTGGTGGTTTGGGGCAGGGCACTCTTCCGCCCACGACGCCGTTTTCGACCAGCTGTTTCGGGAACACCTGCAGGCAATCTACATCGCCCTGGGGGAGGCGGTGCCGGCGGTGCTGCAGTTTCCCCTCGAGGATCACGACGGCCTAGGGGATCGGCTGCCGCAGGGGTTTATCCATCCCGCCATCAACGGCCGTCCCAGCGAACGGGAGTGGAGCCAGGCCGGGCGGGTGGAGATTAGCGCCGCCAGGGGTACCATGCACCGCAACAGCGCCGTCCGCCGCCTCTGGTATGGCTTCGATCACTTCCACCTCTATCTGCGGCTGGATTTTAACTCAGTGGTGCAGCGGCCCAAGCAATTGCTGGTGCTCTGGTTTTATCCCAACTGCATTACCCTTAACAGCCCCATCCCTCTGCAGGGACTACCCGCAGAAGCCCCTCTCAACTACCTCTACCGCCACCTGTTGAGGCTGTCGCTGCCGCCCCCTAGTCAACGCCCGGCGGAGGTAGAGGCTCAACTTCTCCAAGCAGGGGAGTACCACACCTGGCACTCCCTCAGCCATCAGGTCAAGGCCGTGGTAGATACCTCCCTGGAGGTGGCCATTCCCTGGAGCAATTTGGGCGCCCAGCCAGGGCAGGAGCTGCAGTTTGCCATTGTGGCTGCTGACGGCGAAACCTTTCTGGAAGGGATCCCCCCCAAGGCCACCATTGCCCTGCGTAGACCCTAGCAAGTATCCCGCCTATGCAGCGCGAGCTTTACCTTCCCATCGAGCCCTACGACCAGGGCTTTCTGCCCGTCTCTTCCCTGCACACCCTCTACTACGAGCAGTGCGGCAACCCAGAGGGCAAGCCAGTGGTGTTTCTGCACGGGGGCCCAGGGGGCGGGATCGAGCCTCTCTACCGCCGGTACTTTGATCCCCGCCGCTGGCGAGTGGTGCTGTTTGATCAACGCGGCTGCGGCCGGAGCCGCCCCTACGCCGAGCTGCGGGAGAACACCACCTGGGATTTGGTAGCCGATATTGAGAAGCTGCGCCAGCACTTGGGCATTGAGCGCTGGTTTGTCTTCGGAGGGAGCTGGGGCAGCGCCCTCGCCTTGGCCTATGGCCAGACCCACCCCAACTCCTGCCTGGGCTTTATCCTGCGCGGTATTTTCCTGCTGCGCTCCTTCGAAATTCGCTGGTTTTACCAGGAGGGGGCCAGCTACCTTTTCCCCGATGCCTGGCAACACTACCTCGAGCCCATTCCCCCCGAGGAACGGGGTGACCTGCTGGCAGCCTACTACCGCCGCCTTAACGACCCCAATCCGCAGGTGCGCCTGAAGGCAGCCCGTGCCTGGGCCATCTGGGAGGCCAGCACCAGCAAGCTTATCCCCAGCCCTGAACTCGTCGAGCGCTTTGGCCAGGAGAGCTTTGCTGAGACCCTCGCCCGCCTCGAGTGCCATTACTTCATCCACCGCGGTTTTTTGGAGACAGAGGATCAACTCCTCGAGGGGGTAGAGCGCCTGCGCCACCTGCCAGCCGTCATCGTCCAGGGGCGCTACGACGTCGTCTGCCCTCCTCTTTCCGCCTGGGAGTTACATCAGGCCTGGCCGGAGGCAGAGTTTCACCTGATCCCCGACGCTGGCCATTCCATTACCGAGCCTGGGATCCGCACCGCCCTCCTGGCGGCCACCGATCGCTTTGCCCAGCTCTAAGAACGGCTGCAAAGAGGGCCTGCCGTTGCCTAGCAGCAAGCCTCAGCCTGACTCAAACTGAAGGGCTTCAGGATCTACGTAGTAGCAGCGGGCATTGTCCACACAAATGAGCGCCCAGCCGTTGCAGTTAGCCTCGACTAGGATGTACTCCGATTGCGGGATAAAATGACCTTGATGGTTGCGGGTCTCCTCCTTGATCCAGACCGTCTGATAGTTCATCCCAGCGTCCCTCCAACTCCTCCTCAAAAAGACTTAAGAACAGGACTTAACCTTGCTGCAAGCAGTGGCAAAGCCAGGCAAAAACTAGAGGTAACAAACCCAACCTCTCCTCGAGCTTCAGTAACAGAGCGCTCGGGTTTAGGTCAGCTAGGCAATACCTTTAACTGGGTAAGAGAAGTCTAGCACTGCCTCTATGAGAAGAGCGTTAAGAGTTACAGACTAAGGCAAAAAGCTCTGGATTTTCGTAAACTCTTGTTGCAAAATTGGCTCGAGCCCGCTTAGGCTTCTTCAAATGACCCGTGGTGAATCCTACAACCCATTGAGGCGGCGATTCCCTCCCTCCGTCAAGTTGGCTTTGACGCCAGCAATCTGCTACCAGCGTGCCCCTGTTTTTTTCAGTTCCAGCGCCGCCAAGGTCAAGTCTACCCCGGGTTTTAGCTCAGCGCGGAGCTACGGGCACAGAGCTGCTCTTGCCTGCTCGCTCATCTGCTGAAGTGCACCGAGGTCGGGGAGAGGGATCCCTTCCCCTTCAGCAAGCCATAGCCAGTACTCGATGTTGCCGGCAGGGCCAGTGATAGGCGACCACGTATAGCCCTGCACCCGCCAACCGCGACTCACTGCCGCCTGCATCACCGTCTGGAGCACGCGAGCGTGGATAGCCGGATCCCGCACTACCCCCCTTTTGCCCACCTGGCCTCGGCCCGCCTCAAACTGCGGCTTGACTAGCAGCAAGGCTTCCCGCGGCGAGCGCAACAGCTTCCACAGAGGATCCAACACCTTAGTCAGGGAAATAAAGGAGAGATCCACCACTGCCAGATCCGGCCAGTTGGGAGTGGGCACCTCGGTTCCGTAGAGATCGGCTGGCTGAAGATAGCGCAAGTTGGTTCGTTCCTTAAGGATTACCCGCGGGTCAGTTCGCAAAGACCAGGCCAATTGGCCATAGCCCACATCCACCCCATAGACCCGCTGCGCCCCTCGTTGCAGGAGGCAATCGGTGAAGCCCCCAGTGGAGATGCCAGCATCCAAACAGATGCGACCCTGGACTTGAATGGGAAAAGCTTGCAGTGCCCCCTGAAGCTTTTCTCCTCCTCGCGAGACAAAAGCAGACTTGGCCTGGATGTGGACTACAGGATCTCCGCTTACCCACGTCCCGGCTTTTTCCGCCCGTGCTCCGTTGAGGAAGACTTCTCCCGCCAAGATAGCCCGCTGCGCCTGCTGGCGCGAAGAAAAATACCCTCGCTCCACCAGCCAGGTATCCAGGCGAACTCGATCGGCCATGCACTAGCCACTGGCCTTCCACTCCATCAGGATAGACGACCGGGATCCCTTCTGTCAGCCGCGACTTAGCCAAAGCGCCCGCTCACATACTCTTCCGTCTCGCGGTTGGCGGGAGAGTTGAAGATCTTCTCGGTGCGGTCAAACTCTACCATTCGTCCGTAGCGGATCCCTCTCTCGTCAAGTTCAGTGTTGAAGAAGGCAGTGAAGTCGGACACGCGAGCTGCCTGCTGCATGTTGTGGGTGACGATGATGATCGTGTAGCGACGGCCCAATTCCTTAAGCAGCTCCTCAATGCGCAGCGTAGAAATCGGATCCAGCGAGGCGCAAGGCTCGTCCATTAGAATTACCTCCGGCTGAATGGCCAGGGTGCGGGCAATGCAGAGGCGCTGCTGTTGTCCACCGGAGAGGGAAAGGGCGCTCATCCTCAACTTATCTTTCACCTCATCCCAGAGAACGGCCTGGCGCAGTGCCCGCTCCACGAGCTCGTCCAGATCCCCCTGGTAGCCATTAATCCGGGGCCCAAAGGCAATGTTGTCGTAGATGGATTTGGGGAAGGGGTTGGGCTTCTGAAACACTAGGCCAACCCGCCGCCGCACCTCAGAGGGATCCACATCCGGGTCGTAGATGTTTTTCCCGTGGAAGATAACGGAGCCTTCTACCCTTGCCCCTGGGATTAAGTCATTCATGCGGTTGAAGCAGCGCAAAATAGTGCTCTTGCCGCAACCTGAGGGTCCAATAAAGGCTGTGATGTGATTTTTCGGGATCTTCAGGGAAACCTGCTTAACCGCCAGGTGGGAGCCGTAGTAGACGCTCAGATCCCGCGTCTCTAGTTCAACCTCCAACCGGGTGGATTGCTCAGGAGAGCCCGACTTGTCAGAGAGTGGAGAGCGCATAGGCGTGTTGAAAAGAGGATAACGTTGCTGCAAGGCTTAGATAGTGATGGCTTCTTGGCGACGACTCACAAGGAGCCGGAAACTGACGGTGGTAATCAGGACCAAAATCACCAGAGCCAAAGCCCCTCCCCAGGCAAGCTTCTGCTGGTTTTCAAAGGGGACAAGGGCAAAGTTGTAGATCAACACAGCCAGCGAGGCCACTGGCTTCAACAAACCGCTGGGCCAGAGAAAGCTAAACAAAGCCGTGAAGATCAGGGGCGCCGTCTCACCTGCAGCGCGGGCAATGGCCAACGTCACCCCCGTCAGGATCACCGGCAGAGCCGCTGGCAACACCACGCGAAACACCGTCTGCACTCGCGAAGCCCCCAACGCATAGGCAGCAGCCCGCGTATCGGCCGGCACCAGGCGCAGCGCCTCTTCACAGGACAAAATGATGATAGGCAGGGTCAGCACCGATAGAGCCATCCCGCCGGCAAGGGCCGAGAAGGTTTTGGAGGAAAGCACCAGCACCCCATAGGCAAACACCCCGGCAATGATGGAGGGAACCCCCGTCAACACCTTGATAACGAAGCGCAGAAAGGAGGCCGCGGGGCTGTTTTTGCCAAACTCCGAGAGATAGATGGCTGCGAATAGACCAATGGGGAATGTGATGGAGATAGCAATCGACACCACAATAATCGTCCCCAGCACCGCATTGCCAAATCCGCCCACCTGATCGCCCGGAGGAGGGGGAAGCTGGGTCAGCGTCTGCCAGTTCAGGCGCTCGATGCCCCTGGTGAAAACGTAGTAGAGGATGAGAGCCAGCACAAAAATGGCAAAGATGCTGGAGATAGCTGTCAGCGCTGTCATTCCTACATCCAAGAAGATGCGCTGCCAGGGCTTCGCTCTGCGCTTAAACCAATTGCCTTGCTCTACCGCCTGCACTTGCGCCGTCATGTTCCTCTACTCCCACGAAGCTGTTAGCGCAAACTTGACACGGCGTATCATCAGCTCCGCCGCAATGTTAACCACCAGAGTGATGGCTAACAGAATCAAGGCCAAATACATAAGTGCTGCAACCTGCTCGGGGCCCGCTTCCGCAAACTCGTTGGCCAATAGGGCTGGGATGTTGCTGGCAGGAGCCAGAAGCGAGATGCTAATGCCGCGGGCATTCCCAATCAGCATCGCTACTGCCATCGTCTCCCCTAGGGCGCGTCCCAAACCCAAAACCACCGCTCCCAGGAGGCCGCCAATTGCTGCCGGCAGCACGACACCAAAGATGGCTTCCCAGCGAGTGGCTCCCATCGCATAGGCAGCCGCCCGCAACTCTGGCGGAACGGACACCAGCATTTCCCTGGCGATGGCAGTAATGATGGGGATGATCATGATCCCCAAGACAACCCCCGCTGTCAGCATCCCAGGCCCTACTGGTGGTGTGCTGAAAATGGGCAGCCAGTTGAAGTGCTGGAACAAAAACATCTGTATAGGGCGGAAGAAGGGGATGAAGATAAACAACCCCCAAATGCCGTAGACCACACTGGGAATGGCTGCCAGCAGCTCCACCACGATGATCAAGGCTGTGCGCAAAGGCTTGGGCAAAAAGTCCTCGCTCAAAAAGATGGAGATGCCAAAGCTTAAGGGAACGCCCACGATCAGAGCAATCAGAGAAGTTACCAGTGTGCCGTAGATCTGGGGCCAAGCACCGTAAATTTCCTCAACAGGATCCCAGGTGGTGCCCCAGAAAAAGCCCAGCCCGAACTTCCGAATGGCAGGTAGCGCCTGAATCCCAATCTCCAGGGCAATCCACAACAGTAGGAAAGCCGAGAAAAAGACGGCGATCCGCGTTGCCCAAATAAATAGCCAGTCGCGCCGGCGCTGGAAGACGGGCCGGGGCCGAAATAGAGAACTGCTCTCCGAAAAGGTAGTGGTCATCTGCTGGGTAGGGGTAGTGGTCATCTGCTGGGTAGGGGGTACAAACCTCTACGGAGTGATTTTTTCCAGGGCAGCCAGAGCTTTCTTCCGCGTTTCCTCCGGCAAAGGCACATAGCCCAGCGGCTCCGCAAAGGATTGCCCTTCGGTGAGGCCGTAGCGAAGAAACTCTTTGACAGCCTTGGAGGTTTCAGCTTTGGGGTAGACTTGGTAAGCCAAGATCCACGTGTAGCCCACAATGGGGTAGGAGTCTTCCCCTTCGGGATCTGGGTCAACCCCCAGCAGCCGCTCGTCGAGCTTGATTCTCGCCAGCGCTGCCTGCTCCGTCTCAACTTTGGGGACGACGAACTTGCCTGCCCGGTTTTCCAGGCGAGCGAAATTTAGGTTGTTGAGCTTAGCAAAGCCGTACTCCACATAGCCGATTGAGCCACGAATCTGCTTGATTTGTTCAGAAACGCCTTCGTTACCGCGAGCTCCCACGCCAGTTGGCCAGTTCACGGAAGAGCCACGGCCCACTTTTTGCCGCCATTCGGGGCTAATGGCGCTGAGGTGGGTGGTAAAGATGTCGGTGGTGCCACTGCCATCAGAGCGGTGCACAACAGTAATCGGCAGATCTGGGAGAGTCACCCCTGGGTTAAGGCCAGCCAACAGCGGATCGTTCCATTTCTTGATCTTGCCCAGGAAGATATTGGCCAGCGCCAGGCGAGAGAGGCGAAGTTCAGGACCTACGCCGGGGACGTTATAGGCTGCCACCAATGCCCCGCCCACCATAGGCACGGCCACCATGCCCTTGGGAGGGTTGGCTTCACCCTCAATCTTGCTAATCTCCTCAGGACGCGGCACGCTATCACTGGCGCCGAAGTCGACAGTGCGGGCCACAAATTGCTGACGGCCAGCGCCGCTCCCCACCGATTGGTAGTTGACTTGGATGTTGGGGTTTTTCTTGCCAAATTCTTGGGCCCACGTTTGGTAGAGGGGGGCCGGGAAGGTAGCTCCAGCGCCGTTGATGGTTATCGTCTTCTGCTGGGCAAACACTCGCTGCCAGCCGGCCTGACTTGCCGCAAAACCAGCAGCAACTGCCGACAAGGACTTAAGGAAAGAACGACGACCCAAGGAATGCGACACCAACATACAGAGATCTCTCCACTGAAGAGCGTGTCCTAGCCCAGGTCAAAAAGCTGCAACTGTGAAACCTAACTCCAAGAGTTCAGTCCACCGGGCCGAAGAAAGCACAGGATCTCGTTGAGACCCCAGCCCTTGCAACTCAGTCGCTAATCGGCTGTTGAGTGTAACGTAAGGTCAACCCTTTTTGGGTTAACAAGAGGTTAAATTCAGGTTATTTCTAGGTTATCTCTAGGCCCAGCAGCCGAGGTCGCGACTGTCGGGCTTAATCAGGGTAGAGACCCCAGGGGGAGGCTGGGGCTGGGCTGACATTGGTCGGGGGAATGCCTAGAATAGAGGGCTGTCAAGAGAGTGGGTGCCTTCCTCCTATGGCAAAAGATGTGCAGGTGATGCTGCGCCAGGCGGTTCCTGGGCTCGGCAAGCCGGGAGAGGTGGTGAGTGTCAGGCCGGGCTATGCCCGCAACTACCTTTTCCCGCGGCAGATGGCGGTGCGGCTTACGCCTGGACTTCTCAAGGAGCAGCAGATGCGGCGGGAGCAGGAAGCAGCCCGCAAGCTGGCTGAGAAGCAACAGGCGGAAAACTACAAAAAGGCTTTGGAGACGATTGGCCGTTTTGTCATCCGCAAGAAGGTGGGCGAAAAAGACCTGCTCTTTGGACAGGTAACTGCCAGCGATATTGCCGAGGTGGTGCTGGCTACCAGTGGCCTCGATATCGACCGCCGCAATGTCCTACTCGATGAGGAGATCAAGAAAACTGGGGTTTACCTGGTGCAGGTGAAGTTACACCCCGAGGTTACCGCTACGCTGCGCATTCAGGTCACGCCTGAGTAGAAAAGAGGTTCTGGTTCAGACGGCTATGCCCACTTGGCCCGCTGCGCTAGGGTGTGCAGCCTAGCAGTCGGAGAGCGGGGGAGAGCTTGGTTTTTCTACCCTGGCTGGTGGTGATTAGCGATTACGACCTGACCGGTGGGGATCGGCTTCCGCCTCAGAACATAGAAGCTGAGGAGGAGATCTTGGGCGGCATCCTCCTTGACCCTGAGGCGATGGCGCGGGTGGCGGAGCTCTTGCGGCCTGAGATGTTCTACCTCTCCGCCCACCAGGAGATCTACCGGGCTGCTCTGCAGTTGTACAGCCAGGGCCAGCCCACTGACCTGACCACTGTTTCTGCCTGGTTGGCAGATCACCAGCTCTTGGAGCGGGTGGGAGGAACGGCGGCAATTCGCCGCCTAGTGGAGCAGACGGTTAGCAGTGTCAACATTGACCAGTATGCCCGTCTGGTGGTGGACAAATACATGCGCCGCCGGCTGATTCAAGTCAGCAACACCTTGGCGCGTCTGGCCTACGACACTAGCCAGCCTCTCCCTCAGCTCCTGGATCGAGCCGAGCAAGAGGTGTTCAGCCTCACCCAGGAACGGGTGCAGCGCAGCCTTGTTCCAGCCTCGGAAGTTTTGGTAAACATCTTCTCAGAGTTGGAGGAGAGGTTCCAGAGCGGGGCTCAGATCCCTGGGATCCCGACCAAATTCATTGACCTCGACAACCTGACCCAGGGCTTGCAGCGGTCGGATTTGGTCATCCTAGCCGGCCGTCCCTCGATGGGAAAGACCAGCCTGGCTCTTAACATTGCCCAAAATGTGGCTGCCTACGTCAAGCAACCGGTGGCCATCTTCAGCCTGGAGATGTCGCGGGAGCAACTGGTGCAGCGGCTCTTGGCCAGCGAGGCGCGCATTGATAGTAGCCGTCTGCGATCCGGGCGCATCAGCGAGAATGAGTGGCAACGCCTGGGGCAGGCGATTGGCTTTTTGTCGCAACTGCCTTTGTTTATCGACGACACGCCCAACTGCACGGTTACAGAAATTCGCTCTAAGGCGCGGCGTCTGCAGGTGGAGCAAGGAGGGACGTTGGGGTTGGTGTTGATCGACTACTTGCAGCTAATCCAGGGATCTGAGTCCGACAACCGGGTGCAGGAATTGTCGCGCATTACCCGCGGCCTCAAGGCGCTAGCCAAAGAGCTGATGGTGCCGGTGCTGGTGCTATCTCAGCTCAGCCGGGCAGTGGAGTCGCGCTCAGACAAGCGTCCGCAACTGGCAGATTTGCGGGAGTCGGGTTGTCTAGCCGGCGATACCCGCGTGAGGGACGTGGATCGCGGCAAGATCTGGCGGCTGGAGCAACTGGCAGCCCTGCCGCCTTCAGCAGAACTGCCGCGCCTGCTCAGCCTCAATGGGCGCGGGCGGCTGGTGCCCCAACAGCCAGTGAGGGTATTTTGCAGTGGGCGGCAGCCCACATGTCTTCTAAAAACTCGCCTCAACTTTTCCATTCGTGCCACTGGCAACCACCCTTTCCTAACTCGGGACGGCTGGAAAACCCTCGACGAGCTGCAACTGGAGGAGGAGGTGGCGGTGGTGGTGCAGGAGGGGTTGATCTGGGATCCCGTCGTCTTCATTAGCGAGCCGGGGGAGCCGCAACCGGTTTACGACATCGAGATGCCCCGCCACCACAACTTTGTGGCCAACGGCCTGCTGGTGCACAACAGCATCGAGCAGGATGCCGACGTGGTGATGATGATCTACCGGCCCGAGTACTACGATCCCAACACCAGCGATCGCGGAATTGCGGAGGTAATTGTTGCCAAACACCGCAACGGCCCCACGGGCACGGTGCGCCTTTTGTTTGAAAGCCAGTACACCCAGTTTCGCAACTTGGCGGATCCCTATCGGTGAGCGAAAGCCGCAGCAGAAGTAGATCGGGACTCCTTTCAAGGACAGGTCCGGGGTGCGAGGTGTTAGCCTGAGATTGCCCCCCTAGGGCAGGTCGCTGTTGCTGGCTACCTCCCTCTGCCTAAAGCCATATGTTCAAAAGCCTGTTGATCGCCACCGATTGCCGCGATGGACTGCAGCGTTTTGGCAAATGCCTAGAAGAGCTTTACCTGAATGGGATTGAGCGCGTTGCCTTTGTGCATAGCGTCGCTCGGCAGGACGACGACATTGGCCTTCCCGAAGACCTCACCCCCAAAGTGCAGGCGCAACAGGCTCGCTTACAAGAGGTGTTGAGCGCCGTTCCTGCAGGGCTGGAAGTCGAAGTCTTGGTGCAGGCGGGCAAGGCGGTGGATCTGATTTTAAGAGGGATCCAAACCTGCAGCTCCGACTTGCTAATCACAGGCATGGGGATCCACAATCTGCTCACCGAAAAACTGTTTGGAAGCACCACCTTGGAGCTGCTGCCGAAGCTGACCATCCCGGTAATGGTGATGCGTCCGCAACTCATCGCCGCCTTTACTCTGGAAGAATTGCGCCTGCGCAGCCGCCACCTATTTCGCTCCCTCCTAGTGCCTTTTGACTTTGAGGAGCCCCGCCGGCAGCTCCTCAGCCGTCTTGGCCAACTGCTGCCAGGAACTTCCCAGTGTCAGGCCATTACGCTGCTCTATGTGGTGGATCCCAGCGCCCGCCGCAACCAGGGATCGCCGGCAGAAGAGCTCAAGCGCAGGGCCGAGGCCGACTTGGCCCGGTTAGTCGAACCGCTGGTCGAGCAGGTAAAACCGGTGCAGTTGCGGGCCTTGGTGCGGGTGGGATCCCCGCTTCAGGAAATCCTAGCCACCGCTGCTGAGGAGGACATGACCGCCATTGCCACCGCCTCCCCACGGGTGGGGACCTTTTGGGAGTGGTCAATCCGTAGCCTCACCGGCGAGATTCTACGGCAAAGTTGGCATCCGGTGTTGTTTTTCCCGCGCGGTTCCTTAGCGTAGTAGAGCTGCCCAACCCCCCTTCTATGCCGCTTGACCAAACCTTGAAGGAACTGTTCCAGGCGGTGGCTCAGGGGAAGCTCTCTCCCGAGCAGGCCCTGCAAGCCTGTCGCTTCCTGCCTTTTGAGGCGGTAGGAGACTTCGCCCGTGTGGATCACCATCGCCTTCTGCGCACCGGCTTTCCCGAAGCCGTGTGGGGGCCGGGCAAAACTCCCGAGCAGATTGCCCAGATTCTGGAGCGGCTGCACCGCCAGGGATCCCTAGCTTTGGCCACCCGCGTCGATCCCTCGGTCTATGCCCAAGTTCGCTGCCGCTTGCCCCAGGCCCAGTATTCTCCTGTAGCGCGCTTGTGCTGGATCCCTCCCCAAAAGGTGCATAGCTATCCCGGCCAGATTAGCGTGATCTCCGCTGGCACTGCCGACGTGCCGGTGGCTGAAGAGGCCGCTCTCACCGCCGAGCTCTCCGGGTTTCAGGTCAACCGCCTCTGGGATGTGGGAGTGGCCGGGATCCACCGCCTGCTGCACCACCGCGCCGCTCTGGAAGCCGATGTGCTCATTGTAGTGGCAGGCATGGAGGGAGCCTTGGCCAGCGTGGTGGCGGGCCTGGCAGACTGTCCGGTAATCGCTGTGCCCACCAGCGTTGGCTACGGGGCCAGCTTCCAGGGCTTGGCTGCCCTACTGACCATGCTCAACTCCTGTGCGGCGGGAGTGGGAGTGGTGAACATCGACAACGGCTTTGGGGCGGCCATTTTGGCAGGCCAGATCCTGCGCTGTGGACAGCGGCTAGCGACGCGATTGCCTTCGCCTGCAACCCCTGGAGATAGGGAAGGTTAAGAAATGTAAAACGATCCTGAGCTGGACAAGCTATACTCGGGCCATAGCTATGCTGGAGCTTTGAATTTCTCCGCTGGGAGGAAGCTGAGGGGTCGAGCCTTTCTCCAGCTACCCTTCTTGGGGCGCTTCCTCAACGACCACAAAAATCTTCCGAAAGGGGGGTTATGGACGTAGGATAGCAGTCTGGGGTTGGCTGCACGGGACGAACAACTCTTTGACCGGAGCACAGGAAGCTTGCTGCTATGTCAATCAAGGCAATAGACACCGCTGTGGCTCTTGTTCAAGGGATAATTCAGTCCTTTAGTTGGGCGGATCTCTTTTTGGTGGTGGCTCTGGTGTTTTTGGAGGCGGCGCTCTCTGCCGATAACGCTGTCGCCTTGGCTGCTTTGGTCAAGCATTTGCCCACCCCCCAGCAGCAGAACCGGGCTTTGCGCTGGGGCATTGTCAGCGCCTATGGCTTTCGTATTGCCATCGTGTTTGCAGCGGTGTGGTTGGTCGAGTACCCGCCCGCGCGATTCTTGGGGGCCTGCTACCTGCTCTGGCTGGCCTGGCAACATTTTCGCGGGGAAGAAGAAGGCCCAGCGCAGGACATCACTCGCCAGGCCAATTTTTGGCAAACGCTGGTCATGGTAGAGCTCACCGACCTTGTGTTTTCCTTCGACAGCATTGCTGCTTCCGTGGCCGTCTCCCGCAAGGCGTGGGTGATCATCCTTGGCGGCATCCTCGGCATTACCCTGATGCGCTACATGGCCTCTTTGTTCTTGCGCTGGCTGGATGAGTTTTCCCGCCTGGAAGATGCTGCCTTTGCCATCATCGCCCTAGTGGGAAGCCTCATGCTGCTGGAGGTGTTCTTCCCCCAGATCGAGATCCCGGACTGGGGAATGGTGGTGGCTGTGTTCCCTGTGTTTGTCTGGGGCTTCTCCCAGCGCCGCAGTCCTTCTCCCCCAGCCGTGGCCCAGCCAGATTCGGCTCTGCCCCGTCTAACAGAGGAGGTCCCTGCCGGCTTAGCCGCTCTTGCTGAAGTGGAGTCTGCCGCCGAGCTACAGTTGGACTAAATCGCCAGCAGGTTGTCCGGGCAGGGGAAGGGCCTTGTAGACTAGCAGTGGAGGCAAGCCACCGGAGGAACGTACCCTGATTCCGCAGTTTTGCCGGAAGTGGTGGACAAAGTGCTGCCAGCAAGCCATTGCCACCAGCAAGGACAACCACCAGAAGCCCCCAGCAGGGGTAGAGGGTGGACACTCTCCAGCCAAGGTAGAAGAGCCGATCCCTCTGGTAGAGCTGCGGCAGGTCTCTAAGCGCTTTGGGGCTACGGTGGTGCTGGATCGGATTGACCTCAAAGTGTACCGGGGCGATGCCCTAGGACTGGTGGGGCCTTCCGGCACTGGCAAGTCGACCCTGTTGCGCATCATCGCGGGCCTAACGGAGCCCGACGCTGGCGAAGTGCTCTGGTGCGGTATTCCTTTGCCAGAGATTCAGGCCGGCCACTGCACTCCTCCTTTGCGGCTGGGCATGGTATTTCAGCAAGCGGCTCTATTCGACTCCCTAACGGTGGAGGAAAACGTCGGTTTTTTGCTCTACGAGCACTCGCGGCTGCCGCGAGCCCGCATTCGGGAACTGGTGGCGGCCAAGCTGGAGGCGGTGGGGCTGGCGGGTAAGGAGAACAGCCTGCCGGAAGAGCTCTCTGGGGGGATGCGCAAACGGGCTAGCTTTGCCCGCGCCATCATAGAGGATCCCTCTCTGCCCCAGGACGAGCCGCAACTGCTGCTTTACGACGAACCCACGGCGGGCCTGGATCCCATTGCTTCCACCGTAATCGAAGACCTCATCCGGGATCTGCAACAGGTGAAAAAAGCTTGCGAGAGCTACATCGTCGTAACCCACCAGCACAGCACCATCTACCGCGCCACCGACCGCGTTGTGCTCTTGGCCCAGGGGCGAGTGCAGTGGGAGGGATCCGTGCAAGAGATTGAGACGAGCGACAACCCCTTTGTGCGGCAATTCTTCAGCGGTAGTGTAGAAGGGCCAATTCAAGTGGCAGGGCAGGTGTGATGCGTTCGCGAGCCATCCGAGAAGGGGCAGTGGGCCTGTTGATCTTGGCGGGGGCGCTGATCTTTGCCGGGCTGTTTCTGTGGATCTACAACCTGCGCTTTGGCAGCCGCGGCTTTCGGTTTACCGTTACCTATCCCGGCGTGGCCGGCCTGGCGGAGGGCTCTAGCGTGCGGCTGCGGGGGGTAGCTGTGGGCCGGGTGGAGCGCATCGTGCCTCAGGCAGCTCAGGTGGAGGTCCAGGTGGCCATCGACCAGCCCTTGATCATCCCCCGCGATGCTCTGTTTATTACCAAGCAAACAGGGTTGGTGGGGGAGACGGTGGTGGACATCTTGCCTAGGGGGAGTGTCGAGGGGGCAGTGGGATCCCCCCTAGCTGCCGATTGCGACCGCAGCCAAATCATCTGCGATGGCGATGTGGTGGAGGGCACACCGGGGGTGGATTTTGGCCAGTTGCTGATTCCCCTGGAGCGGTTGCTTGCACGGGTTAACGATGATGAGGTTTTTAGCACCCTTAACGCCACCCTAGAAGGGATCACCCGCGTTGCCGACAGCGTGGCCAACCTCTCGGAAACCCTGGAAGAGCGGGTGGCAGCCCTGCGCACGGAAGATCTGGACTTGTTGCAATTCACCGAGGCGGCTAGAGCAGTGAGCCAAACTGCCGCAAGTCTCCAGGAGGCTGCCGACCAGTTCACGGCCCTGCTTCTAGAAAATCGCGCCTCGCTCCAGGCCGCCCTAGAGAATATCCAGCAGGTGAGCGCCGATCTGGAGGCGATGTCGAGCGCGGTTCGCCCGCTGCTTACCGATCCGCAACTGCAGGAGGAGGTGCGCCAGATCCTAGTAGGGGCGCGAGTAACGGCGGAGAACGCGGCCAAGGCCACTGAGGATCTGCGGCAGCTTGCGGCTGCCCTAAGCGACCCGGGCACCCTAGCAACCTTGCGCCAAACCCTGGACTCCGCCCGCATCTCCTTTCAGAACGTGCAAAAGATCACGGCTGACATCGACGAGCTTACCGGGGATCCCCAGTTTCGCCGCGCCCTGCGAGAGCTGGTGTTGGGGCTGAGCAACTTGGTTTCCAGCGCCCCTTCCGACAACGGGATTCAGCCCACTGCCGTCCAAGTCGCGCCCGTTTCTTTTACCCTCGCCCCTATGGGGCAGCAGCCGGTTCCCCAAGAGGAAGCCAAGATCCCTGCCGAGATCCGCTCCCCTAGCAGCGGCAAAAGCCATTGAAGGGATCCCGAAGCTGGGGTAGGCTTTGCGGGTATAGGACGCCGCGCCGTCGACCAGGGTTGAGGTGTGAGGAATGTGTGGCATTGTCGGCTATGTGGGCTTTCAGTGGGCTGCCCCCATTCTGGTGGAGGGCCTACGCACCTTGGAGTATCGCGGCTATGACTCCGCAGGCATTGCCACCGTGGATCCAGAAGAAGGCTTGAGGATCGTGCGGGCCACCGGCAAGCTGCACAACCTGGTGGTGAAACTCACTACAAACATGCCCACAGCCAAGGTGGGGATTGGGCATACCCGCTGGGCCACTCACGGCGGCATTAGCGAAGAAAATGCCCACCCCCACTGCGACGTCCAGGGGCGCGTCGTGGTTATTCAAAACGGCATTGTGGAGAACTACCTGGAGCTAAAGGAAGAGCTGCTGCGGCGAGGGGTTACCTTTCGCTCCCAAACCGATACCGAAGTCATTGCCCAACTGCTCGGTCTCTACGTCGAGGAGCTGGGATCCTTTGAGGTGGCCTTTGGCAAAGTGATGGGACGGCTGCGGGGGGGAAATGCCGTGGTGGCTTTGGATCGGGAGGCGCCGGATCGGCTGATTGCCGCCCGCCTGGGCAATGCCGGGGCTGTGGTGATTGGGGAGGGGGAAGGGGAAAATTTTGTGGCCTCAGATCTGCCTGCCATCATCCGCCACACCCGCAGGGTGGTGTTTCTGGAAGATGGAGAGATGGCCATCCTCACCGACTCCAGCGTGCGCTATCAGCGCATTACCGGCGAGGAGCTGCGCAAAACCCCCCTTACAGTGGCCTGGGATCCGGTCTCGGCGGCCAAGGGCGGCTACAAGCACTTCATGCAAAAAGAGATCCACGAGCAGCCGCGCACCATCACCGAGACGCTGCGGGGGCGGGTGGATCTGGAAGCAGGCCGGGTGAACTTGGAGGGGCTGGCCCTGACAGAAGCGCAACTGGCTCAGGTGGAGCAGATCCACGCTGTGGCCTGCGGCACTGCCTGGCACGCCTGCCTGGTGCTCAAGTACTTCATTGAGAGCCTGGCCCGCACCCCGGTGCAGGTGGACTACGCTTCCGAGTTTCGCTACCGCCAGCCGGTGCTGCGTCCCCACAGCCTGCTTTTGGCTCTTACCCAGTCCGGCGAGACGGTGGATACGCTGGCAGCCATGAGCGAGGCCCGTAGCCAAGGGATCCCCACCCTAGCCATCGTCAACGCCATCGGATCCCAGGCCACCCGCCTGGCGGATGCGGGGGTTATCTACATCCACGCCGGGCCGGAGATCGCCGTGGCTTCCACCAAGGTCTTTACCGGCATGTTGGTGGCAGGGTACCTGCTGGCCCTGCAACTGGCCCGGGCCAAAGGGATCCTCAGCCCAGCCCAGATCCAACCCCACCTGCAAGCTTTGATCGAGCTGCCAGCCAAGATCAGCCTCTTGTTAAAAGACGCCGCCCTCTACGACCACCTGGCGGAACAGTACCACCATGTCACCGACATGCTCTACCTGGGCCGCTGGGTCAATGCCCCCATTGCTCTAGAGGGGGCGCTAAAGATGAAAGAAGTGAGCTACATCCATGCCGAGGGCTACCCAGCAGGGGAGATGAAGCACGGCCCCATTGCTCTCATCGACGAGCGCATGCCAGTGGTGTGCATTGCCACCCGCGATCCTGTCTACGAAAAAATGCTCTCCAACATCGAGCAGGTGCGGGCGCGGGGCGGGCGGGTCATTGCTCTAATGAACCCGGAAGATACCCAGGTGCGGGAGAAAGCCGACCACGTCATCGAGGTGCCCAGCACCACTCCTCTGCTGTCAGCGGTTTTGAACGTCATCCCCTTGCAGTTGTTTGCCTATGCCATGGCCCTCCGACGGGGAGCCGACGTGGATCAGCCGCGTAACTTGGCCAAGTCGGTTACGGTTGAATGAGCAGCGTTTGGTGAACCTTTCACCTAATCTAGGTTTTGCACAATTCGGGAAAGCTCACTTCTCTCGTCCACACTGATTCGGGTCGGGGATCCGCTGATAATCCGCTCGTAGCCGCGGAAGGAATCGCGAATTTCAATGCCCGAGTTGGAGATGACGTACTCGCGGATGCCCTTGTCGTGCCAAGATCCCCGCATCTTAAAGACGTTGAGGGCCCGCGCCATCTCGCCCCGAATCTCCACGTACTGCAGCAGAATAATTGTGTCGGTAATGGTGGAGATGTGGGACTCAGTGATGGAGTGGGATCCCATGAATTGGTCAGTAGTGTTGGTGAAAAAGCCAGTGATCTCCTCCTGCTTGGCTAGGCTAGTTACACCAATAACAAACTGCCGAAAAGCATCTGGGCTTACGCCCCGCGCCAGGGCCGAGAGGGAGTCAATGGCCATGCGGGAAGGTTTGAAGGCCATCATCTCCGCTTTGATCCGCTGCAGATGGTCTTCCAGACCGGCAGACTCGGGGTAGGCGCAGATGATCTTGAGGAGGCCCTGCCGTTCAAACCCCTCTAGGTCGATGCCCCAGGAAGAGGCATTGCGGGCAAGCTGCGCCCGCGACTCTTCATAGGCAAAGAGAAGGCAGCGCTCCCCATTCAGGCAGCCCCGCTCGAGGAACTTGCTCACTAGCGAAGTCTTGCCAGTTCCCGTGGCGCCGGTGGCCAGGATAATTGAGTCCTTGAAGAAGCCGCCGCCGCACATTTCGTCCAGCTTCTCAATTCCAGAAGAGATGCGCAGATTGGAGGAGCGCTGAGTAAGTTGCATCGCCCCCAAGGGGAAGATGCTGATCCCCTCGTGGGTGATGGTAAAGGGATATTCGCCCTTCATATGGGTGGTGCCGCGCAGCTTCAAGATCTCAATGGTGCGCCGCCGTTTCTCTCCTTCCAGGATGTTGCGCAGGATTACCACGTTGTCGGAGACAAATTCCTCCACCCCGTAGCGAGCAATTGGGCCGTACTCGTCCGTGCGCTCCGTGGTCATGACGGTGGTGACGTTGGCCTGCTTGAGGCGGGCCGTCAAGCGGAAGAGCTCCCGCCGCACCACGCCGGCAGGGTCGTACTGCTGAAAGATGGCGGTCACCGAGTCGATGGCAACCCGCTTGGCCTTGTATTTGCGAATGGCGTACTGGATGCGTTCGATGAGGCCAGACAAATCGAAGTTGCCGCTGACCTCGTAGCCCTCCGGGTCTGGAGAAGCATCCAAGATAAAGAGCTGACCTTTGTCGATGAGGGCCTGCAGATCCCAGCCAAAGCTGGAGGCGTTGCGGATAATGTCGGCAGGGGTTTCCTCAAAGGTAACGAAGATTCCCGGCTCTTGGTACTTGACGATGCCGTTGTAGATAAATTGCAAGGCAAACAGGGTCTTGCCCGTACCCGAGGTGCCGCTGACCAGGGTGGCGCGCCCCAGGGGCAGGCCGCCGTGGCTGATGTCTTCAAAACCTTCGATGCCCGTTTGCTTCTTGGGGATCCCGCGCAGCTCTGGGCTGCCGTTGCGGCGGCTAAGGATCTCCTCGGCAGCATTCTCCTGCAGGTTTTCCGGCCCAGAAGGTTCCAATGGCTGGCTCATCCTGCTCTCTCCTCTTAATCCTCTTCGTCCGCTTCTTTGCAGAGTAGATCTAGGCCGATGAGCACCTTCTCGCGGTTGGACAAGTCGCCAATGATCTTCCGTACCGGCGGCGGCAAAACTTTGGTCAGGGTTGGTGTCGCCAAGATCTTATCCTCCTCTGCCAGTTGCGGGCTCTTCAAGACATCGATTACCTTCAGGCTGTAGACGCCGCCGAACTCCTTTTCCAGGATCTCTTGCAAGGTGTTGAGGGCGCGCAGAGAACTGGGCGTATTGCCCGCCACATAGAGCTTGAGGACATAGGCTTTGCGACTGGACATGGCTAGGGATCTCTTGGAGCAGGTTGGGGAAGGGAGCGGCGGTACATTTCACTGAGGTGAGCCATCACGTCGATGAGGGTAAGGCGGTAATCCAGCAGGATCTCTTCGCTGCGACCCTCCAGCTTCAGTTGTTTGGCAAAATCCTCCATCAGGTTCATGTGCAGCTCCAAGAGTTGAGCGGCACTGATGTCGGCAAAAAAGGCAAGCGCCACCAGCTCGTCAATGCGGGCATTGACCGTCTCAGGAGATTGGAAATAGTCCAAGACAATGGCCTGGTAAAGATTGCGCAGCCGCCGCATGAGGGCCTGTTGCTCCTCGGGGGGCAGGTGGCGATAAAACAGGGCTGGATCCCGATGGTAGTACACCCCGGCATAGCCCAGCCGCTCCCGCAGCTTTTCTGCCAGCCGCTGCTGTTGCCGGTAACTGTCCTCGGGGTGGGGGAGGGCTGGGGGCAAGCTGCAGATGGGAGAAACCTGGAGAAAGAAGGCAATGGCCCGACTAACAAGCAGCTCCAAGGTGGAAGGGGAAGTCGGGGTCGGGGGGCAAAGCAGCTCTTGGGGGGCGACAAGACGAACCAGGGTAGCGTTGTGGTAGAAAAATTGCTCTCGCTTCAGCAAAGCTCTGGCCTCTGGAGAAAGGGGGGGCGCGGCGGAGAGGCTGGCAGCCTTTTCTGGTTGGAGCTCTGCCGCCTCTGCAACCATAGCCACCACGGCTGGCAACAGCAGCCCCTGCTTGCAGAGCTGTTGGCCTAGCGCCTCCAGCGTGGGTAGCCGCTCCAGGGCTACCAAGAGCACCAGGCAGTCTGGATGGCTTTCTTCCTGTTGCAGGGCTTCCAGGAGAGTCTGGGGATCCTGGAAAACCTCAGTTACAAAACGGTCTGGCGGCAGCAAAACCTCTAGCGCCAGCTGCTTTCCTCCAGCCGGCTCCCAGGCGAGCAAAAAGCAAACGTGCAGCGGATAGGCGCTGGTCTCCAACAGGATATAACGATAAGAACTGTCTCTAATCTTAAATCTTCCTAAACGGCCTGGAATCTGCCTCGCGCTCAAGAAGCCTACACTGGGGGTGCCCCATGCTGCCTTTGATTATCGACTGTGACCCTGGCCAAGACGACGCTGTAGCCCTGCTGCTGGCGCTGGCCTCGCCTGAGCTAGAGGTGCTGGGCATTACCACGGTAGCCGGCAACGTCTCTTTGGAGAAGACTAGCCGCAACGCCCGGCAGATCTGCGAGTTGGCCGGCCGCCCGCAGGTGGGAGTTTATGCCGGCTGTCCCCGCCCGCTGTTGCGCCCCTTGGAAACCGCGGAGGAGGTGCACGGCAAAAGCGGGATCGACGGGGCCAATTTGCCGGAGCCGCAGATGCCGCTGGGATCCCAGCACGCGGTGCAGTTTCTCATTGAGACCCTTAGGGGGGCGCAGCAGCCCGTAACCTTGGCGTTGTTGGGCCCGATGACCAACCTGGCGGTGGCCCTAGTGCAGCAGCCCCAGATTGTGGAGCGCATCGGGCGGCTGGTGTTTATGGGAGGATCCGCTTTTGAGGGCAATGTCACGCCGGCTGCCGAGTTCAACATCCTCACTGATCCCCACGCCGCCCAGATTGTCCTCAGTGCCGGGATCCCCGAAGTCGTCATGCTCGGCCTAAATGTTACCGGACAAGTCCTCAGCACCCCAGAGCGGATCGAGCGCATCCGCGCTCTGGGCACTCGCGTTGGGCAAACGGTGGCCGACATGCTTACCTTCTACGGCAAGTTTGATGTCCGGCGCTACGGCCTGCCAGGAGGGCCCTTGCACGATCCCTGTGTCATTGCTTACCTCCTGCAGCCGCAGTTGTTTGAGCTCAAACCCTGCTATGTAGAGGTGGATACCGTCAGCCCGCTCAACCTGGGCCGGACGGTGGTGGATCGCTGGGGCCTCAGCGGCCGCCCGGCCAACGTGCAGGTGGCTTTTGGGGTGGATGCAGAAGGGTTCTACCGCCTGCTCACTGAGCGCTTGGGCCGCTATCGCTAGCTAAAGAGGAAAACAATGAGCCAGACCCTCCCAGCTCCCTTTGGCAAACCGGCGTGGCTAAACCTGCCCACGGCTTTTACCCTGCTGCGCCTAGTAGGGATCCCCTTCATCCTGGGGGGACTGAGCCTGAGATCCCCAGAGGGGGAGAGACTGGCCCTCTGGGCGTTTCTAGGGGCAGCGGCAACCGATTGGCTGGATGGCCACCTGGCCCGCCGCTATGGGCTGGTCACCGACCTCGGCAAGGTCTTGGATCCCTTGGTGGATAAGCTGCTGGTGCTGGCGCCGCTGCTGGGCCTAGTGGAGCTGGGGCGGATCCCGGCCTGGGGGGCTTTCCTGTTGGTGGGGCGAGAGCTAGCCATCGCTGGCTGGCGGGCCAACCAAAGTCAGGTTCACAGCGCCAATTTCTGGGGCAAAGCCAAGACGGCAGTCCAAATCCTAGCCATCGCCCTGCTAATCCTCAATTGGCCGGGTGGGATCCCCTGTTTTTGGGTGGCGGTGGCCCTTACCCTGATTTCGGGGCTAATCTACTTG
>NZ_JANSIT010000013.1:0-74036 GCF_047462215.1 Synechococcus sp. O70.1 | reverse complement strand
CTGCGGGTGACGAGTTGCTGCGTCAGGTGGCGCAGGTGTTGCGCGAGTCGGCGCGCGCCTACGATGTCGCCGCGCGCGATGGGGGGGGGGGGTTGTGGCGGGGGGGGGCGGGGTTTCCGGATCCACCCACCCGTCGGTGAAAGGTCTTCGGCGATCTCAATTTCTTCCAAATCCCGGGCGGTTTGCCCCCTTTTTTCCCCCCCCTTTGTCTGGCTTGCGGCTGGACTGCGAACGCCCTCGCCATTGGGGGCCACCTACCGGCAGCGGGCCCCGTCCGCCCAGCATGCCCGGAAAGCCGCCCATGCTCATGGAGCGCATCATGTCGCGCATGCGCTGGAAATCGCTCACCAGGCGGCTGACATCCTCCAGCTTGTGGCCAGAGCCCAGGGCTACCCGCCGCTTGCGGCTGACGCTGCGGGCCAGCAGATCCGGGTTGCGCCGCTCCTCTGGCGTCATGGAGTTGATCATGGCCTCCGCCCGGGCTAGTTGCTCTTGGCCTTTTTGCAGCTGCTCGTCGCTAATTTTGCTCATTCCCGGCACTAGCCGCAGCAAGCTGGCTAGAGACCCCATGCGCTTGATGAGGCGCATTTGTTTAAGAAAATCGTTGAAATCGAACTGGGCGGTCATCATCTTTTCTGCCATGGCGGCGGCATCTCCCAGGTCGATTTCCTCCTGGGCTTTTTCCACCAAGCTGAGAATATCCCCCATGCCCAGGATGCGCGAGGCCATGCGATCCGGGTAAAAGGGATCCAGGGCCTCCACCTTTTCGCCAACCCCGATAAACTTAATGGGCTGGCCGGAAACCTGGCGAATGGAAAGAGCTGCCCCGCCGCGGGTATCGCCGTCCAGCTTGGTGAGGATGGCGCCGGTAAGACCCAGCCGCTCGTGGAAGGCCTGGGTGAGGTTGGCCGCCTCCTGCCCCATCATGGCGTCCACCACCAGCAGGATCTCGTGGGGCTGCACCGCGGCCTTGATCTGCTCCAGCTCTGCCATCATCTCCAGGTCGATCTGGAGGCGACCGGCGGTATCCAAAATAACGTAGTCGTAGCCCTGTCCCCGCGCAGCTGCCACCCCCTGGCGGGCAATCTCGACCGGATCCGTCTTGCCCAGCTCGAAGACGGGGATCTGGATCTGCTGGCCCAGGCTCTTGAGCTGGTCGATGGCCGCTGGACGGTAAATGTCGCCTGCCACCAGCAGCGGCTTTTTGCCTTGCTTGCGCAAGTACAAAGCCAGCTTGGCGCAAGTAGTGGTTTTGCCAGATCCCTGCAAGCCAACCATGAGCACAATGGTGGGGGGGTGCTCCGCCTGGGCAAGGGGCACGTTGGCCTCCCCCATTACCTTCACCAGCTCGTCGTAGACAATCTTGATAAACTGCTGATCCGGCGTTACCCCCGGGATCACCTCAGCGCCCAGGGCTGCCTGCCGCACCTCCTCGATGAACTGCTTTACCACCTGCAGGTTGACATCGGCCTCCAGTAGGGCGCGCCGCACTTCCCGCAGGGCTTCTTGGATGTTGGTTTCGGTGATCCTGTCCTGGCCGCGCAGCTTTCTCCAGGCCAGTTCCAACTTTTCGGCAAGGACATCAAACATGGGTGCTGTTGGTCAAGGGCTGCTAGGGCATTTCCTACCATAGTCCAGTTGGAGCCGCTCCAGCTTGGGGATCCCGGCCCCAGCGGCTACCTAGGCCGAGGAAGGCTAGCGACTTTACGAAAGTTTAAGCAACAATAGAAGGCGTCGCTTGCAGACTGGCCATGGTCAGCGTTGCTTCTTGCTCCTACAGCATCTCCGACTGGCAGTTGGGCTATCGCTCTTTGCGCCAGGAGTACGACTACTGGGTAACGGAGATCGAGGGGCGGATCCCTGAACGACTGCAGGGAACCCTCTTTCGCAACGGGCCTGGCAAGCTGGAAGCGGGATCCCAGCGCTATGGCCATCCCTTCGACGGCGACGGCATGGTCTGCGCCATCACCTTTGTGGGAGGGCGGGTGCATTTCCGCAACCGGTTTGTGCGTACGCCAGAGTTTGAAGCAGAGGAGAAGGCGGGTCGAGTCCTCTACCGCGGCGTGTTCGGCACCCAGAAGCCGGGAGGCTGGTGGGCTAATTTTCTCGATTTGCGCTTTAAAAATCCCGCCAATACTAACGTTATCTACCACGGCGGCAAGCTCCTAGCCCTTTGGGAAGCCAGCGCTCCCTACCGCCTAGACCCAGCCACCCTGGCTACCGAGGGGGTCGAGACCTTTGGCGGTGCCCTTGCTCCTAATCAGCCATTTACAGCCCATCCCCGCCGCCATCCAGAAACCGGAGATCTCCTGGCCTTTGGGGTGCGGACGGGCCCCCCTTCTACGCTTCTATTCTACCGCATTGACCCCCAAGGGCGGCTGGCGGAAAAGTGGGACTACCGCCTGCCAGATTTTGCCTTTTTGCACGACTTTGTCTGGACGCCCCGCCACTGGATCTTTTTCCAAAATCCTGTGGCCTTCAACCCCTGGCCCTACATGCTGGGCCTGCAGCCAGCCGGCACTTGCCTGACCCTTAAAAAAGGGGAGCCTACCCGTATCTGGCTATTTCCTCCCAAGGAAAAGCCGCTGCAGCTGGAAACGGAGCCGGGGTTTGTCTTTCACTTTGTCAACGGCTACGAGGTAGGGGAAAAGGTCCTAGTCGATGCCATCCTCTACGAGACCTACCCCGCCCTGGAGCCCGGAGCCGACTACCTGCAGATTGACTTTGCCCAGGTGCCAGCGGGCAAGCTATGGCGGTTTGAGCTGGATCCCAAGGCAGGCAAAGTCAAGCGGGAGCTGCTTCTGGATCGTTCGGTGGAGTTCCCGGCTATCCACCCGGCTTGCGTTGGCCGACCCCACCGCTACCTCTACGTTGGCGCTACCCATGCTCCCGGCCCCAACGCACCCCTGCAGGCCATCCTCAAGCTGGACACCGCAACAGGCCGCAGCGAGCAGTACAGCTTTGCCCCCCGCGGCTTCGTGGGAGAGCCAGTGTTCATCCCCGATCCCGAAGACGCTGCGGAGGAAGCCGGGTGGGTGGTAACAGTGGTCTTTGATGCAGCCAGTCAGCGCTCGCAGGTGGCGATCCTAGAAGCCGCTAACCTGGCAGCCGGTCCAGTGGCCCGGATCCCCTTGCGGCATCACCTTCCCTATGGCCTTCACGGCAGTTTCACTCCTCGCCTCTGGGCTGAGCCGGATTAGAGCCCTGTCCGCGCCAGTAGGCGAGAGGCTATGTGTTAGACTGGGAGTCAGAATTCCCGCGGGGGGTGTCAGAATGGCCTCTGGTCTGGAACCTTCCCTACAGCGTCTAAGCCCAGTCCCAGAGCCAAAGAGCTCCCCTGGACTAGAAGCAGCGGTGGGCGTTGGTACTCTGCCGGTCTCAGAGGGTGGAGTAGCCTCTACCTTCTCCAGCTTAGGTAACGCCGCCACGTCGGGAGAAAAAGCAACGGTGGCAAGACAGCGACCCTGCCTAGAGCCCATCCCTCCCCCAGGGGAAGTGATGCAGTATCGGGCCATTGGCCTCATTGAGGGTCGGTATATTCCTTCGCCAGATCGCTTTACGCGGGGGGTTTTGCGCACCTCGGATGGTCTGGACATCCATGCTGTCCTCCTGGGCCGGGTGATGAGCCTAGTGCGCAAGCACCTAAGGCCGGAGCGCAACTACCTGTGGGTGGTCTATCCCCGCACCCGCGACAAAGGCCAAAATCTCCACGTCCAGCTGATGGGAGTCTGGGCCCCGGAGGAAATGGGGCAAACCCTGCCCGAGGGATCCTGCCCAAGGGTGGTGCCGGACTGGTTTTCCATTCGCGGCGAGGTCGTTTTTCAATCCCAGGAGAGAGGGTTCATCATCGTCAAAATTCGCCGCTCCCACTCTCAGTTGCCCTCCCCTACTCATCCCCTGCCAGCCGCTAGCTCCAGCGACCAGCAAGTAGCTAGTCCGGGGGGCCAGCAGCAAGCAGGCTCTGCTTTGCCGGCAGCGCCCCAGGCTTTTAAGTTGCGCCTCCTTGGATCCCTGCCAGGCAAAGGAGTAGGTATCTTCTGGGATCTGCAGGCGCGCCGCCGCGGCTCCCAGCTCTACATAGAGTCGGCAACTCCTATTGGCCCTGTGCCCAGAGAGCGGCCACAGCCCCAGGCAAAACGTTCAACTTCCCCTTCCAAACCCAAGAAGAGACCTCCCAGCGCCCCAAGGCGCGCGCAACAACCGCTCCCCAGTCAACCTGGCCTGCCGCTGGATCCCGCCAAGGCAGCCAAACCTCCCAAGCCCACTAAGAAGAAACGTCCATAGTTTCTACCTTCGCCATGACAGAGTCAAACCCTCCTCCCAGAAAAGATGAATTCATCTCCCCCCGCTACCCCTACTGGGGCGAGGTCAAGCCGCAGAACTTGGTTTTTGATGCCAATTTACAAGAATTCAGCCATAAGGTGTCCCTAATTTGTAGCTTAGAGACAGGGGGCAAGATTACCCCAGAAGAAGCCTACCGCCAAATTAAAAAGCTGTGGAAACAACTCAAACAAACCAAAAAAGCTATCCTGGACGAGCCTAAGTGGAACGAGCCTCCTCCCAAGTTGCCAGAAGAAGAGTGAGTTAGGGCTTTCCTCTAGCCCTCCTTCGGGACAGTGCTGCGGAGCAGCTTTGTGGCACCCTGGGCAACCTCGCCAACGAAACAAGCTAGCAACTTAGCACGTCCGTTTCTTCTAGTAGGTTTAAAATCGGGTCTCAAACTCGATGGAAAGGGTGTTGTTGCCCTGGAAGTCGGTGCTGGCGCGGGTGAGGGTTTGGTCGCTGAGGCGGTAGCGGGCGCTGTAGCGGGTGGGCTGCAAGGGATCCGTCAGGTTGCGTTGCACGGAGACGGAAGTGGTCGGCCCCAGATCGCGGGCTACTTCCAGGACCAGGCCCACCGAGGAGCGTCTGGGAGCACGGGTGTCAA
The DNA here is from genome assembly GCF_047462215.1 of Synechococcus sp. O70.1. Taxonomy (NCBI): domain Bacteria; kingdom Bacillati; phylum Cyanobacteriota; class Cyanophyceae; order Synechococcales; family Synechococcaceae; genus Synechococcus; species Synechococcus sp. O70.1. Next base: position 69,109 of record NZ_JANSIT010000013.1, on the reverse strand, counting down.
CTGGGGGAACGGGGCTGAGGCGAACCTCATCCAGGCCAAGGGTGTCCCCCAGCGTTTCCACCACATCGTTGAGTAGGGCCGTTCCCGCCAGCCCGGCCACCCCTGCTTCTGGATTGAGTCGGGCCAAAGCTGTTCCTCCTAGCAGGGCGACGATCTCTTCTGGGGATCTGCTGGGACTGCTAGAAAGCGTCAAAACCCCGTTGCGGGGATCCGCAGCCGCAAGCTGGCTGGCCCGCCCGTTGACGGTGGCCCAGATCTCGATGCTCTGCTGGGATCCCGGCAGGTTGCGGTTGGTGTCGAAGGGAGACAGCTCCTGGGGAAAGCGGTAGACCTCGAAGGCTTGGGTCACCAGACGCAGGTTGAGGAAAGGATCGAAGGGGTTGTCCAGGTCAAAGGTGGCGGTGTTGGGGCGGGAGCGATCCAGGCGAAAGTTGGCAATGGGCAGGCTGACGCGGCCTCGCTCCAGGGCGATAGTGCCCGCCGGGCGGAGATCTGAGGGGGTGCCGAACAGGCGCAAGCTGCCGGTGGCGTTGAATTCAAACAGGTTGGGGCGCTGCACGCGGATCCCGGGCCCTAAGACCAGCTCCAGCCCGTTCAGCCGCGGCTGCCAGAAGGGATCTGCCTGGGTCGAGTCGGCGGGAGCTGCCGCTTGGCGGGGGCTGACCTCGACAATCCCATGGGAGGCCTCTAGACGACCCTCGAGCAAAGGACGCAAGAGCAAGTCTTTCACCAATACGCTGCCTTCCAAGCGGCCGGTGTAGAGATTGGGCAGGTTGAGCTGGATCCCTTGCAGTTGCAGCGTTAGGGGTGGCGAGGTTTCGTCCATCTGCAGGGCGCCGCGGGAGTTGACAGGCAAAACCCCTCGAGCCACCAGGGATCCGCCCCCCACCTGTCCCTGTAGCTCCCGCACCTCCAATTGGTTGAGGTTAAAGACAATTTGGCCAGTCAGGTTGGTGATAGGCTCCGGCAGGGCAGCCAGCTTGAGGATCCCGGAGCTGAGGTTGAGGTTTCCCTGCAGGCTAGGCTCTTGCAAGGTGCCGCGGATGGCCAGCTCCAGTTGGCTTTGGCCACCTTCCCAGCGCACCTGGTCGGTGAAGAGGTTGATTAGGCGCAGGCCGTCCTTCTTGGCTTGCAGGGTAAGGTCAATCTGATCCGAGGCAGCCCGCACTTGGGCAAAGGGCAGGGTGTAGGGCACCAGGCCGGAAAGGCGGATTGGCTCGTCGCTGTTGGCTAGGAGAGCACCCTCCAGACGCAGTTGACCCTGGTTGTAGTCAAATTGCCCCTCTACCTCCCGCAGCGGCACCTGGTTGATCCGGGCGTTCACCACCGTCAGGGAGCCGCGGGCCCGGGGATCCCGCAGGTTGCCCGCTAGTTCCACATCCAAGTTGAGATCCCCTTGGAGTTCCAGCCCCTCGGGCAAGAAGCGATCCAGCAAAGCCAGAGGAAACCCCTGAATTTGCAGGGATCCCGACTGCTCCTCCAGGCCCAACTTGCCGGTGAAAAGGGCTTGGCGTTCCCCACTGCGCAACAGCAGCGGCTGTAGCACCACCGCCCCCTCGACCAGGCTGCCGGCAGCGGTGAGGCTTTCGACCCTAAACTCCTCTGCTTGCCAATTCCAGCCCTCCAGGTGAAAACTGACGCTGGGCTGGTCGAGACTGCCAACCAAGCTGAGGCTGGCCTGGAATTCTCCTTGCAAGCTGGTGGGTGGCGGGATGCGGGGATCCATGCGGCTGGCCAAGGCCTCCAGGTGGGCGGCCAGAACCTGGGCGTAGTGCTCCAATTGCTGCAGCAGGGGAGAACCGGGCAGGCCAACCGGCTCTGTCTCTAGCACGGCAGCAGGGCCTAGCGGGGGCAATTGCAGGCCGCGGGTGGCGAGGTCTTGCCACTGCCGCCACTTAAAGGCGGAGACAATGTCTTCCAGGCGACCCTGGCGGGTGCGGATCTGCAGGTCAATTTGCGGAACGGGAAGCGCTGAGGTGGGCTTCAAAGCAGCCTGGAAGGAGGCCGCCGGCAGCTCCAAGGTGCCGCTGGCGGTGTAGGTGCTCTCGAACAGCTCCAGTTGGGCTTGGGCAATGGTCAGGCGAGAGGGGCTGGAGCCGTCTCCAGGACGGTAAGCGAAATCCACGGAGAGGCCCTGGGCTTCGATCCCCCCTAGCCGCAGATCTGCCACCGCTGCCCGTCCTTGGGTAGCGCCGCTTGCCAGGTCAACGGTCACCTCCCCATCGAGGCTCCCCTGCAGACTGGCCCACGGCCCAGCAGCCACTCCCCCCAGCAAAGCCAGCGGCAAGCGGTTCGCCGCCACCTGAAGCTTACCTTGGTGGCGTTGGCCGCGCAGTTCCCCCTCGCCCAGCTGCAGCTCGAACTGCAAGGGCCGAAACTGGGGATCCAACTGCAGCGCCAGCCGCTCCCGCGTCCCCTTCAGCTCCACTGTCATCCCCTGGCTAGACCCCTGAAAGGGCCCGGCCAAGTCAGCAAAGGCCACCTCTCCCACCCGCAAGCCGCGCACCTTGGCCTCGCCGGCCACCTGCAGGTTGTCCGGAGATCCGCGGAGCCGCCCCGATCCCTGCAGCACTCCTGCCACCCTCGGCGGCAAGCCGGGCACTTTGGCTAGGGGGATCCCGTCAGCGGCAAAGTTGAGATCCAGAGATCCCACCTGCAAGGTCTGCGGATCCGCGAGGATGCGCCCCTCTACTCTGCCCAAGCGGGTGGTGTCGGCCAAGACTTCTGCTGCTTGGATTGCCAAGCCCCTGCCATCCCAGGCCACCTGGCCTCTAATGGAGTCAACTAGCCCATTTTCCTCCCCAAGCCGCGACAGGGTCAGGGATCCCTGCGCCCGCAGCGCCGCCAGGAGACCCACCTCCGCCGCCTTCCCTGTGTCCACCTGCGCCGTCAGCTCCCCAGAAACGGATCCGGGCCACTGCGGGTTGAAAAACGCCAGCGGCACAGCCTGAGGAACCACCTGCGCCTGGAGCTGTCCTGCCTCCCACCGCCCCGCCGCCTGGATCCGGCCCTCCCCTACGGCCAACACTGCCTGGGGCACCTCCACCACCCAGCCGTCCCTGCCAGGCAGGATCTGCAGCTTTCCTCTTCCAGCGAGCTCCTCCCCCTGGATTTCCCAAGTGGCCTCCACCTGGGGCTGGGATCCCGCCAGCACCACCTGGGCCTGAGCAGTTACCCGCCCCGCCCAAGGCAGCTTGCCCCTCTGTGGCAGGTTGACGCCGTAGAGGGACAGCACCTGCCCCGCGTCGGCCGCGGTAACCTGCAGATCAAACTGGCCTGCCAAGCCGCTAGCCCACTGCAGTTGGCCGGATCCCTCGAGGCGTCCGCCTGCAGCTTGCAAGTCAATGGCCTCAAAGGCCAAGGTCTGGTCGGCCAAGCGGAAGCCAAAAGCATATTGCGGCACTGGCAGGCGATCCACCCGACCTGGCGAGATCCCTTGCAACTGCCCTTGGATCTGCGGCCCCTCCAGAGGGCCCGTGACCGCTAGGGATCCCGCCACCACCCCTTCTGCCGCCACTGGCAGCTTGAAGTTAAAAGTCTCCTGGATTTGCTGCAGGCTGGCCGGGGCGATGGCGGCTTGCAGATCCAACCCCTTGTCGCTGAAGGCGATGGAGCCGTTGAGATCTTCAAAAGCAAGCTGGCCAAAGCGGCCGCTTATCCCCTCCAGTTCCAGCTCCTCCAGGGTAAAGCGAACAGAGCCCCTCACCTCCTCAAAAGGATGAGGCAACCTCTCTAGCCTCAGCCGCGCCTGCTGAACCTGGGCTTGCCCCGTCAACTCCAAAGGGCGTTTGTGCAAGCGGGACGGAGTCCCTTCTCCTCCCCAAAGGACTTGCAGAGCTAGACTAGCTTCCCCCTCCACCTCCGTCCAGGGCGCTGCCGGCAAGATGCTGGGCAGCAGATCCAAAGGCAGGCGAGCAGCAGCAACCGTCACCGAACCAGAAACCTGGGCAAAGTCCGCCACCCCCCGCAACTGCAGAGGGTACCTCCCTCTACCTGCCAGCGGGCGCAGGACCGCCGAAAGCTGGAAACTGGCTCGTCCTCCGGCTTTCTCCCCCGGCAGGGCACTCAGCCTCACCTGCACCTGGCCCCGCAGCCCCTCGAACTGCCGTCGCTCCCCTACTAAGGGGATGACCGTCAGGGATCCCCCCCGCAAACGGATGTTCAACCCCTGCAAGGGCAGGGATCCCTCCCCTTGAGGCAGTTGAAACTGCACGTCTGCCCAGCCGCGATCCAGCGTTTCCATGAGCAGCAACTGGGGCTGGTTTAGGGTAACATTGAGCACCCACTCGCCGGTTTGTAGCCATGTCCAGAAGTCGGGGCTGAGGTCAATAGAGCCAATGCTGGCCAAGTGTTCAATGAAGCTTTCTCCCAGCCGCACTCCCCAGGGAGCCACAAGCCTCACCTCTCCCAATTCCACCCGCCGGCGCATCGCCTGCGAGAGGGCAGCTTCCACCTGGGGCAGCACTTGGTTCTGAAAGTAGATGCCAGTTCCCCAGGCGGCGCCAAAGGCGGCAGCCGTCAAGCCCAAACCCAGGCCTGCCCCTATCCTCGCCCAGGTCTTGGAGGAGAGGGGAAAGGGTCGCTGCGGCACTTCACCCTCTTTGTTGCGTCGCTCTTCGCCCAACACCTACCCTCAGGATCCAAAGCACCCCCCTTGAGAAGCCCTCCTTGGGGATAGCCAAAGCTGCCCCCATCCTACCCAAGGACTCCTGGCTGGCCATGAGGGGCCAGAGAGAAGAAATCCCTACTCCCAGCCGCAATCCCCTGCCCATGGACATGGCTTGATCCAGCCCTCTACAATGAGGCCCACGGGTGGTTTGTCTACACCCCCAGCTTGCCGGGGGGATCCCTCTGGCAGGGCAGTGTGAGCTACCACGTAAGTAGGGAGCAGTACGAGGGGCTTACAGTTTTGTCCCCTGGTGTGTTGTATAAGGTTGTATAAGCCTTTTGGAGCAGTCGAGATAAAGGAGAGAAGCCATTCCGGAACCTCTGTCTTTGACAGTTAGCTTGCGTGGTAGCCACGAGGCCCTGGAAGACTGCCAGGTTTTCCACCTAGCCGGCCTTCTGGATGCCTTCTCTGAGCCGGTGTTCGTGAAAGTGGTCACCAGGCACCTAGAAAAGGGATCCCCCAACCTTATCCTGGACTTGACAGGGATCGATTTCATCGACAGCTCCGGCGTCGGTGCCCTGGTGCAACTGGCCAAACTGGTGCAAGAGCGCGGGGGCATCTTCCAGGTAGTGAGCAATCCTCGCATTACCCAAACGGTAAAGCTGGTGCGGCTGGAGAAGTTCTTGTCCCTGCGCAATTCACTCCAGGAAGCTTTGGATTATCTAGCTGCAGAGAGCAAAAGGCGCTCCGAGCAGGCCTCTCCCCCCCCTGAGGCTGGCTCCGAAGCCGCCGGATCTAGCCCGGAGGAGCCCAAGGGCGAAGCTTCCTAGGCCGCTGCTGGGATATTGGAATGGGTCTGGGGACTTTTTGGGGCATCAGCGCTGGCGCCGGGGATCCCGAGTGGCTGACCCTAAAAGCTGTTCGGGTTCTCCAGGCTGTCAACTGGGTGGCCTGTCCCCAAAATGCTGCTGGCCAGCCTGGTTTGGCCTACCAAATCGTGCGTCCTTGGCTGCAACCGGGACAAACGCTCTTGCCCCTGCCTTTGCCCTTTGTTACCCAGCCTGAGCTCCTCCAGGCGGCGTGGGAGGCGGCTGCCGAGCAACTAGCTCCCCTTCTGGAGCAGGGAGAAGATGTGGCCTTTGTCTGCGAAGGGGATGTGGGCCTCTACAGCACCTTTGCCTACCTGGCCCAGGCCCTGCGGCAGCGGCTCCCTGACCTGCCCATCCAGGTCGTACCGGGGGTATGCTCTCCTCTGGCTGCTGCGGCGGCTTTGGGATCCCCTTTGGTCCTCGGCCCCGAGAAATTGGCAATTTTGCCCGCTCTTTTTGCCCTAGCAGAGCTGGAGGAGGCCTGTGCTTGGGCTGAGGTGGTTGTCCTCATGAAGGTGGCTTCCGTCTACCCCCAAGTTTGGCAGTGGCTGGCCGAAAAAGGCTGGCTGCAGCGGGCTAGCCTAGTGGTCTGGGCCGGCTGGCCCCAGCAAGCCCTTTTCCCCACCCTCGACGGATTGGCTGACTACCGCCCCCCCTACTTTTCCCTATTAATCCTGTGGCCTCAGAATCGCAGCTCTCCTCGAGTGGCTGACTTGCCAAAAAGCTCCTAAAAAATGAGCTTTTCTCCGGGAGAAAAAGCAAGAAGATTTGACCGCAGGATCCACAGGTACTACCCGTGAAGAAAGATGGAAATCAAATTGAAGAAGTAACATAAACTGTTAAAAACAGTTGCCAGCCGCTACAGGGGTAGGCGGCCTGGGCTAGATTAGAGGTGTAGTGATTCAGGAAAGGAGGTAGATCCAGCGGAAAGGTAAGACACCGGCTTGCAACTTGCTCAGCCTCAAAACTGCCAGCAAAACAACCTCTCAAGTTGATCCCACGTAAGCTCTCAATTGGCTGTGCTGGCAGGTGTACCAAGCAAGGGGTTGTCTTGCCTAGTGGAGCACCTGGCCTCTCCGACAGGTTTTCCCCCAAGCTAAGGGACATGGGAGTTAAATCAAATAGCGGCTGGGTTTACTGAAGCCAGGCACTGTAGCGTGAGGGGTCGCTTACCTCGTCTGGAGTGGTGAAAAGACAGTAAGTTCTGCTGCTTCTGGAAGCGCCAGCCTGCTATTTCGAGTCTCCAGCAAGAATCAGCGAAGATTGGAGAAGACGTGGAAAACCGGTGCTTCGGTGAGGTTCAGGTGCTCCTCCTGCAGGCTCTAGCGAGCCGAGATTTTTAGTAAAACTTGAGATTTCTTGAGGTGGGGGGTCTCTATGTTTACCTTTCTGTCGAAAATTGCAAGAGCAGTTATTCGCGTGTTCACCCCTGCCAAGTCCGACCTAGTGGAAGTCGGCTACCAGCCCATCACAGATGATATCTATCGCGGCAAGCGCTCGGCTCGCTATGCCGGTGAGCTGTAGGACGAGGGGGGAAGGAGAGGGGTTTGCCACGTCCAGGGGTTGAGCTCCTAAGAGGTGGCCAGCGGGTTGGTCTTCGTTTCAGGGCTGTTAAGCTCTGGCTTTGGTGCTGGGGTGGCGGTTCCCGAGCAAGGGCCGCCACTTCGCATTGTTTGCGAAAATGGTAGGGATACGTAAGCGCTCCCTCCACAGTGCCCTCCCTCGTGGTCTATCCCGCCACAGCCGTCGACCTGGATCCTGTGGTGGAGGTTCTTGCCCAGGTCTTTTACCCGCCCCTAGGCCTGCAACGCTGGCTGCACCCCATTCACAAACGGATCATTCGTCAGGATTTACGCCTCAAGCTGGCAGCCAGGGATCCCTACTACTGCTGCTTAGCGGCGGCGGTGGGGGCGAAAGTGGTGGGGACTGCTGAGATCTCGCTGCGGGCGATGGCCCACGGGAAGTATCCCTACCTTTCGAACTTGGCGGTGCTGCCAGAGTGGCGACGGCAGGGAATTGCGCGACAGCTTTTGCTCAGCGCTGAGGAGGTAGTGCAGAAGTGGGGCTATCGCCGGTTACAGCTGCACGTCCTGGAAGATAACTTGCCCGCCCAGCAACTCTACACCCAACTGGGCTACGTGCCCCTCGAGCGCACCCCTCAGCTTTGGCAGTGGCTGGGGATCCCACCCCAGCTTTTGCTCTGCAAGTGGCTGCCGTAAAGTTATGTAAACTAGAGGGAAAAGGCGAGAGAGGCGTTGCCGTGGACGTTGAGACCGTAAGCAGGAGGGGCTGGGGGGCCGTATTTGTAGCTTTGTTTGTAGCTTTGCTGGTTAGCTTTGGAGGGGCTCAGGCTGCCTTTGCCCAGTGGGGCACTACTCCCCTGCCCTCGATTGGGGCCCCAGCGCCAGAGTTTGAACTGCCAGATCAGTCGGGCCAGGTGCGGCGCCTGGCGGATTTTCGCGGCAAGTGGGTTGTGCTCTACTTCTACCCCCGCGACTTCACTGCCGGATGTACGATCGAGGCCCGCCGCTTCCAGCAGGATCTGCCCAAGTTCCAGGCCCTGGGAGCGGAGATCGTGGGCGTAAGCGCCGACTCGGTGGACTCCCACCGCCGTTTTTGCCTAGCAGAGGGACTGCAATTTCTTTTGCTGTCGGATCCCCAGGGCACGGTTAGCCGCGCCTACGGCTCGTGGATGGGGGATATGGCCCTGCGCAACACCTTTCTCATTGATCCCGATGGGATCCTGCGGGCTATTTACCCAATCGTCAACCCCTACCGGCACAGCGCCGAGGTCTTGGCCCAACTGCAGGAGCTTACCAAGAAGGGCTAGTCCTGGGGGCCAAAGGTCTGCTCGAACTCTTGCAGCAGCTCGTCAATCTCCTCTAAGGCTTGGTTGACATCGACGCGCAAGTCCCCGAGATCCGGCCTTTCCAAAAGCTTGACCAGGACGGGCCGGCGCTCGCGAATACGTCTGATGCGCTCTTTTAGGGCGGCAATTTCCGCTGGCTCCATAGCTGCAGTGGTTGCCTCAGCTCCTCCAGCTTATCGCTTTCCTAGTCAGATCGCGGCCTTTGCTAACCCCTGCCCTAGACCATGGGCACAAATTGCACGGGGAAAGCTTCCTTTTGCACCACTCCTTCCGGCGTTTTGTGGAGAATGAGCAGGGACTGGGATGCCTTGCTTTCACCTATCGGTACCACTAGGGTACCTCCCACCGCCAGTTGATCCAGAAGCGCTGTCGGCACGGTTGGGGGTGCGGCTGTAACCACAATGGCGTCGTAGGGGGCGTGTTCCGGCCAGCCCTGGTAGCCATCTCCCTGACGCACCTCCACGTTGCGGTAGCCAAGGGAGGCCAGAGTTTGCTGAGCGCGGGTGGCTAGGGGAGACAGTCGCTCCACGCTGTACACCTGTCGGGCCAGCTCAGCCAAAATGGCCGCTTGGTAGCCGGAACCAGTGCCGATTTCCAGCACCACCGACTCAGGCGTGAGGCGGGCTGCCTCGGTCATAAAGGCAACGATATAGGGCTGAGAGATCGTCTGGCCGTAGCCGATGGGCAGGGGGCAATCTCTGTAGGCGCGATCCCGCAGCTCGGGGGGAACAAAAAGGTGACGCGGCACCTTGCGCATCGCCTCCAGCACCCGGGGATCCCGGATCCCGCGCTGAAGGATCTGCTCCCTTACCATCCGTTCCCGTTGGTCAGCCCAGGGATCCAAGCCACTCTCGGCACAGGGCTGAGGAGGGCGAACCCCACCCGTCCTGCTAAAGAGGGACGAGAACAACCTTACCATTGGCGCCTAACCTCCAAAGCTAACAGCCTGCCCGGATTTCCCTGGAATGCTGCGCCGTAACTTGGGATCCCTCACCTCGATCCTGGCCCACTTTTAAACCTGCTGCCACAAATTTCTCCCGGAAATTCCATAGCCCCGATCCTGCAAGGGCCCAGGGTGGCCAAAATCCGTCGGGGTGAGTCGTTGCTAGCGAAGCGGCATCGCCGGGAAGTTTCCCTCCTCCCCCGCCAAGAAAACCTGACAATTCCGGCTTTTCCCCGCAAGGGGATGGAAGAATCTAGGAGCTACAGGAGGGCTTAGCGGTGTCTGTCGAACCAGCGCATCAGCATTGCCGCTAGGCGCTCAGGGTTGTGGCGCACCAAGCCAGTTTCGGGATCTTCTTGCATGACGTTGGCCAGAACGGCGCGGCAGCCCAAGTAGGCTAGCTTATCCGGGTCCAAAACCACAAACTCGGAGCCGTTGCGGCGGTAACGCTCTAGGGTGCGAGGGGAGGGGGGATCCCGTTGCACTAGGACGGCATCGAACAGGCGCAGGCCCGCCACCCGATCCAAGGCCATGACGTGATCTCCAACGGTGTAGCCGTCGGTTTCCCCCGGCTCCGTCATGATGTTGCACACGTAGATGTGGGGCGCCATGTTTCTGGCCAGGGCCTCGACAATTTCAGGGATGAGGAGGTTGGGAATGATGCTGGTGTAGAGGCTGCCCGGCCCCAGCACTACCAACTCTGCTTTCTCAATAGCCTCGATTGCCTCGGGCAAGGCGGGAGGGTTGGGGGGATCGCAGCCAATGCGGCAGATGCGCCCCCTAGCTTTGGTGATGTTGGACTCACCCACGACGCGGCGGCCATCGCTTAACTCGGCCCAGAGGGTGACATCGGCTAGAGTAGCCGGCAGCACCCGTCCCTGAATGGCCAAAACCTGAGAGGTAGCGGTGATGGCCCGGACCAGGTCGCCCCCGGTTACCGCGGTGAGGGCGGTGATGAACAGGTTGCCGAAGCTATGCCCGCTCAGCCCTTCCCCCGCCTGGAAGCGGTACTGGAACAGCTCGGTGAGGAGCTTTTCCTCGTTGGCCAAGGCCGTGAGGCAGTTGCGGATGTCGCCAGGGGGCAACACGCCGATCTCCCGCCGCAGGCGCCCTGAGGAGCCGCCGTCATCGGCCACGGTAACGATGGCGGTGATGTTGGAGCTGTAGTGCTTCAGCCCCCGCAGCAGGTTGGAGAGGCCGGTGCCACCCCCCAGCACCACGATGCGAGGGCCACGGCTTAGCCGCCGATGCGATAGGAGCTTATCCACCAGCGCTTCGTCCCCTTCCGGGATCAGCACATCTTCGATGGAGCGCAGGGCGCTGCGAAAGCCCAGCACCGCCATCACCAAGCCAATCCCGGTTACCAAGGGACCACTGATGTTGTTCGGGATCCAGGTGGTGATCCAGCGCAGGGTAATGTCGATTAGCCGCTTCAGGCGAAAGATGGGGGTCAGCTCCGTCCAGATGGCAATGCCCAGCAGCATCAGGAGTACGCCTCCCACGGCCAGGCTCAGCCAGCGTTTGACGGCCAGGCCAGGGAAGAGCCATTTCCAGCCACTTCGCCACCAGGCAGCCTTGCGGCGGCGAGGTCCCCGGATGGGGGACTTGTTGCGGAGCTCAGGTTTACTCATGGGAAAGAACGCCGGCCAAAGGGATCCTAGCCTCTGGCTGCTCCTTGCTGGGGCCAGCAGGCGGTGCTCCAAAGCAGGCTTCCAGATCCCGCTGCGACTCCAGCAAATGGCAGTGCTGGATCTGGAGGTTGAGCTCGGGCAGGCCAGAGCCGTTGGCAGGAAGGGTCCAAGGCTGCAAATCCTGGGCCAAGCGTTCCACCAGGGCCACGGAGCGGTGTTGCCCGCCGGTACAGCCGATGGCGACGGTTAGGTGAGGCCGCCGTTCTGCTCGATAGTGGGGCCACCAGGCCCGGAGGAGGGAAAAGATCTGCTGGTAGGTGGACTGGGTCAGCGGATCAGCAAAGAGAAACTCCTGCAGCAGCCGATCCTGGCCAGTGAGGTGGCGCAGATGGGGCTGAAAGAAAGGGTTGGGCAGAAAGCGCACGTCAAACAGCAGGTTGACCTCAGGAGGAATGCCGTACTTGAAGCCAAAGCTCACTAGCCGCAGGTTGAGAGGTTGGGGGAGCCCCTGCACCAAGGCTTGCAGTTGCTGCCGCAGTTGTTGGCTATTGAGCTCCGAGGTATCCAGCAGGTGGGTGCAGCGCTGCCGGATGGGGGCTAGTTCGCGGATTTCTTGCTCGATGGCTTCCAGCAGGCCGCCACCGGTGTGGTGGGGGTGGGGGCGGCGGTGGGCGCTAAGACGCTTGAGCAAGACCGAAGGCCGGGCTTCTAGGAACAGGAAAGGGATCCCCTGCGCTCGCATCCAGGCATCTAGCTCGGGGAGCTGCTCCCGATACTCCTGGGCGTGGAGATTTAAACTCATGGCCAAAGCGGCGTGGTGGGGCCGCATCGCTTCAACCAAGGGGATGACCTGGGCAGGCGGGATCCCTTCCAGGCCGGTGTAGCCCAGTTGCTCGAGTTGCTGAATGGCCAAAGTTTTCCCTGCTCCGGTCAGGCCGGCAAGCACCAGAACGGCTGGGGCTGCAGGGGTTGGTTTTGTCAGCTGATTGTCCATGCAGCCTATTCTAGGGCGAGGGGGGATCTACCTCTACTGGCTAGCGGCAAAATGTCAGAGCCTGGCCGCGCACCGAGGGATCCACCTGGCCGTTTTGAAAGACGATCTGCCCGCCCACAATGGTTAGCAACGGCCAGCCCACCAACTCCCAGCCCTCGAAGGGGCTCCAGCCACATTTGGTCAGCAGCTCTTCCCGTCGCACTGGCTTGGGCGTATGCCGATCCACCAGCACCAGGTCGGCGTCGTAGCCCACCTGCAGCCGCCCCTTGTTGGGGATCCCGTAGAGGCGGGCCGGCGCCTCGCACATCCACTGCACCACCTGGTGTAGAGTACAGCGGCCCTGCTGCGCGGCCGTCAGCATCAGGGGCAAGGCCGTCTCCACCCCAGGCATGCCAGAGGGGGAGTGGGGGTAGGGCTGGGCCTTCTCGGCCAGGGTGTGGGGGGCATGGTCAGTGGCGATGCAGTCCAGAATGCCGTCGTGCAGTCCCTGCCAGAGTTGCTCCAAATTGGCGGGATCCCGCAGCGGCGGGTTCATCTGAGCCAGGGATCCTAGGCGAGCGTAATCGGCAGTGCTCAGCAGCAGGTGTTGGGGGGTAACCTCAGCGCTGACCCAGGCCGGCTTGTGCTGGCGCAGCAGCTCCACCTCCAGGCCAGTGGAGAGGTGCAAAATGTGCAGGCGGTGGCGGTAGCGGGTGGCCAAGTCTAGAGCTCGGTGCGAGGCAATCAAGGCTGCTTCTTCGTCCTGAATGAGGGAGTGAACCGCCACATCCGTACGTCCGGCAAAAAGAGCTCGGCGGGCCTGAATCCGCGCGTGATCCTCAGCGTGGACAGCAATGACCAGGTTGGGATCCGTTTCGGCAAAGATCCTCTCTAGAGCAGCCTGATCATCCACCAGTAGCGGACCATGCATGGATCCCATGAAGATCTTGATGCCGCAGGCTCCTTGCACCCGTTGCAGCTCCTTTAAGTTATCGGCAGTGGCTCCAATGAAAAAGCCGTAGTTGACGACGCACTTGCTGGCAGCCCGCGCCAATTTGTCCTCTAGCGCTCTCTGGTCAATTGTTGGCGGATCCGTATTGGGCATCTCCAAAAAGCTGGTTACCCCACCGCGAGCGCAAGCCCAGGATCCCGTCTGCAGGTCTTCTTTGTGCTCGCGGCCTGGCTCGCGAAAGTGAACCTGGGGATCGATCACCCCCGGCATCAGGGTATGGCCCTTGGCCTCGATGACCCTAGCCACCCCTTCTGTGGAGAGATGTTGGCCAATCTGGGCAATCCGCCCCTCCTGCACCAGCACATCTCCCACCCAGGGATCCCCTTCCGGTACCACCAGCTCGGCATTGCGGATCAGCAGGCTACTGGCCAAAGCTCCGCTTCCCCTTTCACAGGCGCTTTCAAGATAACACCTGTCGAGCAGGTTAAGAACCGGCCAATCGATGGAACAGCTAGTCGGCAGCTCAAGCTCAAGTTGCCCGAGTCTTGTCTTCCTAGCGATAGAGGTTGCAAGAGCTGCGCAGGTCGTAGCCAGAGGCCAAAACCTCTTGCTGGCGATCCCCTAAGCCAAGGTCGCAGCGCAGGAGATCCCCACTAACAGTTGTATGTGTGTGAGACTCAGTCATCCAACGAACGCCGCTTGAGCTGGCAGTGGGAGGAACAACTTCAGGAAGACGATAGTTGGGGGCTTGCCAAGGATCTTGCAAATAGCGATCCCTGTGGATCCCGCCAAATTCAATATCGGCGTAGGCAGGAGGATAAACCATGAAGTCCATTCGGAAAACTTCTGAAGCACCGCCAATAGCTGCTAGAGCTGTCTGGGCTTCTGCAACTCTGGAACGGCGAATGTGGTTAAGAAAATTGGGAATGCTAATAGCAGAGAGAATGCCGACAATTACGATTACCGCCAGCAGCTTGATCAAGGTCATGACGTGCGGAGCTTTAGTTGCTCGACGGCAGAGCATTAGATAGGCTTTATGAAGAGAAAGTCAGCTCATAGCAGCGTCTGCTTCCCCTTTGGAGCGTCAGTATCCAAGTGCAAACGACTCGGGGGCCTTTCTCCCCTATGCAGCTTGATCTCAGGTTGCCCTTTACAGACCTAAAACTTTCCTCGCCTCGTCTAGCAGGACGGAGCCTTTAGGAGCACTCCTTGCCTGTTTCTCCCTTGCTTTGCCTAGAGACCTAACCGCAGTTGGCAGGAGGTGGCTATGCTGCTCAAGCATTCCTCCTATGATGTTTCCGCATAGTGAGGAGCAAAAAGTAACGCAAGCTACAAAAGTTCCAGGTCAATGTCTCTAGGCTGGGGCGTTGGAACTTGTGAGAACCGCGGCAAGGACAGCTAGATAAGCAGGCCTTAGGCCCAACACCCCTAGCTTCTTTCCCTACGGCCGCCTTGCTCACACCAAGCCAAGTAACAACAGAGGGGGAACATGGATAACGTACGCAGCCTTTGTCCCTACTGTGGGGTTGGTTGTGGCCTAGAAATTCTGGCCGACGGCACAAAAATTCGCGGCGATCGAGCTCATCCGTCCAGCCAGGGCATGGTTTGCGTTAAGGGTGCGACTCTCCTGGAAACCCTCGATTGCAATCGGGCTACGGTGCCTCTCTATCGCCCTAGCCTCAGCGAGGATTTCCAGCCGGTGAGCTGGGATCAAGCGCTGGATTTAATTGTCGAGCGCATTCGCCAGACCTCTCCCGAAAGGATTGCCATCTACGGCTCAGGGCAGTTGCTAACCGAAGATTACTACATTGCCCAAAAGCTACTTAAGGGGTGTCTAGGAAGCAATAACTTCGACAGCAATTCCCGCCTCTGCATGTCTTCTGCCGTAGAGGGCTACAGCCAGAGTCTCGGCTCGGACGGCCCCCCCTGTAGCTACACGGATCTCGATAGCTGCGAGCTGGCTTTTTTGATCGGCACCAATACCGCTGAATGCCACCCAATTCTGTTCAATCGCTTGCGCAAGCGCCACAAAAGCGACCCAAGCCTAAAGATTGTTGTGGTGGATCCCCGTCGTACGCAGACGGCTGAGGAGGCCGATTTGTATCTGAGGATTACTCCAGGTAGCGATATTGACTTGCTCAATGGCATTGCTCACCTACTCATTCAGTGGGGCGCCATCAACCATGACTTCATTGCCCAGCACACCGAAGGCTTTGAAGCCTATGCTGCCCTGGTTGCCGACTACACCCCTGAGCAAGTAGCCAGCCGCTGTGGCCTAGAAGTTGAGGAGGTACTTGCTGTTGCGCGACTGTGGCAGCAGTCGCAGAAAACGCTTTCCATGTGGTCGATGGGGCTTAACCAGTCCAGCGAAGGCACGGCCAAGGTGACCAGCCTCATCAATCTCCATTTGCTCACCGGCCAGATAGGGTTTGCAGGGGCAGGGCCCTTTTCGCTAACAGGTCAGCCCAATGCTATGGGCGGTCGAGAAGCGGGCGGCTTGGCACATCTATTGCCCGGCTACCGCAAGGTTACGAATCCAGAGGATCGGGCAGCAGTGGAGCAGCACTGGCAGCTTGGCCCAATTAACCCTGAACCTGGCCTTGATGCGCTGGGGATGATCCGTGCCCTCGAAGCCGATGCCCTCGATATTTTCTGGATTGCCGCCACCAATCCCCTGGTGAGCCTGCCTGATCTACGTCGGGTAGAAGCAGCTCTGGCGCGGTCGCCCTTTACGATTGTCCAAGACGCCTACTTCCCCACCGAAAGCACTGCCTATGCCCATCTGGTACTCCCTGCTGCCCAGTGGGGCGAAAAGACAGGCACCATGACCAATTCGGAGCGCCGCGTTACCCTCTGTCCAGCTTGGCGTAACCCTCCTGGTGAAGCGCGGGCTGATTGGGAAATTTGGGCGGAAGTAGGCCGCCGCCTGGGCTTTGCCAAGGCATTTGACTTTGCCGATAGCGCTGAGGTCTTTGCCGAATATGTGGGTCTAACTGCCGGGCGTCTCTGCGATCAGTCTGGCCTCAGCCATGAGCTCCTGCGCCAGGGGCCTCAGCAATGGCCATATCCGCGCACAGGTTCAGTGGAGACCCGCAACCTCTATACCGATCGCGCCAGCGGGACGGAGTCCTTTCACCGTTTCCCAACGCCCACAGGTCGTGCCCGCTTTATCCCCAGCCATTCCCGCGGCCTTGCCGAGCCGCCCGACCCTGAATATCCCTACATCCTCACCACAGGACGTCTCTATGGCCATTGGCACACCCAAACCCGCACTGGACATGTCGCCAAAATCCGAGCAATGCACCCCCAACCCTTTCTCGAAATCCATCCCCGCGATGCCAGCAAGGTAGGGCTAACTGAGGGTGACTGGGTGAGGATTGAATCACGGCGCGGCAAGGCTACCCTGCCGGTTAAAATTACCTGCGCCATCAGCCCTGGCACAGTGTTCATGCCCATGCACTGGGGGGCATTGTGGGGCAATGATACAAGCTGTAACGCTCTCACCCACCCGGTTGCCTGCCCCAGCTCAAAGCAACCTGAACTCAAAGCCTGTGCCGTCAAGCTTAGTCGCATCGAGCGGCCACCAAAATGATCTTTAAGTTTGAGCAAGACTTTGCCGACAGCCTTCGCTGCATTCCCATGATCGTGCGCTTAAAGCTCGATCAGTGCGGCATCAAGCTCAAGTTACATCAGTGGCTGCGTTTTAGTTACCAGCAGCGCCAAAGTTTGGTTGACCTGCCAACGGATACTGCTGACAACCGAGCTGCCTACCGCGCCTACCTAATTCACCTTATCGAAAGTGTCTGCCAAGAGCAGGCCGCTGAGGTAACTGTTGATCCAAACCCTGCCTGGGAAGACGCTACCACCATCCCTGACTGCGTTCTTGAGCAGGCGGCAGCCAAGGGGGTCGTGCTGACTCTTGAGCTATGGCAAAAGCTGACCCCGTTGCAGCGCTTTGCCCTCATTAAGCTCAGTCGCCCTGGCCACGAAAACCGCAATTTCCTACCCGCCTTTCAGGAATTTTCCGCACCCCACACCTATGGTCACTGTCCAGGAAGCTGAAGCCATTATTAAAGACCACTGGCTGCCAGCCAAAACCGAGTCGATCCCGATTGCAAGCTGTGTGGGCCGGGTTTTGGCAGAGCCGATCTACGCCGATCGGGACTACCCGCCAATTAACCGGGTCCTGATGGACGGTATCGCCATCAACTATGCCGCTTATGCTGCTGGGCAGCGAAGCTTTGCTGTTGCAGGCATAGCCCCTGCGGGGACAAGCCCTGCCACCCTGCCCGATCCGCAGCAGTGCTTGGAAGTGATGACTGGCTGTGCCCTGCCGCTGGGTAGTGATCTCGTCATTCCCTACGAGCAAATTCGTATCGAGGGAGGAATTGCCACCATCATCCAGGAAGTCGAACGCAACAGGGGTGATTTTGTTCATCCCCAAGGTAGCGATTGTTCTGCAGGAGCGCTGGTTCTCCGCCCCGGCATTACCCTCAAGAGCATCCACGTCGGGATCTTGGCCTCCTTTGGCTACAGCCGCATCCAAGTTGAGAGGACTCCTCGCATCAAAGTTGTGGCAACTGGCAGCGAATTGATTCCCATTGAGCAAACCCCTGCACCCTACCAACTGCGGCGCTCCAACGCTGAGGCCCTCCGAGCGGCTCTTCTTGCCTACGGGTATACCGAGGTTGAGACCGATCACCTTCCGGACGATCCTGCTGCCATTGCCACCCACTACCAAGCCAATACCCCAAACTACGACCTCTTGATTTACTCTGGGGGTGTTTCAAGGGGAAAGTGTGACTACTTGCCGGCCATCTGGCAAAGCTGTGGTGTTACTGCCTACATCCACGGCGTGGCGCAAAAGCCAGGCAAGCCAATGTGGTTTGGCATCGACCATCAGGCCAATACTATAGTTTGGGGCCTCCCAGGCAACCCCATCTCAGCTCTTGTATGTTTGCATCGTTATCTCCTCAACCGTAACACTGACTCTGGGCACCTAAGTGAAGTCATTACCTTCAAACCCAATCTCACTCTTTTTGTGCCCGTTAAGATGAGCGCCAACCGAGTCTTTACACCGATTATGCCTAACAACTCCGGAGACTTCATCGCTCTAACAGACAGCGATGGCTTTGTAGAGTTACCCCCGGCTCAAACTATCCTCAGCCCCGAGCAAAGCATCCAATTCTATCCGTGGTACTAAGATGCAGCTAGTGGATCAATGGAATCGTCGCATTCGCAAGCTAAGGGTTTCTCTAACCGATCAATGCAACCTTCGCTGCCGCTACTGCATGCCTTTGCATCCAGAATTTCTGGACAAAAGTAGCTACTTAACTCCGCAGCAATACAAAGAAATTATTGGCGAGTTGCTGGACTATGGCATTGAAGAAGTTCGCATTACAGGTGGTGAGCCTCTGGTTCGGCAAGACTTTGATGAAGTCATTCAGGAACTTGCCAAGCTGAAGATCCCGTCCCTCAGCCTAACAACCAATGGCCTGCTGCTCCACCGCTACTGGGACGTTCTCAAGGCTGCCAACGTTCTCAACCTTAATGTTAGCCTCGATAGCCTACAGCCCTCCACCCAAGCTGCAATTGCCCGTCGCGACTGCCTGGCGGATATTCTCCGTAATATCCAGGAGGGTATTGCCCGGGGATTTAGCCTCAAAGTCAATACGGTTGTAATGCGGGGGATCAACGATTGCGAGCTATTTGATTTCGTTGAGTTTGCCCGCAAGACAGGCGTGACAGTTCGCTTTCTGGAGCTGATGCGGGTCGGCTATGCCAACTCTCTCTATGAAGAACACTACGTTTCAGCACAAGAGTGCATTGCCCGTCTGCAAGAACGCTATACTCTAACCCCCCTTCCAGCGGCACCTGATTCGACAGCGTTTTACTTTACAATCGACGAGAATGTTAAAGTTGGATTTATTGCCTCTGAGTCTCAGCCCTTCTGCAGCAGCTGTTCCCGGTGGCGCTTGACAGCTGATGGTCGTCTCTTTGCCTGCCTATTTAGTGAGGAGGGTCTCTCGGTTCGAGACAAAACACCAGGCCAACGTCAGCAAATTTACCAGCAGCTTTTGGGGATGAAACCACTGCGCCGGGTTGAGCAGGTCTCACACCCAATGTACGGCTTAGGGGGCTAGCTCTATGGACAAAGCTGATCGTACATGGGCCCATCTTAATGCTCAAGGCTATCCGCATATGGTAGATATTAGCCACAAATCGGTGTCTTTGCGAACGGCCACAGCACGGGCAAGAGTTCAACTGCCACCTGCTCTCAGATCCTATGTTGTTGGCCAAGATATCCACCTGAAAAAAGGACCGGTATTTCAGACAGCAACCATTGCCGGTACAATGGCTGTTAAAAGAACTGACCAACTGATCCCCTTTTGTCATCAGATCCCTGTTGAAGACTGCACCTTTGATATCACAATTGATGATCACTTGCTTGTAACCATCCACTGCACTGTCAAGACCAGCGCTAAGACAGGGGTTGAAATGGAAGCTCTCTGTGGTGCGGCAACAGCAGCGCTGACAATCTATGACATGTGCAAGTCGGTGTCGCCCCATATCTGCATCCAGGAGACCCGCCTAGTAACTAAGTCCGGCGGCAAAAACGCCCTCCTGGAACGTCCCCTCTATGGCTTGGTGCTCACAGGGGGACGTAGCAAGCGCATGGGTCGCGATAAAGCGCTGCTGAACCCTTTTGGCAAACCCCACGCCGCCTATCTCTATGAACTGCTGCAGCCCTACTGCCAGCAGGTTTACTTGTCAGCGCGTGCCGGTCAGTGGTCGGGCACAGCTCTAGAGCTCTTGCCCACACTACCAGATCTAGTAGAAAGCGTTGGCCCGATCAGTGGCCTATTGACTGCCTTGAATACTCATCCTGAAGCTAACTGGTTGGTTGTTGCCTGTGATCTACTGAACCTTCGGTCAGAAACAATCCAAAAGCTGCTGGATCACTACCAAGCCGAAACAATCGCAACTTGCTATGTTAACCCCGAGCGCGGCTTCCCGGAAGCTCTTTGCGCCATCTATACTCCTCAAGCTGCAGCGGTACTAGAAAGGGCTTACGCGGAAGGGGTGTACTGCCCTGTGGAAATCCTCAGCAGGCAGCCCTGCACCCTAGTTACCCCCAACCATGAGGTCGAGCTCATGAACGTCAATACCGCCGAGGAGTATGCCACTTTCCAATCAGTTTGGGGTAGTTGCAGCCATGGTAACTCAATCTGTCCTAGGTAAGACCGTAACAATTCAATATGTAGCAGTGCTGCGGGAACAGGCTCAGCGGAGCAGCGAAGTGCTGCAAACCAGTGCAGCAAACTACCTAGAGCTCTATCAGCAGCTGCAAGCAAAGTATGGATTTTCGCTAGCAGCGGAGGACGTTAAGGTTGCTGTCAATCATGAGTTCTGTGACTTGACTAGGCCGATAGATGAAGGTGCCTTGGTAGTTTTCATTCCACCAGTTTGTGGGGGCTAAATGCTGCGTTTTCTAATTGTGGATAGCACCATCCAGCCAGCTGAACTCAGTCGTTTGCTCGTCAATAACACAGCGGGTGCCTTAGTAACCTTCGAGGGCTGGGTACGCAACCACAGCCAGGGCAAACCTGTTCTCAGCTTGGAGTACGAAGTCTACGAGATCCTTGCCCAGAAGGAGGGCGAGAAGATCCTCCGAGAAGCCCACGCCAAGTTTGGCCTCTGCGGTGCTGTTGCCTGTCACCGCCAGGGTCATCTTGCAATTGGTGATATTGCGGTTTGGGTTGGTGCTACAGCTGAACATCGCGGCGCCGCTTTTGCTGGAGCACGTTACATCATTGATGCAATCAAGGAGCGCTTGCCCATTTGGAAAAAAGAGTACTGCTGGGGTGAGCCGCCGCGTTGGGTTTTGTGTCAGAAAGCAAAGCCTTTGTTCCAGCAATTCCATAAGAACGCTATTGCTCGGCAGCCTTGCGGCGATACCCCCTAGCCTCTCTGCTAGTATCAGTGAGGTACCTGACCTGGGGCTGTAGCTCAGCCTGGATAGAGCAAGCGCCTCCTAAGCGCTAGGTCGGCGGTTCAAATCCGCCCAGTCCCGTCAGCCCTGCTGGTTTCCTAGCGGGTTCTTGGAAAAGTCTTCGGCTAGCTGCTGGAGCTGGAGGGGGCCTGGCGAGCTAACTGTCTGAGGAAAGCCAGGGGATGGCCGTTCTGGAGCTGCTGCCTCAGCCGCTCTTGCAGGAGCTCCTCCTGCCAGGGATCCCCTGACTGCAGCCACTCCAGGTAGCTGAGCCCTGCCACCCGCGTCAGATAGGCCCCGCTAGCTGCCTGCAGAGGGATCCCCATGAGCATCCAGGGGCTGGCTTTGAGGGCAGAGCTGAAGGCATGGGTAGCTAGCTCCAGTCCGCCCAGTTGCACAATCATTTGGGCCAACCGGTGAGCAATTGCCTGAGCCTGCTGCAGGGTAATGCGGCGATCGAAGACTTGGTGCAGCTCTCCAATCATGCGGGCCTGAATGGCCACCCCCGCTAGGACATCCAAGGCAGGGAGGGGGGTTACCGCCAGAGCTGCAGCCGTTGCCCACTGCATCCGCTCCACGATCTGGCGGCCCCGTTGGCAGCGCTCTTCCCGCAGGGCTTGCTGGACAGCCTCGCTCAAGGTTCGGGTTTGCAGCAGGGCGTTGGCTAGGCGCAGATGGGATCCCTTTTGCTGCAGTAGGCGGGCCATCTGCTGGATGAGGGCGGCGGTATCAGGGGGCTGGGGCTCCCAGGTCTCCTGACGGGATCCGTCCGGGAAGCAGTAGCGGACTTTCAAGGGCTCGGGGTCAGCGGCGATGGCCACCACCTGCTCAGGAGGGATGACACCGGCAGTGCGGCGGCGCAGGTGGGTTAGGACGGTCTCCACATCTTCCGGCAGCATTTGATCCGTCTTGTTGAGGGCTAGGATAGTGGCTTTCCCCAACCGAGCCAACTCCAGCAGCTCCGCGTATTCTGAAGCCAGCAGATCCCCGGCCACCACCACAATCAACAGATCCGCTTTCTGGGCGAGGGCGCGGGCCTCTGCTTCGCCGGCACCGCCGATGGTCAATAGCCCAGGGGTATCGGTGAGGTAAATGGGGCTGTTCCAACCTTCCAGTTGATAGGTGTGAACGGAGCCCTGCTGGGTGGTGCCCAGAGTGGGGGCAGTTTCCCCAACCGGTCGCCCCAGTAGAGCGTTGATGAGAGAGGTTTTGCCAGCAGAAGCCGTGCCAAACACCACTAGGTGCAATGCCTCCTCAGCCAGCCGCCGATCGATCTCCTGTTTCTTGGCTTGCAGGGCACGGCGGCTGATGTCGTTTTGCAACTTCTGGATAAGGGAATCGACATCCTGCAGATCTGCCTGCACCTGAGCCCGCGTCAACTTAACCCGCCGCTGCGGCTTGGCCCCTGGGGGGGGTTCCTTTTGTCCTCGGCAAACCTGCTGCCACCAGTGGCGCACCACCAGCCCCGTAGTCACCGTTCCTCCCAGAATGCCGGCCACGGTCAGGTCGGCCAGCGGTTCCGAGTAGGAGGCGATAGAGCTGTGGATGCCGCCAACCCACTGCAGGTACTGGCTCAAGGCCACTAGTCCTAGCCCTGTTAATAACCACAGCCAAGTGGAGCGCGACAACACTATGCCAACTCCCCGTCTGCCCAAATGTTTCCCTATCTCCCCCCAGCCGCTTCTTGAGCAGGGAGCGTGCTGTAGCTGAGCATACAGTCAATCGCTCTCAGCTAATTCAGGCCAGGGATCCCTGCCAAGACGCTCAAGACCCCTGGTGGCTCCGACGGCGCTGGCAAGAACTTACCCCCGCGGTAATCCAATAGCTGCGTCAGCAACAAATAGCCCACCCCCAGAGCAATGGCCAGAACTCCCGTAATAATAGCTACCCACTTGGGCCGTTCCACGCCGGGCCTCCTCAATCAACCGCTAGACTTATCTTATTGCCCCAAAGCTCTGGCGATGACGTAGATGAGGCCGTTGACGGCTCGAATGTAGGACGGGGCTTTATGCCCAGTTTTTCGGCAAAGTTCGGTATTCTGAAGGGGGTTGCTGCAAGGGGAAAAGGGGATGAACCGGATCCCGTCTTGGTGGCGGCAACTGCGCCGTTGGCTGCCCTGGGCCGCCCTGCTGTTGATCCTGGTAGCAGTTGGCTACTGGGTAGGCCCTCGGCCCTCTCCCCAAGAACCAGAGCTGCCCACCCTGGCCCCTCTGCCGCAGCACCCTCGCATCCGGGTGGCGTTTAACCAAAGCCGCGAGAGCACCTATCGGGATCCCTATCGCCAGATCCACCGCTACGGCTACAACCTGGAGGAGTTGATTATCTCCCAGATTCGTTCTGCTCGGCGGTCGGTGGATGTGGCGGTACAGGAGCTCAACTTGCCCCTCATCGCCCAGGCCCTTGCAGAGCGGCGGCAGGCCGGGATCCCAGTGCGCGTGATTACCGAAAACACCTACGTGCGGGCCTGGCACCGGCTGACCCCTGCCGAAGTGCAGGCGCTGGACGAGCGCAGCCGTCAAAAGTTCGAAGAGTATCGCCGTCTGGTGGATGTAAACCGGGACGGGCGGTTTTCCCCCGAGGAGGTCGCCAGCCGGGATGTGTACGCCTTGCTGGATAGAGGCCAGGTGCCCTGGCTGGACGACACCGCCGACGGCTCCAAGGGCAGCGGCTTGATGCATCACAAGTTCGTGGTTATCGACGGGCAGCGGGTGCTGACTGGCTCAGCCAATTTCACCCTCTCCGATATCCATGGGGATTTCGATGCTCCTGGCAGCGTGGGCAATGCCAACCACCTGCTGCTACTGGATAGCCCCGAGCTGGCCCGCATCTATACGGAGGAGTTCAACCTCATGTGGGGGGACGGGCCGGGAGGGCTGCCCGATAGCCGCTTTGGCGTGCAAAAGCGCAAGCGACCCCTGCAGACGGTGTTGATTGACGATGCTGTCGTGGAGGTGCATTTTTCCCCCGCCAGTCGTTCCCTGCCCTATGAAGCTACTTCTAATGGCATTATTGCGGCCACCCTGGCCCAAGCGCAGAAGCGGGTGGATCTGGCTCTGTTTGTCTTTACCGACTCTGGCATTGCCAACCAGCTCCGGCAACTGCACCAGGAGCGCAAGGTGGAGATCCGCGGCCTGTTCGATCCTGGCTTTGCCTTCCGCGACTACAGCCGCACCCTAGAGATGTGGGGGTTGGCGCTTCCAGACGAAAACTGCCGCCTGGATCCGGCCCGCCTGCCCTGGCAGCAGCCCCCCCAAGCCATAGGCATACCCAACCTCGCCCCCGGCGACAAGCTACACCACAAGTTCGCTATTCTCGATCCCGGCACCCCCCAGGCCACGGTGATCACCGGCTCCCACAACTGGTCAGTCTCGGCCAACCACCTCAACGACGAAAACCTCTTGATTATCCGCAATAGGCAGGTGGTGGATCACTTTGTGCGAGAGTTCGAGCGGCTCCTGGCCGAGGCCCGCTTTGGCCCCAGCCGTCGCTTGCGGGAGGAAGTAGAGGAAGCAGCCCGCCGCTGCCCCAACCCCCTTCCGCTTGCCCCTACTTCCCCCACAGTAGAGCCGGAGCTGCTAGAGGCCACCTCGAGGTCCTCCCCTTCGCTAGCTACCCCCAGTCCCCCTCGCATTAACTTGAACACAGCCACGGCAGCCGAACTGGAGCAGTTGCCTGGCATCGGCCCAGACCTGGCGCAACGGATTATCGAGGCCCGCCCCTTTTCTTCTTTGGAGGATCTGCAGCGCGTTAAGGGCATCGGCCCAGCCAAGATGGAGCAACTGCGGGGTCGAGTAACTTGGTAGGGATCCCCCCTTTGGCAAGCAGAAACGCCGCCTATGGCCCAGTGGTCCCTCCATCCCTGCTCCCAGTCCAGCGCCAGGGTTCTCCTCATTCCCACTGCCTTTGGCCCGGATACCCAAGCTCCGTTGACCATCCTCAATGCAGGCGCAGAACTGTGTGCTTTTGAGCCGCGCTTGGGGATCGATGTGGATCAGCTGGCGGTGGCGCAGTTGCCGGGGCTGATGGATGAGCCACCCTATGGCCTGTGTGAGGCAGCAGTGACCCAGGCCTGGCGACGACAACAGTGGCCGGTCTTGTTGCCTTCGGTTCTAGCAGCCAGTTGGGGGGCCATTCGTGCCCTTTGGAAGCACTACTTGAGTCTCAGTGTGGTGCATTGCAGCGCTCATGCCAACTTCATGCCCCCCATAGAGATGACCCAGCCAGATCAAGATATGAGCTACGGCAACGGCGCTTGGGTAGAGCTGCTCTACCAGCACGGCCTGCCGGTAGTGCACGTGGGGCTGCGCAGCAGCAGTGCCCGCGCCTACGCTTGGCTAAGAGACCACCACAGCCCCATTTTCTGGGCTCAAGAGGCCTGGGATCCGCAGCAGGTCGTCGAGGCTTTGCCGGAGCAGCCAGTGTTTTTGGTGGTGGACTGTAGCGTGCTGGATCCCTCGCTAGCACCAGCAGTGCACCACCCAGAGCCAGGGGGGCTGAGCTGGTTTCGGTTGTTACAAACTTGTGAGGCCATCTTCGCTGCTCGTCCTGTGGTCGGCGTTTCCCTGGGAGGGGTGGCGGTAAGCTCGGCAACGCGACCAACTGCCCGCATTGCAGCTCGTCTTCTCAATTGGCTGCTGGCCTGTTACGGCCTCTACTCCCTGAAGCTGGATCCCAACCCCGCTAGTCTCGAGCGGCTGGAAAATGAGTCTGGCCTATGAAGTCTTTCGCAGGTGTTCTTCCGGAGGTGGGGTCTACCAGCAGCACCTTTTGGCCCAGCTTCACCGTTGGTTGGCCAAGGGCGGACGCTGGAGATAGCTTCACCACCCCCGAGAGCATGGCTGCTTAAGAGGCCGATGCGGCCGACGGCTCTGCCTTGGATTCTGCCGGAAGCGGGAAACTGGGCAAGAACGAGGCCCGCGTCAAGGGTTGGTCAAGAATCAGCCCTTCTCCCCCCAGCACTTCGAGGGCCTGTCCCTCCACGGAGATCCAAACCCGTGCATTAGGGTTTTGGCTAGTAACCGTGTAGAGTACCTGGGCAATCCGACCCATCATTGCGGTGGATCCCCCCCCTTGCGTAAATTCGGGGGAGAAGTTCAAAAAGATATCGTCGCCTTCCACCCGTACATCCAGTACCCGCGTCTGGGGAGGAATAGCGGTGGTGAGGCGGGGATCCTTGGGTCCAGCGATCAACTCCTCCAGAGCCCTACGAATGGCCTCTTGGGCGTCGAAGGCGCGAAGAGAGCGCTCCTGCTGCACGTAGTAGATAGAGTTGTCAGCCGCGGTCAGCCAATACAGGGAAAGAGTTTGCCGCGGCCCCCTGCTGTACCACCAGGCTCCTCCCACAAGCCCCAATCCCACCAAGAAGCCAAGCACTCCCACTTGCAGGGCCTGGCCACGCGGTCGGCGGGGGCGTTGCTCCCCCTCCCTGAGGAAGCCGAGTTGGGCAGGCCGCCCTTCGTAGTGGCTCATTGCTGCCAATCTCTTTGCTTTACTAGCTCTAGGGTAGCGGAGAAAAGCTCTCTCTGCCGGGAGACAAGCCTAAGAGAAGCTCAATTGACGTTCTACCCAGCCCTAGAGGGGGATCCTTTCCCAGCTTGCTCTCTCAAGAGCAAGGGGCAACTACCGTCAGCTCGAGCCGGGGGAGATCCCTCTGGGGGGTAGTAGCCGGTTGTGGAAGCAGGAAGAAAGAAAAGTCCGCTCTAGAAAAGTGGCACGCCAGGGCCTACGCCGCCTTTTCTCTGGTCAACCTCAACCAACGCACAAGCCGTCGCAGCTCTACCAGCAGCACACCAGCTACACCGGTCAGGATCCAGCCCAGCCACTCGGCTGCCGTGCCCAGGTAGCGCACTTCCACGCGATGCTCTCCCGGGGGAATCCGTACCTGCAACAGCCCCGACCCGTCGTGTTCGGCAGCCCTAAACGGTCCATCAATTTGAACTCGCCAAGCGGGATAGTAAAACGTGCGCAAGACTACGGGCTGCTCTTGAGTAGTGGGATTGATGGCGCGAAAGCGGCGATAGCCATAGCGCCACTCTTCCACCTGTAGCTGCGCGGCCGGATCCTCCAGCTCGCCTTGCCACTGGAGCAGCGGATCCACCTGCGGGGGCGGCATGGGCAGCGTGGCCTGGCGGGGCCGGTATTCCTGCGCATCCACCAGCGCCAGCCCATCGGGAAAGCGCCAGTGCAGGTGCAAGAAAGCAATGCCGGGCCTCTCTTGGGGCTCCTTGGGAAACTGCTTAGCTGTAGCCAGCTCTTGAAAAGTTTGAACAAGCTGCGGATCAAAGCCGGCCTTGGACAAGAGTTGAAAGCCCTGCCAAGTTTGCACCCCCATAGCCAGTCCGATCCCCACCAGCAAGAGAAGCCGCAGGCGCCTTTGCCCCCATCCCCAACCCGCTAGAGATCCCAAAAGCCAGGGCACGGTTACCGCCGTCACTGCCATCCAGCGCCAGGAAAATTGAATGCGTTGCAGGGGCAGAAACCACTCGTAGAGCCAAGCCAGCAGATCCGTCGTCATCAGCAGCGCCACTAGGCTAGCCCCAAAGCTGTAGAGCAAGGTAGCTCTGGCAAGGGATCCAGCCGCATCAAAACTCCTCCCCGGCCGGCGGACCAGCCATTCTAGAAAAACTAAGATCCCAACGCCCACCACAACCGCTGCCATCCAGACCCAGTACCCGACCAGGTTGCTCTCAAACCAGTGCTCTGTCCAGCGCGGCTGAAGCTGAGTTAGCCCGCTCAGCATTAAGCGATGCTGGGGCATGTATTCCTCGGCAAAGTTGACAAAATCCACCTGGACATGGCGCTGATCCCAGAAAGCCGGCAGCAAATAAAAAGCCGCCCACCCCAGTCCCAGACCAAATCCCAGGTAGCAGCGTCCCACCCTAGTCCAGAAGGGATCCCTTCCCCCCACCACCCACGGCAGAGGCAGCCAAACCAGAGTAAAAATCAGCAAAGTGGGCAGGTGGGAGAGCGCTAGTAGGCCATAGCTCAGAGCCAAAGCCCCGATCGGCCAGAGGGACTGAGGCCGGCAAATCACCTGCAGCGAGGCCCAGAAAACCCAGGGGGAGACGGCAATGGCCCACACTTCTCCAATTGCACCCCGTTGGTAGATATCCACCAACCAATAGGGGCCGGCCATGCTCAGCAGGGCCAAGACCAGCGCCAAAGCCCAAGGAAGCACCTGCCGCAGCAGAACGTATAGCCCCAGCCCAAAGACCGCCATCGCCAGACCCATGCTGGCCACCAGGGATCCAGGCAGGTCCAGCCCCAGGGCGCGAAAGGGCAGGGTGGCTACCATACACAAAGGCGGGTAGAAGGCAAAGGTGGGATTGCCGTAGCCGAAGTTGGAGTACTCCAGCCAGCGGGGGTAAAACTGCCCGCCGAAAAACTGGCGCTGATACTGAAAGGCCCAACTGAGGTTGAAGTGGGTGGAGTGAGTCATGGGATAGCCTTGCTGCAGCATTGGCCAGAGCAGGGCCAACACTCCGGCCAGCAGCGCAAGCCCGACCAACAACCCCGGTTGGCGTAACGCTTTCACCATTTCCAAGAGCCCACCTTTCGCGCACCGGGCGGATGTTTTCGACAGCTCCAGGCTGCAGGTCAACTTCCAGCTTCTGTAGCAGGCGTTAGCCAGACAGACAGCCTTGGGCCTACCTCCCTCTTTGCCGGGAACTAATAGCGAATCCAAGCATAGGCAGCCTCAGAGAGCACTGGCACCTCAGCGTAGCGGCCACGCAAGTTCTGGGCCCAAGCGTAGAGAGTGACAGCCATCACTCCCAGAAGGGCAGTGTTGGCCAAAATGCTGCCCACTGCCCCTAGCGCTAGGCTGCCAAGGAGCCTACCTAACACCTGCAGCAGCACTTGCACCAAGAACAGGGCAATGTTGAGCAGCAGCGCCTGCATGGTATTGAAGCGAACAAAGTGGGCGATGCGGCCGTTGCGGATGACGAAAAAGAGGAGGGCAAAGAACAGCCCCGTCCCCAGCCAGCCCGTGACCAGAGGCAACAAATGCAGTAGCGGTAGAAAGATAGGGATCAGCCCTGGCAGGGATTGAAACAGCCCCGAGGGGACAAAGCCCAAGGGCAAAGCCGATACCAAAGGCAGAAGGTAAGGAAGGGATCCCCACAGCCGTTCGCGCCAGCGGGCCGGAGGCCTTTCGCTGGGAGTGATGTTGCCGCGCCAGGTCATGTCCTCGAGTCCCTCAGCTCACTGCAGTGGTCGCTAGAGTCTGCTTGTTTGGGCAATGCCGCTCCCTTGCCAGGGAAAAAGGGCAGACAAGCCTTGGGCCCATTGTAGTCGTTCGCGCAGCGGGACGGAGTCCTTTGGGTTTGGGGGGCTCCACGGGCTGGATCAAAAGTCAGCTTCCCTTTTTTGCGGCAAAACGTTCAGGGCGAGCATTCCAGCCGTTCGCGCAGCGGGACGGAGTCCTTTCTGGACTGGTATAATCGACGCCAACTCTCGGCTGTGCAGAGATCTATGAAAATCTCATCCTCTCCCCCTACTCGCCTCGTCGCCGCCTTGCTCTGGAAGGCCTGGTCTGGGCTCATCGGCTTTCTCAACGACCGTCTGTTGCCGGAGCGCTTCCACGTTCGGCCTGAGGCTTTGCCGGAGTGGCTGGCACAACTCTGGGGTCGCTACCTGCGCTATCGACAAGCCTCTCGTCCAGGGGCGATCCAGTTTCGCGGCCTGACGGTGGATCCCAGCCAAGGGGAATCCTCAGCTTCCCTGGTCGGGTCTAGCTTGCTCCGCTACCGTGGCTGCCCTCTGGAGAGGGTTGCCCACTCCCTCCCCCATCAACCCTTTCCCGTTCGCGTCAGCGGGACGGAGTCCTTAACCCCTTTTGTGCCCCCCTACTGGAAGTTGCTCAATACGCTGCGCTTGAAGTTGAGCCTGGCCGATGTCGATAGCTATTCGGTCACGCCAGCCCTGCAGCGGGTTTACCGCGGCCAAGAGTTCTAACGCCGACCCAAGAGCAGCGGAGTAGAGGGTGGGGAGACGATCCGACCCACGGAAAGCTGAGAACTCCTTTCTCGCTAGAGGCTAAGACCTTCTACAGTGGATAAGGAAGGTCATTGAGCTTGTTATGTCCAAATGCGGCGTGCTCCTGCTGAACTTGGGGGGGCCAGAAACGCAGGCTGATGTGCAGCCCTTTCTCTACAACCTCTTTGCCGATCCGGAGCTCATCCGGCTGCCCTTTCCCTTTTTGCAGGGGGCATTTGCCTGGGCCATCTCCATCCTGCGAGCGCCCAAATCCCGGCGCAACTACGCTGCCATCGGGGGGGGATCTCCTTTGCGGCGCATCACCGCTGAACAGGCCCGAAAGCTGCAGGCCCAACTGGTGGCGGCGGGCTACGACGTGCCAGTGTATGTCGCCATGCGCTACTGGCACCCGCTCATAGAGTCTGTGGTGCAGCAGATCAAGTCGGACGGGATCACCCGCCTGGTGGTGCTGCCGCTGTACCCGCAGTACTCCATCAGCACAACTGGCTCCAGCTTCAAGCTCCTGGATCGCCTCTGGGCCGAAGACCCAGAGCTGGCCCGCATCGAGCGCCGCCAGATCTGTTCCTGGTACGATCAGCCCCAGTATGTCCAGGCCATGGCTAGGGCCATCCGGGAGCAGTTGGACGCCTTCGAGGATCCCCTAGAAGTGCATGTGCTCTTTAGCGCTCACGGCATTCCCGAAAGCTACGTCACCCAGGCCGGGGATCCCTACCAGCAAGAGATGGAGGCCTGCGTCGAGCTCATCTGGCGCCAGGTGGGACGCCCAAATGGCTACACGCTCTCCTACCAGAGCCGGGTGGGCTCGCTGCGCTGGCTGCAGCCCTACACCGAGAGAGTAATCCCAGAGCTAGGCGCGCGGGGAGTAAAGCAACTGCTGGTGGTGCCGATTAGCTTTGTCTCAGAGCACATCGAGACCCTGCAAGAGATCGACATCGAGTATCGAGAGCTGGCCCACCGGGCTGGGATCCGCGATTTTCGCCGTGTGCCCGCTTTGAACACTGACCCGCTGTTTATTGCTGGCCTGGCAGCTCTGGTGCAGCCCCATCTGGTTCCTTCAGCACCTGCTTTTGTGCCGGCTGCGGTGGGCAGCTCGCTGCTGGAGCGTTAGGCAAAAGGACTCTAGGCGGGGGGCAGGCCACAGTTAGCGCCTGTTTTTGCCCAGCGGTTAGGTGCAGGCACGGCCTGGCCAAGTACTTGTGCTCTGGGGATCCTAGCCTTTAAATCAAAGTTTCCCCCTGTGCAAAATCGATGAGCGAAGCCCTGCTGACCGAGTGGCTGCTGGCCTATTTCCACCAACGGCTGCCCTTTCCCAAAGAGTGGCTGCCCCAGGGGAGCTACTGGGTGGGGGGCTCCCTGCGGGATGCCTACCTGGCTTGGCTGCGAGGCCAGTCTGGAGACTCCAAGGGGCCAGTGGATTTGGATTTAATGTGTCCGGCGGATCCGGTGGGGTGGGCAGCAGGGGTGGCGCGGCGGCTGAAAGCCGGCTTTGTGGTGCTAGATGCGGAGCGACAGATTGCCCGCATCGTGCTGGGCCAAGGAGGGGCTTCCCCTCCCACAGCGGCGACGTTGGACGTAGCCCTGCAGGCGGGCCCCACCCCAGAGGCGGATCTGCGGCAACGGGACTTCACCTGCAATGCCCTGGCCCTGGAGCTCCGGGAGGGGCAACTGTTGGATCCCACAGGGGGGCGGGCGGACATTCAGCAGGGGTGTCTGCGCATGGTTCACCCCGACAACCTCAGCGCCGATCCGGTGCGGCTGTTGCGGGCCTATCGCCAAGCAGCCCAACTGGGGTTTGCTCTGGATCCGGCCACGGCAGAGGCGATTCGCCAGCGGGCTCCCCTCTTGGCCAATGTGGCAGCAGAACGGGTGCGGGCCGAGGTGGTGACCCTGTTGGAGACGGGGATCCCGGGCCTGGCCCACCTGCAGGCAGCCGTGGCGGCAGGTCTGCTGGCGGCTTGGCTGCCCCGCCTAGCCCCCCAGAGCCCCGGCTTTGCCCAGGCCCAAGCCGTCTGGCAATGGGCCGAGATCTGGCAACCCCAGTACCCCCGCACTCTGGCGGAGCTGGCCCAGCCTTTGGCGGATCGGCGCAGCAGCCTGTTGGCGACGGTGTTGGCAGCCCTGCTCTGGGATCCGGCAGGCACCCCTGCCGAGACGGTGGAAACCGAACTGGAACGGCTGCGCTTTAGCCGGGCCGAGATGCGGGCCGTCCAAAGGCTGCACCAGCTTCTGCCCCACTTCCAGAGGCTTTTGGCCAGCTCCCCCACCCCTCCCCAGCAGTGGCGGCTCTACCAGCAGGCGGGATCCCTCTTTGGCGGCCTAGCCCTGCTGGCTGCAGCCACCGGCAGCTCGGCAGAGACGATCCAGCTTTGGCTTAGCCGCTACGAAGATCCCCAGGATCCCCTGGCCCATCTGGTGCCCCTGCTGGATGGTTGCGACCTACTGCACACCCTAGGCGGTCAACCCGGCCCCTGGGTAGGCCAGCTGTTGCAAGAGCTCCAGGAGGCCCAAGCTTGGGGCCAGATCCAAACCCGCGCCGAGGCCCTCTCCTTTGCCCGCCGCTGGCGCGAGAGAAGCTCCCAAACCTAGCCAAAGCGATAGCCAAAGCCGCGCACCGTTACCAAATACTCGGGGTTACTGGGATCCACCTCCAGCTTTTCTCGCAGCCAGCGGATGTGAACATCCACGGTTTTGCTGTCGCCCATGTAGTCGGATCCCCAGACCCGCTCCAGAAGCTGTTCCCGCGTCCAGACGCGGCGGGGATGGGACATGAACAGCTCCAACAGGCGGAACTCTTTAGGCGAGAAACTGACCTCCACCCCCCGCACCAACACGCGGCACTCCTGGGTAAACAGGCAAATATCCCCGTAGCGGAGCACTGTGGCCTCGCTGGTGTAAGCCTGCTGCCGACGGCGCAACACAGAGCGGCAGCGGGCAATCAGCTCCCGCATGCCAAAGGGTTTAGTTAGGTAGTCGTCGGCCCCCAGCTCCAGGCCCACCACCCGGTCAGTCTCGCTGCTTTTGGCCGTCAGCATCAAAATAGGAAGGGCGTTACCCTCCCTACGCAACAGCCGGCACAGATCCAAGCCATTCAAACTGGGCAGCATCAGATCGAGGATCATCAAGTCCAGCCGCTCGGCTGTATGCACCAGCTCTAGTGCCTCCCGGCCGTCGGCAGCTTGCAAGACTCTGTACCCCTGTTCTTCCAGAGCAAGGGCAACGGTTTCCCGGATCGCATCCTCATCCTCCACCACCAGCAGAGTCTCCTGAAGGGGGGAAGCTTCCTTAGCTTGGGGAAGTTGACTGGTCATGGAAAGCAAACTCCGCCTTGCTCTCCCAGGGAAAAAGCAGCCGCCCGCTAGGATATCAAACTTCAGGGTTGGCCAACAGAGGGGAGAAAGGTCCCAAACCGCGATTCAAGGCTCTAAGACGGCCGGTGGAACCTCAAAAGTTCCAACATCGGTTGGTTCAGGATGATTTAAGATTGGGGCGGAGCCGAAGCCACTGGCCTGGCCGGACATGCTTGCTTCTCTTTCTGCACTCTGGACTAGGGGCGGAGCAATTTTACGGTTGCTGCGCTGGCACAAGCCGGCAGGACGCTTGATTTTGATGATCCCTGCTCTGTGGGGAGCTTTCCTAGCCGGACGCGGAGCGCCGCCTTGGCCATTGGTCGGGATTCTCGTTCTAGGCAGTTTGGCCGCTAGCGGGGCAGGCTGTGTCATCAACGACCTCTGGGATC
Source organism: Synechococcus sp. O70.1 (assembly GCF_047462215.1). NCBI lineage: Bacteria > Bacillati > Cyanobacteriota > Cyanophyceae > Synechococcales > Synechococcaceae > Synechococcus > Synechococcus sp. O70.1. Next base: position 35,537 of record NZ_JANSIT010000013.1, on the reverse strand, counting down.
GGGACTTGGATCCGTTGGTGGAGCGCACCCGCACCCGCCCCCTAGCCAGCCGCGAATTGAGTGTTGGCGTCGGCATCGCAATGGCGTTGCTCTGCTTGGCCTGTGCGGGAGGGCTGGCGCTGTTGCTCAACCCCGTTAGCTTTGCCCTCTGCGTGGCAGCGGTGCCGGTGATTTTGCTCTACCCAGGGGCCAAGCGGGTTTTTCCAGTGCCCCAACTGATCCTGGCGTTGGCCTGGGGATTTGCCGTGCTCATCAGTTGGACAGCGGTGAGAGGTCAGGATCCCCAACTACCCCTGTGGGAGGAGGGGCTGGGCTGGCTGTGGCTGGCCACGGTGCTGTGGACCCTTGGGTTTGATACGGTTTATGCGCTCTCGGATCGCGAAGACGACGAGCGAGCTGGGATCCACTCCAGCGCCCGTTTCTTTGGCCGGCAAACCCCAAGGGCGGTGGGGCTCTTTTTCCTAGGCACCACCATTGCCCTCTTGGGGGTGGGGCTTAGCCTACAGTTGCACGCGATCTATTTCCTCAGCCTGGCAGTTGCCGCCGGCCTCTGGGCTCGGCAAACCTGGCAGCTTCACCGGGTCCATTCCTCCCCCAGCCTCTACCCAGCTATCTTTGGCGAGAACGTGGTGCAAGGCTTTATCCTGCTGGCGGGGATGATTGCCGGCTGCCGGCTAGCCTAGTTGGGATAGATGCGTAGGCGGCGGTTGGGCTCTTCGCCAAAGCTCTGAGCGCGCAAGTGATAGGACTCAACCAGCTGATGCTGCAGCTTGCGGATGTGGGCAGAGCGGGGTAGGAGTTCCACCGGCTGCGACTTGGGGATGACGATTTGCTCCACCGCCAGGCGAGCTTCTTCCAGAGCTTCTGCTTCTTCTGCTGTGCTAGCCTGAATAAACAGCTCCAGGTCTGACTGGGCCCCCTCCTCACTTTCAATGTTGAGGATGCGGCGCAGGGCGCCGGCCAGAGCAATCAGGGTATTGGCCTTAACGGTATGAATGGGGATCTGGCGGGAGTGGGCCAGTTGCTGAATCTTGGAGCGGCTGCGCACCTGGGATCGCAAAGCCAAGACAATATCGGCCTCATCCAGGTCTTTGGTAACCTGCGCCGGCAGCTGCAGGGTCCGGATGACCTGCTCTAGGTGGAAACGGCTAACCCCATAGGGGTAGATCCTCAAGGGCCCCTCCGGGTCTTGCGGGAGCTCCGCTTCCTTTTCCTCCTCGGCTTTGGACTCTGACCGGGGGCTGGCTAGCGACCCCGCGGAGGAGGTAGGTTCTTCCTCCCTCGCTAAGGACAATCCAGGTTGCTGCAGACGGGTCGCAACCGGTTCCAAAGGTAAAGGCTCCAGGCGGCCGGAGGATCCCCAAGTGCCCCCCCCAGCAAACAGGGCAGTGTCGGCAGGGGGCCACTGGAGTCGCGAGAGGCTTGAGCGTCCGTTCATGCCAGTGGTACTGCGCACAATCACCACTTGGCCGCGTTCGTCCAGGCTGCGTATTTGGATTGACGCCTCGCGGTTACGTAGGAGGCAATCCACTGTGGCTGCCACATCTTCGTGGATGACCCAGCGATGCCGCTCTAGCATCTCCACCGCAATCTCAAAAGTCGGGGGAGCCTTGCGCTCCAGGACACTCTTCTGACAGCCCCGCCGCCGTGCCTCCTCGTCCCCCAGCGTGACGGATTGGATCCCGCCTATTAGATCCGAGAGGGTGGGGTTTTTAATCAGGTTTTCGATGCGGTTGCCATGGGCAGTGGCCACCAGTTGCACCCCTCGCTCGGCAATGGTGCGGGAGGCTAAAGCTTCCAACTCTGTGCCAATCTCGTCGATGATCACCACTTCCGGCATGTGGTTTTCCACCGCCTCGATCATCACCTTGTGCTGCAGCTCTGGGCTGGCCACCTGCATGCGTCTGGCCCGACCGATCCCTGGGTGGGGCACGTCGCCATCCCCGGCAATCTCGTTAGAGGTGTCGATGATGATGACCCGCTTGTGCAGCTCGTCTGCCAAAACGCGGGCAATTTCCCGCAGGGCAGTGGTTTTGCCTACTCCTGGCCGGCCTAGCAACAGCATTGAGCGGCCCTGCTCCACCAGATCCCGGATCATGTTGATGACACCGACCACGCAACGGCCCACCCGACAGGTGAGGCCGATGATCGTGCCCTGGCGGTTGCGGATGGCGCTAATCCGGTGCAGTGTTGAGGCAATGCCAGCCCGGTTGTCGCTGCTAAACTCCCCCACTTGGCTGATGACCAAATCCAGGTCGGCGCGGCTAACTACTTCCTCGGAGAGGTACTCCGCAAAGCCGGGGAAACGGGCTTCCGGGCGGCGGCCCAGATCCAGCACCACCTCCACCAGCTGATTTAAGTGAGGATGCTGCTGCAGCCGCTCCCGGATGGCTGCGGGCAGAACGTCCAGGAGCTTGTTTAAGTCGTCGTTGTAGAGGACTTGTCCGGGAAAGGAGGTGGGTTCCCTGTTCAAGGGCTGGGCTGGGAAACTCATGGTCAAGCGACGCTGTCAAGCACTGGAAAAACAGCTCGGTCGGAGGGCAACTGGCCGCTGCTTTACCTGCTGCACCAACTGCTTGGCTAACAGGATCGCTGTGGTCAGGCCAGATCCTTCCTCTAGATGGGCAGCCACCAACTGGCGGGCATAACTGCCAAAGGCGATCCCCGCCACTGGCCAGCAGGGATCCAACAGCGACACTGTTTGCGCATTGGTTCCACCTGCCAATTGCACATAGCCAGGTAGGCCCATGTCCAGCACCTTGCGGGCCAGCTTTAGGGTGGCCTTGCTGGTGCCAGCCCCAATATCTCCGCTCATGGGCCGGCCGTCCACCTGCCAGATCAACACCTCCGGCACAGGATCCATCAGGGTTAGCAAATCCCGCAAATAGGCCTCAAGGCCCGGACCATCGTTAAAGCTAATCGAGACGGCCTGCAGCCGTCCCAGCCATGGCTTCAGGGCTCTCCACACTTGCTCAAACTGCTTCTGCCGGCCGATACAGGTGTGGATTTCTACTGCCTGAACGCCCAGCTCCACTAGAGAGGGCAAGACCTCCGCTACTACCACCTGATAGCCAGAGGTAACAATGCGCCGGTAGGGACAGACGGGCTCGCAGCGGCCACAGCCGTAGCACAGCTCCGCCTGGATGTAAACCCGGGCAGAGGGGCCTAGAGGCACCAAGGCATGGGGCGGACAGACCGCCACACAAGGCTGTGGACACTCGGCAGGGCAGGTGGGCTCTGTCAGGACTGCCTTGCGGAAATGGACATCCTCGCCGTCGTTAAGGCTAACCATCAGCCAAGGGGATCCCGCTTGCGGGTCTTCTGCTTGGGCTCGCTGGATCCCTTGTTGGGCAGCTCGGACAATAGCCGGCTCAGCGGCAACGTCGATGCAATCGGCCCCAGCTAGGGTGTAGAGAAAGGCTAACTCCCGAATTGAGGGCAAGTGGTGGAAACTTGCGCCACAGATGAGCTTGAACCAAGTGCCCTGGTGCAGCGAGGCTTTCGGCAAGGTCACGGGTACAACTAGCCACCAGCAAGGCCGCCTACTTGAGATAGTAGCAAAGATCCTCAGGCGCTCTGCAGGGCGCTCTCTAAAGGTTGCCAGCGAATGGACCGCTCTCGAGCCAGCTCCACCACAAACTTCACGCCCTTGTCTTCTTGGCTTAGCTTCACCAAGTAGGAAAGTTCTTGCCGGCTGAGGACATGCCCTTCGTAAAACCAAAAGACCAATCCCTTGGCCTTGGGGGGCAAAGTGGCCCGGTACTGCTCAATTAGCGAAGGGTAGAAGTAGGTGCGCCGCTGCGACTTGCCCAGGGTGGCAGGCCGCACCCCATGGCTGCGCGTCAGATAGCTGGCTAGATCCCCAATTCCCTTGCTAGAGAGGGTAACCACCTCATAGCCGGCTCCACGCAGCCGCCGCAGGTAGTGTCCTTCGGATCCCCCTTCCGGCGTGACAAACATGGCCAAAGCCCCAGCCTGCTCGAGCTGTTGCACAAACTTGGCACCTGAGCCGACTAGCAACATAAGAAGCTCCGTCTTTGCCTGCGCCCATTGTAGCGGGAGTATGCCCCTAGCCGAGGATAGAAGTTTCCGATAGAACTCCTAGAAACTCCCCGGTTCTCCCCGACGTGCCGAAGAGCGGAGGCAGAGCAGGAAGAAGCGTTAGAATTGAGGACGACAGGAGAGCAACCACCAATGGCTCAACCAAGCTACCCCGTAACCAAAAGCGACGCCGAGTGGCGGCAGCTGCTTACTGAAGAACAGTACTACGTGCTGCGTCAAGAAGGGACTGAACCCCCCTTCCGCAATGCCTACTACAACAACAAAGCCCCAGGGATCTATGTCTGCGCGGGCTGTGGGCAGGCGCTGTTCTCTTCAGAGGCCAAATACGACAGCGGCACCGGCTGGCCCAGCTTTTGGCAGCCAGTTGCTCCAGGGGTGATTGGCACCAAGACCGACTGGAAGCTGCTTGTGCCCCGCACCGAAGTGCACTGCTCCAACTGTGGCGGTCACCTGGGGCATGTGTTTCCGGATGGCCCCCCTCCAACAGGCTTGCGCTACTGCATCAACTCGGCAGCTTTGAAGTTTATTCCAGCCAACGCCTAGGCCTTTAAGCCGCCTGCCGGCTCAGCATGTCGGACTACACTTTCTTGGATGCTACCTCGATCCTGCTGCGGGAGGGCCTGGAAGCTCTCTTGGTGCTGCTGGCCCTGGTGGCGCTTCTTGGGAAGAGCGGGCAGTCGGCCCAGCAGCGCTGGGTATGGCTGGGAGGAGCAGCGGGTCTATTGGCAGCGGTGCTGCTTGGCCTCTTGGTCAAGCTGTTTTTCCAGCAGCTACTTACCCACACCCGCCAGGAGGTGCTGGAGGGGATCACGGGGCTGGTGGCAGCAGGTCTACTGTTTTCGATCAGCCTCTGGCTGCACCGGCGGTCGGCCACCGCTGCCCGGCAAACTTTCGTCCACGAACAAGCTCAAGTAGCCCTTGCCAGCGGTCAGGTTTTTTCCCTAGCTTTTCTGGCCTTTACAGCCGTGTTTCGCGAAGGGGCGGAAACGGTGGTGTTCTATGTGGGATTGGCGCCTTCCCTGCCGGCTCGGGATCTCTGGCTCGGAATTGGCTTGGGAGCTCTTCTGCTTGCAGGAGTGGCAGTTTTGCTTTTGCCCTTGGGTCTAAAACTGCCCTTGGGGGCTTTTTTCCGGGGTTTAAGCCTGCTGATCTTTTACTTGGGCTTTAAGTTCCTGGGCAGCAGCCTCCACGCTTTGCAGGTTGCAGGCTGGCTTCCGACAACCCCCCTATCCGGGATCCCGAAGCTGCGCTGGTTGGGGATCTATCCCACTTGGCAGACGCTGATCCCGCAAACGGCGCTGTTGGGAATAGCCTTTGTCTTGTGGATGAGGCAGTGGCTGCGGGCTGATTCTGCTCAAAAGCTCTCTCCGTGAGAGAAAAACAGAGCCCGCCCCTAGGGAGCTGGCAGGCTGCTGCGTTTTAACCCAGAAATCAGGTGTCGTAAACGCGGCACTCGACGGCGTCGGGGTTTTCAGCACAGTGCTGCTCGAGGCTGGTGGGGGCTTTTGGCTGGTGGCTGCGGGCTGCCAGCACCTCCTCTACCGCATCCCAGGCTGCACGGCAGTGGGGATCCCCTTCGCCGTACTCAGAGCAGACTTTGCGCGCGTTCTCCAGCTCTTTGGCAATGACTTCAGACAGTCCCATATTCTCAAGCTCCTTTCGACCGGCAGGGCTCTTCACCCCTGGGTTGGTTGACGCAGATCGTCCACGGATAGGTTGAAGATGATACCGTTGGCCAACCAATCGCAGTGAATCTACTACCTACTATTCTATGTAGCCCCCGCCGGAGGGTGTTGCCATCCTTTTGCAATCTCTTTGGGATCACCTCAAGCCGCCAAACAGTTGGCTAATCTGCTGCCGCACCTGTTCCGGGGATCCCTGTTGGCGTACCTGCCCTTGCGCCAGAAAGATCGCCCCGTCTGCCCATTCCAGCTCTGCCAGCCGATGGGTGACCCAAAGAGCAGTGATCCCCTCTTGATCCACCAGTTGGCGGACGCAGCGCAGCAGATCCCTCTGGCTATCGGGATCCAAGAGGGCCGTCGGCTCGTCCAACAGCAGTACTTCACAGCGCTGGGCCAACGCCCCGGCAACTGCTACCCGTTGCTTCTGCCCACCGCTGAGGCCGTGGATAGGCCGGCGGATCAAGTGGCGCAAGCCCACCTGCTCCAGGGCCCTCTCCACCCGCTCCTGGATTTCTTCCAAGGTGAGGGGCTCTGCCCCCAAACCAAAAGCTACATCGGCCCCCACCGTTGGCATAAACAGTTGCTGATCCGGGTTCTGAAACACGTAGCCTAGCCGCCCCCGCACCTCCCAGAACCCCGCCAGGGGCTGGGGATGGGTGAGCACTCCCGACAGGAGCTGCAGCAAGGTCGATTTGCCGCTGCCATTGGGCCCCAGCAGCATCCATAGCTGGCCCTTGGGAACAGCAAAGCTGCACTCCTGCAGGACCGGCGGACTTCCTGGCCAGGCAAAGGTCAAGCCCTCTACCCGGATAGCCAACGGGGGTTCTCTCCCAGTGAGGGAACTCATAGACCCCTAAGAAGCTGGCCTTAGCCCTGCAACTGGGCCAAGAAGCCAGGGCGGACTCCCATGGGCGCGGTGCCGGACTTGGAGGTTATTTGCACACCACAGAGCTCGGCAGTTAGCAAGAACACCTTCTTGCCCGTGCGGTCGCAGGTCAGCTCTAGGCTCTGAGGGGATCCGTTGCGAAGAGCCTCAACCACACTTTGATAGGCGCGGTTGGCCGCTTCCTCCTCTTTTTGGTGGATGACGATAGGGACAGGATTCCCTTTCAGGAGCAGTTCGAGAGTATACATGGCTGACCGTTCGCGTAGTGGGCTGTGGACACCTGATCCCAGTATCGCAGGTTAAGGCGAGAGCTGGAGATCCCTGCCCTAGGGACAGGGGAAGGTGGGGGCGGGATCCCCTTCACTGAGGGCAGCAAACCAACTAGAAAGGACAGCTGGCAGGCACAGGCCGGGGTTGCCCCCAATGTGGAGCCGTTCCAGCCGAGGCAGTTCTGTCAAAAAGCCGGGTAGCTCACCTGTAAGCTGGTTACGGGCCAGGCGTAGATCCCGCAATTGCTTAAGCTGGGCTAGCTCGGGGGGTATGGGTCCGCTGAGGCGATTGTCCGACAGGTACAGATTTTCCAGGTTGCGCAGTTGCCCCAGTTGGGGCGGAATGGGCCCAGAAAGCTGGTTGCGATCCAAAAACAGCCCCTTAAGAGAGCTGAGCTGGCCGAGTTGGCTAGGAATGCTGCCACTGAGCTGGTTATCTTGCAAGCAGAGGTTTTCTAGGCGGCTGAGCCGACCTAGCTCTGGAGGAATGGATCCAGAGAGCTGGTTGTGATCCAAAAACAGTCCCCGCAGCTTGCCCAGTTGTCCTAGCTCCGGCGGAATGGGGCCAGAGAACTGGTTGTAGTCGAGAAAAAGCTGTTCCAACTCCCTCAACTGCCCTAGCTCGGCGGGGATAGGGCCGGAAAGTTGGTTGTAGCTTAGGGACAGAGCCCGCAGCCGGCGAAACTGGCCGATCTCCGGTGGCAGGGATCCCCTTAGCCCGCGGCGATCCAACACCAACTGGACAAGGCACTGATCTCTATCAAACAGAGCTACTTCCTCCACCACCACCTCAGGCCGGCCCATTGCGGCCAAGATTTGCCGGAGGAAGAGAGGATCCTGGCAGGAGGCAGCAGGCCAGGCCATCCTCCCCCAGCTCAGCCAAGCCCAAATCACCACTAGACCCAACACCCACCACCGCTGCTGAGCTTTTCCTAGCCCCTGCCCCATTGCCCTGCTCCCGAGGATCCCTGCTCCCCAAAGTGGCCGTGCAAGCCTCGAGCTTGCCCGAGTTGCCTTAAGGGAGCATAGCTCCAGAGGCCTCCCAACTGCCAGGCAGCCTCAGGAATTGGCAGCAGCAAGTTGCCAGGGAATAGAAGAGCAATGAGAAGATTGCCGCGACAGCCAACAGCGGCAGAACTGCTGAGATAAGGGCCTAGATCTTGACCGCCTGGGAGCGCTGGATCACCTCAGCTTCGTTTAGAGGGGTGGGGGCGTGAAAAGACAGGCACCAGGGAGTTTGGATTTTGCAGGGCGGGTGAAGCTGCTGCGAGGAGAGATAAAACTGTCCCACCTTTAAGACAGCCACATCTTCTCCGCTTCCTCCCCGCTGGGCAATTTGCTCCCGCACTACCTCAATGGCTGCCGGAGACGTGACTCGGCCAAAAAACTGGGTGGAGCAGTTGGCGATGACGTTGTGGTCGATGCTCTTGGGTGCTTGGGTAGCAAAAATGAGACCCAAGCCGTATTTGCGCGCTTGGGCGGCCAGGCGCAGCAGGCTCTGCTTGCAGGGGGTAGTCCCCTGGGAGGGCACAAAGTCTTTGGCCTCGTCGATGACCAGCAGCCCGCGCACTGGCGCTTCCGGCGGGGCGGGGTTTTTCTTGATCCAGGTAAACAGCGCCATGGCCAGTTGATTGAGAAATTGCTGCTGTTCCCCCAGGGTGGGAAGGCCCACCAAGTTGACAACCGACACCCGGGTTTTGCCGTAGTCTGAGCCCAGCCCCAACAAGATGGCCGGATCCAACGCCATCCCCTGTTGATGGAGCAACTTGTTGTTAACCATGGCAGCCTTGAGGAGATTAGCCATCTGCAGCGCCAGTTGCGGCGCCTTGCTGATACCGGCTCCTGCTTCCGGAGGCAGGTCCGCAAGGAACTCGGCAAAGTCAGCTAGAGATCCCGGCTGGTGGGTGGCAAAGTATTTCAAAGCTGCCTTGAGAACCCCCCGCTTCAGCTCGTCCCTGACGGTCTTGCCGGGAGCCACGGTCTCCTGAAGGGCGCCCCAGGCCATGTCGACGGCCTGATCCAGCTCTTCGGGATCACCGGCCAGCGCAGCAAAGTCCGGCAGGGGGGCAAGGGTGAGGGGGTTGCCCGCCGCCAGCCCAGGGGTCCAAACCACCACCTCGGTTTGGGCAAAGTAGCGCTCTGCCTTGGCTTGATCCTCCTCTGTCCAGCCCTTGGGAGCGGCAGGCCAGGGATCCCCCAGCCGGGCCAAGTCGTTGGCTGCATCGATGACGATGGAAGGGATCCCCTGCAAGGCTGCCTCTTCCACCATTCGCCTCAAGAGCACCGTTTTCCCCGAGCCGCTGCCAGCCAAAATCACAGTGTGCCGCACCAGCTCCTCGATGGGCAGAAAAACTGGCTCACCCTCCCGGTTGGCTATCCAGCGTCGTCCGACAAACAAACCTGGCGAAGGTCTCGGCGGCTGCAAGTCTTGCTTGGCTTCAGGAGCTTTTCCGTTCCCTGCCCTAGGAGGGGAGGAAACTCCCTTTTCATCGGGCTCAGCTCTCGTAGCCTAGTTAGCCGGGATCCCTTCCCTCAGCCAGGCAAGGATTTTGGCCAGCGCTGAATCCGGCTCAGCATTTGCCAGTTGGGTAAGAGGTTGCCGCTCCGCCAGCCAATCTCTAAAATCGCGTCTGGATTTGAGCTGCTCTAGGGCCAGCAGAACCCTGATTTCCTCCTTGCTGGGCTGCCAGTGGATCCCACCCTTTTTAAGAAAACTCTGCCACAAGCTTTGGCTTACCGGACCTCTTGGGCGAGGAATGGTGCGCACCACCACCAGCTTGCGGAATCGCAAGGCCGGATCGATCCCAGCTTCTGTCTCAGCGGCTACTAAGCGCGCCTGGAAGGCTTTGTGATGACCTGATTGAATGGCTCTCAAACAAAGGTGCTTTTCTCGCTCATTTGCCTCATGGAAGATCAGCCGCAGACGAGAATGCAAGGGGGAAAAACTTTTGCCTCCAGGGAAATCAGTTTCGACCTGGGTACCAATGCTGGCTGGCAACCGTTCTTGCCAGACGAGAAAGTGACATACAGAAGTCAAAAGTTTCTTCCATGGACTATCCCTGTCTTCCTGTAAGTACGGAGAGATATCGACGTCTTGCTTGAACTTCTCAAACTCGCAATCCAGTTCTCGCGGACGACGACGTGGAAGAGGAGGAGAAGGAATGGGAGCCTCGATAACTGTCCCTAATTCCAAGCAGATCTTCTTGTGCTCATCGCATTTTCTCAGAAGCTCTCGAGGAGACAGAAATTGATTGATTTCGAAAAACTCCGGCTTAAAGGGGTAAGAGGGATAAGGAGGGGTAAAGTTAACCTTAGGATAGGCTTTTCCTAAACGAGAGACAACAACAGCCTCAGCGGTTGCTGCAGAAGGAAGAAACGTTAAGATCAAAGGAGACTCAAAACGATCTGAAAAGGTAGAAACAACCGTCTTTTTCAGAATTTCCCAAGACTCTTCTAAACAGGAGACAACTACAAGAGATTGAGAGAGATAATCCCGTAGGGCAATAAGGCCACCCCCAATGCTGTGAACGATATCTCCTACTGCCTTTGCCTCTGCTCCTGGTTCTCCCGAAGCTGTGTGAGATTGTGCGATGATCGGATCCAGTTGATCCAAAGCAACTACAGTGGGCCCCCTCAGGCTCATGAGCCAAGAAAGCCCCGCGACGGTCTCGCTGGGAGCTAGGCCTGGCGAGTCAAAACCGAGTTGTTCCTTCATCTCTGGATCTACGCCTAAGCCCTCTATCCAGCTTATTCCAGCCGCAGCTATCGCAAAGTTGGCAGAGTTGGCCAAAATCATGGCCCTCACACAGTCTCTATACTTAAGTGTGTTGCTCTTATCCTGAGTGGACAGCCATTGCAGAACTCGATTGACAACTCTGAATAAGAGATTGGGAGGAAGTCTGCCAATCTCTTCCGCTCTCCTAGGACTGGCCAGAGCTTTCAGGAAAATTTGATCGAGAACCTTCTCTAACTGGCTTCTTCCATCTGGCTCTTCCTGCATCAAAGATGTAAGGTATCCCTGAACCAATGTTTTCCAGAAATCCTTCACATCTGTCATGTCCACCAGGACGAATCCCACGCCCTTTTCAAAGCAGCGCTGCCTCAATACCCTGAGCAGGTGAGTTTTCCCAGTGCCGCCGCTGCCGAGGACAGGGATCCCCAGCGGAGATCCGTTTTTGGGAGATTGAATCAGCTTCTCCAGCCGCTCGAATAGTTGCTCTCTGGCTTCTCGATTAAGATCGGGAACGTCAAACTCTGGTACCTGCCAGATTTTCTTCAGATGAACTGTCCAATCAAAATCAACTTCCTTGAGAGCCTCAAGGTCCTTCTGTTGTTCTGGCAGAGAGATCACAGTTTCCGTGCTCCGCATACTTAACTCCTAATTCGCAGAAAGTGTCTTTTGGCACCGGAGAGGGTAATAGCCGCCGCCTCGCGTTCAGGAGTGATAGTTGAGGGATCGTCAAGAGGCATCAATACAATCTTGGCCTGGCGATCTAAAGCCACAAGAGCCTGATCCAATTGCTGACGTGGCACATGGGGAAATCTCTTTCGCAAATCCGATAGGTAAACCCGGGAGTGGCGCCCTCCCATCCCCTCGCAAGTTCGAAAGACCTTCTCCAGGAAGTCGAGATCGACTTCTACCCCGTTGTCGGGACGGGGTTTGCTAGGGCTATCTGGCCTGTTCGCGTCAGCGGGCCGTAGGCCTAGAATCCGCGCCAAGGGAACGTTCTCCCGCTGTGCGTAATCCACTAGGGTTGCCAACGCCTTTTGCAAAACAACTGCTGCCTCTGGCGACTTGGAGCGGGCGATGGCTGTTGGAGGTGTGGTAGAAGCCCAGTCCCAGGCCTTGTCAGTCAGCACAAGCCGGGTTATCCTCCTTCCCTTTTCGACTACAGTCTTGCATTCAATGAGGCCCTTTTCCTCCAACAGCTTGAGCTCTTTGGCCCTATGCTTTGGCTTCACTTGCGACTTGGTCGGTTCTTCCCCTGTTAGCAGGAGCTTCCAGAGCAAGATTTCGCTTTTGGGCAACAAATCGCTCATTTCCCCAACCTCCAGCCCTGCCTCAAAGCCGGCTCTGTTGCAATTGAACCACCTTGCGGATCATCTCCACCGCCCGCTCGCAGTCGGACATCACCAGCTCATTGGGAATCCGCAACACCAAGTAGCCGGAGATGAGCAACTCGTAGTCCCGCAGGCGATCCTGGTAGTAGTGGTTTGGCTCGCGGTGCTCTGGCCCATCCACTTCCACTACCACCTTACCCTCCCGCCAAAGCAGATCCGCTCGGAAAGCGCGTCCGTTAACACTCTGTACAGTTTGGTTGAATTCCAGCAAATTCTTTAACTGTGCATCTGCTGCCACCCGGTCGGCCAGCTTTCTCTCGGCGGGACTGAAGGGGTGAGGGGATCCCTTGTAACCCACCACCACCTGTACCGAGCTGTCGAACTCCTTTAGCCTCTCAGGAAGCGGCAGTCGAATGGCACCGTAGCTCACGGAGGCCAATTCGGGGTGATCAGTCAAAGCGCTCGGCACCACCAGCACCAGCCGTGCCTGACTGTGGTCAGCCAACCAGATAGCTGCCTTGGCCAAGCCGAGTAAGTAGCTGGGCGCCGGCTCTGTCTCGTCGGCTGCCAAAGCCAAGGTCAGCTCGCGAGGGGCAATGGCCTTGGCCAGTTGCTGCACCTGGATCGCCCGCTGGATCCCTGGCAGCAGAGGCAGGCGTTGCTGTTGGCACAAGTGCATGGCCGCCCTGAGCCAGGCGTTGGCAATGGTGGGATCCTGTTTTGCTGGTAGCTCTTGGGCGCGGAGACGATTGTGAGCTTGAACCTCTGCCGTTGTGCCCGGCTCAAACTTTTCCCCATACCAATAAGGCCAGAGGGATAGGGCTACCCTCGCCAGCACCTGCAGACACTCATCGAGGATGGCATCCTGGGCAGGAATTCGGTGCCAAAGCTTGGAGACAAAGACCGTCTCTCGAGTTTCAGCCTCCTCCGCCAGGCTCGCTAGCGCTTCCTCCACGCACGGCGCCAGCAACAGCTTGACCTCCCCCTCTTTGCCTAGGTCTTGCCACGAAAGAACGGCCACCTCGCCTCTCCCACCTGCCTCTTGGAATCCTAGCCTAGGCCAGGCCGGGGGGAGAGGGTATCGCAAGCTGGGTCGGCAGGGATTCGAACCCTGGGCCAATCGGTTAAAAGCCGAGTGCTCTACCGCTGAGCTACCGACCCGAGTTTACACTTTCGTTATGATAGCAGGACTTTTGTCACATTCGCAAAGACTCTAGCCGGATCCCCGAGAGTTTTGCTAGTCTAGATGTAAGCTAACCCCGGGGCTGTAACGGTTTCGACGGGGTGGCGAACAAGGGTTCATGATGCAGGTCGGGCTTGAGCTTATCCCGTTACCACTAGGCTCAACAAAGTAGGTGCGAACAACGTCGTACCTTTTGCTCGTAAAGCAGCTGCTCTGGCTGCCTAAGGCTCAGTAAGAGAAGTCTGAGCTCGAGGATCCTCCCACGACCCCGTTAAGTGGGCGGGTCACAACCCCAACGGGTGCAGCTCTCTTCTCCGGCTCCGTCGAGGGAGAGCCTAAGCTTAGGCGGAGAACTCCCATCGCCGGGATCTAAACGGCGATCCCTGCCTTGAGGGTCAGAGAGGCTAAGCCTGTGAAGGAGTGAACCCCCAGTACCCATCTCGGACACGGGTTCGACTCCCGTCAGCTCCACTCCTTTGCCAGTTGGCTGCCACTGGTTACCTAGCGGGGAGCCCGCGAGTGGTTGCACTTGGCCGATGACCATGTTTCCCAGTTAGGAGAGCACCCTACAATAAAGCAGGGTGTTGGAAGAGAAGTGGCCATGCGGCTCGTCGATGAACGGGGGCGTCTGCTGGGGAAGGTCAGCCTTCTGGATCTGGGGGCGCTGGCCATTGTAGTAGCGGCGATTGTGGCTGTCCTGTTTTTCCCCGGGCGGCAGGTGGGCAGCGTCGTCCAGGTGGGGGGTGGCCCCACGCTGCCGGTGGAAGTGGATATGATTGTGCGGGGGGTCAGCAGCCGATCCCTGGAACCTTTTCAAGCAGGTCAGAAGGCTGACTTGATTATCCGCAACCAACCCTACGGCCAGGTGGAGGTGGTGCGGGTGGAAAACGTCAGCCGCACTGTGCCGGTGGTTTTTCCCGACGGACGGGTTGAGAACTTGCCTGACCCAGATCCCTACCGCTTTGATCTGGTGTTTACCTTGCGGGGACGGGGCCAGCGGACAGAAAATGGCATTGTCCTAGGCAACAACCGCGTCAAAGTCGGCGTTCCCCTGGAGCTCGAGACCTTTAGCTACAACTTGCGTGGAACCGTGATGGATGTGCGGCTGCTGCAATCGTAGAGGATCTCAAGCCCAATGCAGCTACAGGAGATCGCCCAAAAATTGGGATGCCCCTACGAGGGAGATCCCACCCTAGAAATTCACAGCGTGGCTAGCCTAGCAGAGGCGCGCCCAGGAGAGCTGAGTTTTCTCAGTGAAGCCCGCTACCTACCCTTGCTGGAGCAGACCCAAGCCAGCGCCGTCATTGTGGAGGAATCGCTGGTTCTGCCCCGCCCCATTGCTTGCCTGCGAGGGAAGGATCCCCGTCTGCTCTTTGCCCAGGCCATCGAGCTGTTTTACCAGCCCTATCGCTTGCCTGTTGGGATCCATCCCACCGCTGTGATTGATCCCAGCGTTGAGTTGGGAGAAGGTGTGGCCATTGGGCCGCATGTAGTGGTGATGGAAGGGGTGAAAATTGGCGACTACACCCAAATCCACCCCAATGTAACCATCTACCCCCACGTGCGGATTGGATCCCGCTGTCAGCTTTTCGCCAACTGCGTCATTCACGAGCGCACGGAGATTGGGGATGATTGCCTAATCCACAGCGGTGCTGTCATCGGCGACGACGGCTTTGGCCACATTCCTCTTCCCGACGGCTCCTGGCGGCGCATGCTGCAGGCAGGCCGGGTGGTGCTGGAAGACGGCGTAGAGGTGGGCAGCAACACCACCATCGACCGGGCCGCTGTTGGCGAGACCCGCATTGGCCGGGGCACCAAGATTGACAACCTAGTGCAGATTGGCCACGGCGTGAAGACGGGATCCCACTGCTTGATCGTGGCTCAGGTGGGCATTGCCGGCAGCACCCAATTGGGCCACCACGTCATCTTGGCAGGGCAATGTGGCTTGGCCGGGCACCTGCACATTGGCGATGGCGTGCGCGTGGCTGCCCAGACAGGAGTAACCAGCGACGTCCCCGCTGGTCAAACCGTGGCCGGCTACCCCCATCAGCCTATTGCCGAATGGCGCAAGAGCATGGCCGTCCAGCGGCACTTGCCTGAGCTGCAACGTACCTTGCGCAAGCTGGAAGCTCGTGTGGCCAAGCTGGAGCAGAGCAGTGGGACATAGATGGGGATCCCTGCCGATGGCTAATTCACTTGCTTGCCCCCAACGCAAAGATGCTAGCCCAAGAGAAACTGCAGGAAATCACTCCCCTCACCCGCGAGCAACTGGCAGAGCTCATGCCTTCGGCCAGGGGCTGCTCAGCGATGAGCCCGAAATGGAACACTCTCTCCACGCCTTGCAGCTTCTAATTCTGGTGAGCTGCCTCACCCGCATCTGGCAGGATCGCAACGACTACTTCCTGTCTTGGAACCTTACCGTTTACTACAGCCGCGACCAACTCAAAACCAAAGACTTCCACGGCCCAGATCTGTTTTTGGTCAAAGGGGTAGAAAACCGCCCCCGCCCTTCTTGGGTGGTGTGGGAAGAAGGGGGGAAATATCCAGACTTGATTGTTGAGCTGCTCTCCGAGTCCACAGCCAAAGTGGATCGAGAGGAGAAGCGGGAGCTGTACCAGAGGATTTTCAGAACTCCAGAGTACTTCTATTTTTCTCCTGAGACCCTGGAGTTCATGGGTTTGCGGCTAAGGGGGGAGAAATACGAGGAGATTCCGCTCACAAAGGAGGGGTGGCGGTGGAGCGGGGTGCTGGGATTGTACCTGGGGATTCACAACCAGCAGCTTCGGTACTTCTTCCCCAATGGTGAGCTGGTGCCTACTCCTGAGGAAGCAGAGAAAATCGAACGCCAACGGGCTGAGCAAGAGCGGCAGCGAGCAGAGCGCCTGGCCCAGAAGCTGCGGGAGCTAGGGGTGGATCCCGATACCTTGTAAGGGTAAAGAGAGGAGAACTGGCAATGACTAACCCGAACCCAATTACTGAGGTGCTGGATCCGGTTTATCTACCCGTGTTGCCCCCCACCCAAGACGAGCTCCCCTACGACGACAGCGAACCTATGGAAAGCTGGCGGCACAGGTGCCAGATGGACTTGCTCATCTCCACTACCCAAACCTGGCTGCAGAAGCGCCCTGATGGCTTTGTCGGTGGCAATATGTTTCTCTACTACAGCTTGGAGCAGACCCGCGGCCGCAATTTCAAAGGGCCGGATTATTTTGTGGTGTTGGGTGTGCCTAAAGGCGAGCGCAAAAGCTGGGTGATTTGGGAGCAGGGCAAAGGGCCGGACGTGGTGATTGAGCTTCTTTCTCCCAGCACTGCCCAGGAGGACAAGACAAGCAAAAAGCAACTTTATGAGCAGATTATCCGGGTGCCGGAGTACTTTTGGTTTGACCCGTTTGAGCCAGAGGACTGGGCGGGGTTTCGGCTAAGGGGCGGCCGCTATGAGCCAATTCAAGAGGATGCAGAGGGTTGCTTGCCGAGCGAGGTTTTGGGATTGTACCTAGTGAAGTGGGAGGGCAGGTTTCGGGACATCGAGGCCACCTGGATTCGCTGGGCCACTGCTGCTGGGGAACTGGTACCCACTGAGGCCGAACTGGAGCGGCAAAGGGCTGAGCAGGCCGAACAACGGGCAGGGCGCCTGGCCCGGAAGCTACAAGAGCTAGGGGTAGATCCAGACGCCCTGTAGACAGCCAAGTAACTCAAGACAACAGATGGATCCCTAGGAGGCCAACAGCAACACAGGTAGCTTTTGAATAGCAGGCCGTAATCCCTTGGGAAAGCGCTCCCGCTTCAAGGGATAGCGATAGTTGAGTTGGGGAATGAGTCTCTCCCATTGATAGGGGTTCAAGCCAGCTACCACTGAACAGAACGGCTCTCTACTGAGCTCTAACCCCTCTTCCATGAGCCTGAGAGCTATGTTGCCTGCAGCTATCTCCAGAGTTTGATTGGCCAGTTGCGGATCCGGATCCCCTAGGAAGATCAGAGCATAGTCTTCTGGCTGAGGACTGCGCAGAATTGGCTCCAGCAAGCCCTCCAGTTCTTGGATAAGCTGCTCTGTCTCCATTTCCCAGTAGGGGAAAAGGCCCACGTTGATCTTACTCAAGCGGATCCTTTCTGATTTAGAGATTTCTGTTAGGCCATCTCTAACCACTAGCCAGTTCTCAGAAGGACTCAGCCAAACTCCTGAGTAATCGACACTATGGAGCTGAAAAAAGGCTCTGATTTCCTGCTCGAAGTCATGAACAGCTTTGCAACATCCTTGCCAGTGTCCGTAATCATCGATTTGGATGAATCCTTGGGAATGAACCTGATCATAGAAATGATGAAAAATATCCATCGTTGATTGATACCAGTCAGCATCTGCATGCAGCAGAGCAATCTCACCCACTTGCTCTCGATAGGCAGGCAAGGTGTCAGCAAACAGCCCTGGCACGGGGACAATGAGATCCCAGACACCTAGTTCCCTGGCAATCACCTCTAAGTTCTCCGAAATGGGTGCCGCTAAAGCACCGGATCCAAAACCCGTATCGTTGGCAGCAACTCCTCGATAATCTCGATCCACCTCTGTTGGATCAGGCATACCTGAGAAGGTATCGAAAGCATATAGCTTGCGAGGTCGACGGCTGTAGTTCTTAATCACCCAGGCCAGCAAAGCTGAGCTTCCACCCCTGCAAACACCACATTCTACAAAGTTCCCAGGAATGTCTTCTTCACAAACCTGCTTAGCCAGTGAATAAAGGCTCCAAAGACGCTCAAAGCCCAGCAAGGTAAAAGATTTAACTTTCTCTAGCACCCTAGACAACTCAAGGTTACAGACCGGATAGTCCTTGAGGTGCTCTGGCAATGTCCAATTCACAGCAGGGTCTGGAATATGCTCAACGGGCTTGACATTGCCTCGCCAGGCCACTCCCATAATTTGCATGGTCTGGTAAATCATCGTGTTCCAGCCCCTGTCTCTCAAGTAATTCAAACCTTCAGCCACATCCGGCGAGGCTAGATTATGAAACAGAATCAAGGCATCCTCAGCAGCATAGCGCTCTGCCACTTGAGCATCCTGCAAGGGGGCTGGTGAGGTGTGGTCTCCATCGATAAAAATCAGAGACCAGCGGCGATTCTCTGTCTTGGCGATCTCCTCTACCTTTGCTGGGCTATGGCCAGGGTAGAGATTGACATTAGAGCGAACTCCAGCCGAGCGAAGAGACTGATCCACACTTCCATAAATCTGGGGATCGGCTAGAGCAGGATCTACCACATCGAGAATAACTCCTCCTGCTGCCAAGTGAGCAGTTGACCAACCTAACCAACACCCAATCTCCAAAGCGTTTTTTCCTTGTAGCTTAAGGGCAGTGTTATAAAGAATGTGGGCTTCATCTCGACTGACAAAGCCAATACCAGGCTGGCGTTGATCTGCGTACCAAAGATGTGGAACTTCTCTCCTCACATGAGGCCAAGGGTGAGATTGTGGATCGATAGCAGCTAGAAAGGGAAAGCATGGGTCAAGGTTTACTCTTTTTTGATTTGCCGAGACGTAGTCGTATCTCTTGACTGAGGTAAGTTTCTCAATGGGGTAACTCAGGTATGTTTCAACTCTAAAACCCTCGGTTGTAGGTACAATGTGAGTTGGCTTTTCCTTAGCCTGGCCTGAAATATGTACAATGCCTAGAGGAGTGTGAGGTGAGGAAGGATCCACCCAAAGCCTCCTCCGAGGATCCCATAGAAGTTCCTGGTAATTAGCTAGCCAGTTACAACTCAAGGGCAAGAGTTCAACTCTATCCAGACCTAAGTCCTTGTAAATAGCTACGTTTAAAGCAAATTGATCTGTGAGGATGTCAAGGCAGTTATAAATGGCTTGACTCAGTCTTCTGCTCCACGCTGACCAGTGAGGAGATCGCTCAGTCCCAGAAAACACACCGGCATTCAGCAAAGGCTCTATCTCTAAACCAGCAAAATCCGTGTAGTGAAAGTAGCGACTATATTGCAAAGCTATCCAAGCGTGTCTCAAGGATCTGGTGCTGTGTTTAGCAAATAACTCCGGGACTATTGCAAAGCCCTTTCTTTTTGCTCCCAAAGCAAGAAGATAAATTGCAGACCAATCTTGCACCCAAGCATCTGCATCAATCCAAATATAAACTTCATAGCCTGGAAAGTATTCAGGAAGGAAAGGCCTAGAAACTAGTGCCTTGGGATACTTGGGTTGTCTATCAATGTCGGGAATATCATAGTTCCAACCTGGCTCAACGATGTGGTCAACGTACTGACCTATCCATTGCAACTGCTCCGGTGTACAGCCTACATCCAAGAATCCAATATCTACAGAGTGCCCCTGAGGTTTCTCTCGGATGGAGAGAATGGTCCCCTGAGCCAATTCAAAAAACTTGCTGTCAGCGGCCTGATGGTTGGGTTCATAACCTTAAGTCTCCTCTCCAAGGCTTGAATTGTTGTCGACAAAGCAAGCCCTGCTTAGATAGCAAAGGACTCCTCTTTGGCCTGCTACAACTTCTCCCTGCCAGAGGAGATGGGTAGGGTCCAACATCTGATCAATCTGTTTGCGGTCTTGTTCTGAGCAAAACTCCACATAGATGACCTTGATATCTTCGAGCTGCTCTTGCAGGCTGGTCAACACCTCCACCTCCTCTCCACCTGTAGCTACCCTGAGCACATCGATGGACTCCAAACCCAACTCCTTCAAAGCTTCCCTGGCTTCTCGGAAAGGGAGCACCTGCTCCACTCCCCACTCGGCCTGAGGATCTTCCGGCCAGAGCAGACAAGTTCTGCAGCTATTCTGCCCCGCTAGCCCCACCGGATGCACAAAGCAGTTGCCCAGGCCAAGAGCATTCTGCTGCAGCAGGTGCAAGGCCAAGGGATCCACCTCAAAACAATGAATGGCCGCCTCAGGGCAGAAACCCCGAAAACAAACGCTACCAAGGCCTACCCCAGCTCCGATGTCGATAACCGTCTGCACCTGACTAGACAGAAACACAGGAAAGTTAAGATACGTCCTCTCGTAAAAAACGGTGTCTGGGTAGAGCCTTACCGAAAACCTGAGTTTGCCAAAGTCAAAGCCAGTCAACACTGCTTCCATTAACTTACTGGCATTGGCCAAAAGAAGTTGGTGGTCCTCTGCCAAGACAAAAGCAAAGTTAGCCCTCACAGGCCGCCCCAGCCGCTGCAAGTCCTCAGCTGTGCACACCACCGCATCAAAGCTGGGCCAACTGGCTGGCTCCCCTCTCACCTCATGAACTCGCTCGGGCACTCCCTTCTGCTGCAGCAGACCACAGGGATCCCCAAACCCCTCTTCCACATACAGCTCCAGCCGCGGCAGGTCCAGCAAGTCCGCGGCTATCACCCCAGGACAGCCTCGGCCAACAAATACCCTCAGTCGCTCCTGCACGCGATGCAGCTCTTGAATGGGCTCGTAGATTCCTAGTCGTGTGTCTATCCAGGCAGAGCTGGCCGTGCTGACAAAGTAGCGCACATCAGAGCGGGGCGAGTAACGAAAGGGCTCCGGCAGCTCTCCCCCAAACACCCAGTCCAGCAGGTTCTGAATGCGGTGGCGGGGATGCCAGTGTTGGTCGAAAGTGTGATAAGCGCGGCGGGCAATTTGAATGGCTTCTTGGGGATGGTCTAGGTAGTAGCGAACTTTTTCCAGGAGTTCGGCTTCGGAGTTGTAGGTGTCGCAGTAGGTGCCGGGCGCCAAAAGTTCGTCCAATCCTGAGGCGAAGGAGAGCTGGTCAGTAAGCAGAAAGCCCCCTGCAGAAATCACTTCCAAGTTCCTTAAGTTCAGATCCCCATTTTGGCTGCAGTTAAAGGAAATCAGAGAATGGGCAAACCATTTGGCTGCCTCTTGGCGGTTGGCTGTTTTGGTGAGGATGGGCAAATCTGCATTCTTTATGGCTTGAACCAGCCGGCAACGCCTGGGATGGCGGGATCCCTGTTGGCCGATAAAGACCACTTGATTTTCTCTATCTTCCACCCAATCGTGGGTAACAGTGCGCATGGAGATAAGAGGCAACCAGGCAAGATTCTCAGCGCCCACTGCAGCAAACCAGTGGAGATGCTGGCGGTTATAGGCAGTGGCAACATAGTCAAACCCTTCAGTAGCCCAGTAGGCCAAGAGATGGTTGATGGGAAACTCCCAGTGGTGGGTGTCTCCAGCCAGTAAAACAGTTGGACAGCCAAACTTTTTGGTATTAAGAGGATTGCTGTAGTCGAAGCTCGAAGTCCAAACAACAACTAGGTCAAACTCCTTATTTGTAATTTGCTCAGACTGCTGCACAAAGTCATAGAGGTCATAGTCTTCCTCTGGGCACTCCACCAATTCCTTAGAGAGATTGACAAAGTTTAGTCCAAAGCCCTTGGCTTTCCTCTTGGGGCAAAGACTGACCTGCCGATCTGAAAGCTGCGGGGGCGGGATATAGTCTGGCGGAGTTGGCCAATTGAGGAGAATTCGCGGAGCATTGGCCTTGATGTCTTGCATTTCTCGACTCCCCAAGTTGAGCGGCAGGTTCTTCTAGATTCTACAGGCTACTAGGATTGGACACAACAACAAGGGATCTCTGCTGCCCTGGAAAACGATAAGCCGAGCATAGGTTATAAGCAACCCCATGGATCCCTGTCTGCAAGAGCCGAGTCCAGTTTACCTGCCTGGATGGCCCCTACCCAAGACGAGCTCTCCTACGACAATGGCATACCCATGGAAAGCTGGCGGCACACGTGCCAGATGGACTTGCTCATCTCCACCACCCATGCCGAGCGAGGTTTTGAGGCTGTACCCAGCGAAGTGGGAGGGTAGGAGGCCACCTGGATTCTGTGGGCCACTGCCGCTGGGGAACTGATGCCTGCCAAGGCTGAACTGGAGCAGCAAAGGGCTGAGCGCCTGGCCTAAAAGTTGTGAGAACTGGGGGTGGATCCGGGTACATTAAGTTAGAGCAGACGTCAGGGATCCCTCCCCATGGATTGCCAAGACCTTGCTCAGGATCTTCTCCTAGAACTGGAGCAAGCTCAGAGTCTCACCCAGCTCTTAGATTGGGCTTTAGCCTGCCTTCCTAGCCAGCAAATCTTCTGCCAGATTGGCTGGGAAGAGTCCGCAGCTGTTTTGCAGGCAATGCTTCGCTATCCTGAAAAGTTAGCAGTGATTCTACGGAATCCCCTACAGAGCTCATCCGAAAAGTCAATCAGCACAGAAGATATCCAAACCCAAATTTCTCAGTTGGGATTAGAAGAACGGGTTCTACTCCTAGAAGGCCCCATCCCTGCCCTTTTGGCAGATCTCGGTCAATGTTTCCCAGAGACCCAGATTGGCGTTTGTTTCTGGACTGAACTCACGGACTACCGTACCTGTCTGCTTCAGTCTTTGCTACTGCGGGATTACTTGGCCGACTCAGCCCTGTACTTAGTTAACCATTGCCACTACGGAGCCATAGCCCAAGCCAGCCTAGATTTGATGGGGGTGGATCCCAGTTTTCACCTGCAAAAGATTTTTCACAATCTGGGTCAAGGTATCTATCTCCTAAGCTGGGATCCCCAGCGCAAAGGCTTAAGCGAACGAGACCTGGCTTACATCCAAGCAACTGCCCCTGGATTATTGCTATCTACCAGTCCACTGTTCCTCACCTTTGCTCAGCCGGATCCACCGGAGCCAGCGCGGTTTTATCCCTGCAGGTACGTTAAGCTAGATAACTTCCTACCTGCTGAGGTCAACCAAGCAATTCTAGAGCATGCCATCGCTCACCAAGATAAGTTTATCCCCTCCAGAAGCTATAGCCAAAACAACACCGAAGCTGAGTCACTGAAGTTTCGGCGATCCTTACGTCTGGATTATGCTTATTTTCAAGAGTATGGATCCCTGCTGCGAGAAAAAATTGCGGCTGTTGCTCCCCAGATTTTTGCTGAGCTAGGCATTGAGAACTTTGACATTCAAATCTTTGAGATGGAGATGATTGCCAGCCATGATGGCTGCTTCTTTACCGCCCACACCGATAACTCCTACCCACAAACTGCCTTCCGCCAGGTGAGCTGCGTATATTACTTCCACAAAGAGCCAAAGCCTTATCGAGGAGGTGAGCTGCGCATCTACGATACCCAGAGGCAAAAACCTCATCCACCAATCCTGCACGGGGCATACGATGAGGTAACCCCTACAAATAACAGCATCGTCTTCTTCTCCAGCAGCTGTCTGCATGAGATCCTGCCAGTGTTCAGCCCTAGCCAAGCCTTCGCTGATAGCCGCTTCACTATCAACACATGGCTAGGATCCGAGCAATACACCTAAAGGCTTGCAGCTCCACTATGGCCAGAGTTTGTATTGTAACCACTGTTCGAGATCCAGGCCTATGCCTAGAGTCATTTATTCGCTATCACCTTGCTATTGGGATCGACCATATTTACGTCTTCTTTGACGATCCAGAGGATCCCGCTATTCAGGTAGCACTTCAGTTTTCCGATGTAACGGCTATTCCCAACGATGAAGCTTTGCAAGTCCAACAAGCATTGGGGAATGTTCTCTACCCAAAATATGGCCCTCATGTTGGCTATGAGGTCATGGCTCGCCAGATCCTTAACGTAGAAACTGCTATACAACTTGCCCTGGATCAGGGAATGGACTGGATTCTTCATATTGATGGAGATGAGCTTTTTTATCCTGGCCAGATGATGGCTTTGGATTGGTTTGATCAAGTAAGCGACGATATATTCCAGGTTACGTTCCTAAACCACGAAGCAGCTCCCGAAGCGTTTGAGATCGAAGACTACTTCCGCGAGGTCACTTTATTTAAGAGAAACCCTGCTATTTTGGATCCCGGATTCTATACCCAGTTTCAGAAGATCTCTAGTAAGAGTCAATACTTTTTGGCTTACCAGAATGGAAAGTCAGCAGCTCGGATCCATCCCACTCTCTTACCCAATAGCGTACATAGCTTTGATATTCCAGAATGTCATACCTTGGTAACATCATTCCCCTCTATTTTGCACTACTTAAACTGCGGCTTTCAAAACTACTATAAAAAGTATGCTCAACTGGGAAACTTTCCCGACTACTGGTGGCGCTCCAAGTCTAATCCTATTCGGGTTCCCTTTCACTTGGCCTCACGGGACGCTTATTGCTCAGGAGATAGAACTTGCATGGCAGCTCTTTATCAAGAGTTCATACTTTACAGCAGTCCTGAAACCAACCAGAACCTCATCGAAAAGGGTATTCTTACTCGCATCTCCTACCCATCACAGTTACTGTCCTCGCTCTAGTTCACTGGTTTAGCCTAGAGCCCTTGCCTACTCTTGAGGGAGACTGAAGCAACTGAAATAAAAAAGCTCCCCACAGGGAGCCACGGAGTACATAAAGTAGAGATAGAAACTATTTACTCTCACCCCCCCCCTGGCGGGTTGTTATTTGTTATTGTTGTTATTGTTGTTATTCTGAGGCGAACCCTCAAAGACGTTGCAGCTCTTACCAACAAAGGTAGGTAAAGCCGTCACTACTGGTTCCTCCGCTCCCAGCCCAATGGTGCATTGAATGTTTTGACCAGCCCTGTTGATGTATGGAGCACCTTTGGATGTTGTGTCCCACCTTAGTGCGTGAGGAGCAATCGAACGGTTACTAGCCACTGGTGTCTGGTAGTTGGGAGCCCTCCACGGATCGTTCATGTACTTGTCACTATTGTCTCCACCGTGCTTGATATTATTATAATTTTCAGGATAGACGCCGAAGTCGAGTCGGTAGACTTCAGAGGCACGGCCTACTTCAGTGAGAGCCGCTTGAGCTTCGGCTGTACGGGAGCGGCGCACTTGGTTTAAGAACTGCGGGATTGCCACTGCAGACAGCACACCCACAATTACAATCACCACCAACAGCTCAATCAGGGTGAAGCCCTTGGCTTTGGAGAGAATTTGCTGAGCCAGTTTGGCCCGAAACAGAGACTGACGAGACTTCGCACTCATGGTACTCGATCCTTTGACAACCTAGAGAGTTAACCGTGCAGGTTACCTGCCGCTATTAACTTACCCCGCTGGCGGGCAGTTCATAACAGTCCCCTCCCACGGAGTGCAATTGCGGATCTCTGCTAGGGGCAGCCCAAAAACCGGTGGTCTAGCTGAGCTGGCTGCAGCGGGGCAAACTAGGACTTGTGATCTCCTTCCCACCCATGAACCCTACACTGCAAGCCCAGATCCTGGAAGCTAGGCAACTGCTTCAGCAGGCTCCCAATGCCTTTGCGGAGTGGCTGGTGGCTTTCTACCGAGAGCAAGACGCAAAGGGTTGGCGGGAGTTTTTGCGGGGCTTCTGTGACCTCCCCTCATCTTCATTGGCTGATGAGTCGGCTTCTCCCTCTGAGCCAGAGGCAATCACCCTATCGGCGCTGGAGCAGGCCTTGGTTGCCAACCGGCTGAACCTTGCCTACCAGCTCTACACACCTTTGGTAGAAGCAGGAATCCTGCCGGCGGAGAAGGTGGTAGAGGTGTTGCTATCCTTGGCAGAAAGCCTGGAAAAAAGCTCCACTGAAGATTCGCAGCAACAACGTTTCCAGGTTTGCCTGAAGCTGCGCGAGCTGGCTTTTGAGCTGGATCCATCCCGGCGGGATAACACCCAGGTTCTACTGTTGCGATCCCTGCAAGCTCAAGACGAGCTGGCCGTGGGCTTTTACGGGCAGGCTTTGGCAGAGCAATTGGCCAGTTTGGGAGAAGAGCAGACCCTAGACATTACCCAGGAGCCCCTCCTGACTCAACTTCTCACTCGGCTATGGGATGACGGCTACCTGGATCTGTTCTTCGAGGTGGCCACAGCTTTACAAGCTCGTCTTTTGGAGGACCAGAAATCCGGATTTGCTGCTTTGCTAGCCCAGCTAGCCAATGCGGTGGATCCCGAGCAGGCGAAGCGCTATGAAGGTTTGTGGACGATAGAGGACTTAATCGGTGACTTTTTTCAAAGGGCAGCCCGCGCCTTCTTCCAGAACTCTACCAGTGATGGCTATTCCATTTTAGGAGAAGCTCTCATCACGGCGGCCGAGAGCTCACAGGTGCAAGAGAACTTTACTCTTTGTCTATCCCTTCTATCAGAATCGCTGGAAAAGTTGATCCATGCTGCACAGCTGGAACGTGTAAACTTTGTTATCCAGAAAATTATAGACTTAATTTTATCGAGGGAAGCCGACTTAGGATCACTAAGAATTAACGATGAAAATCTACTCGAGAGTCTAACGATTGCTAAAGCCATTCTGTTTCGAGTTTGCTTTTGCTGGAGCTATCTAACTGATGATCGTTCTCTGATTCGCCATTACCAACAAATTGGTGGTAGAATCTTTAACGACTGCCTAAGCTTAATGGCTTCTCAGCGAGACTTTCTTTGGTCGGAATATTGGCAGAAGAATCAGCAAGACTACTGCGGATCTGGCAGAACTAAGCGAAAGCTGAGGGTAGGCTTTCTGGGTAACTGCTTTCAGCGACATTCGGTTGGCTTTCTCAGTGAGGCTACTCTCAGGAACCTATCTCGCGATCTTCTGGACGTTGTCTACTACTACTACCAGGGGTGGAAAAATGAAGATATGGCCAGTCATGACAATATGTATCAAAAGTTTCGCTCTCACGAAAATCTCCATTTTCGCTTTTTTCCAGGAGAAACCAAGCCGCCTCAAGTAGCTGCTCAAGCGCGTGAGGATCGCATCGATATCATGGTTTTTATGGACTCCCTTACCAGTCACGATGCCAGCATCGTAGCAGCTTTGCGGGCCGCTCCTATCCAAATTGGCTGGCTTGGTGGAGATGCTGTCGGTTTGCCGGAATTCGACTACTTCTTTGCCGATCCCCATATCCTTCCTGAGGAGGCCCAAGCTGACTACCATGAAAGAATTATTCGCTTGCCCAGCTACTGTGCTGTTGATCATCTGGACGTCTGTGCTGCCAACGAGGTAAACTTTAAGACTAGTCTGAGAATAGAGCCGAAAAATGTTGTTTTCCTAACCGCAGCTAGTGCTTACAAACGTACTCCCAAATGTATCGACGCTCACCTGCAAATCTTAAAGGCCGTTCCCAACGGAGTTTTGATTGTCAAAGGATCAGGAGAAATTGCTACGGTTATTAGACGCTACCAGGAAAGAGCCAAAGAGCTGGGCGTTCTCGATCGCGTCCGATTTCTTGCTCAAGCCAGCAGTGTGGAAGAGCATCGTGGCCAACTAGCCTTAGTGGATCTTGTTCTGGATACCTTCCCCTACACAGGTGCAACCCACACCATGGAAGCTCTCTATATGGGTGTGCCAGTCCTTACCCTAGTGGGCAGGCATTACTATGGCCGAATGAGTTACAGCCTGCTGAAAAATGTTGGCCTCGAGGATTGCATCACCTGGTCGGTGGAGGAGTTTATTGAGCGTGGGATCCAGCTAGGCAATAATCCAGAACGCTTGGCTAAAGCTAAGCAAACTATTCGAGATTCATATCACAGATCAATAGTATGGGATCCAAAGCG
This sequence comes from Synechococcus sp. O70.1, assembly GCF_047462215.1. Lineage (NCBI taxonomy): Bacteria > Bacillati > Cyanobacteriota > Cyanophyceae > Synechococcales > Synechococcaceae > Synechococcus > Synechococcus sp. O70.1. The sequence goes on along the minus strand of NZ_JANSIT010000013.1, from coordinate 7,954 downwards.
GTTGGCTAAAGCCATGGAGAGAGTTTTCTTCGAGCTAGCTTATGAGCATCAACTTATTCAATCTATTCCTCCTCTAGAAGATTGCCAAGCTGAGCCCAAGCCCGCTGAGTCTATTCGTCTTCATATTGGAGGTAAGCAGCCTCATCCAGACTGGAAGATTCTAGATAGTCAGGTAGGAGACCATGTGGATTATGTTGGAAGCGCCATTGATCTCAGTCAATTTGAAGATAACTCTATAGAAGCCATCTACGCTCCCTATATTCTGCAGCGCTTTAACTACACACGTGAACTACCTACTGCTCTCAAAGAGTGGCACCGGGTTTTGCGCTTTGGGGGCCAGTTGATGATCAGTGTCCCAGATATGCCTACTCTCTGCCGTCTTTATCTGAAGGATAAAGTTTCTTTAGAGCAGAGGTTTCGCATTATGCGTATGATGTTTGGTGACCAAGTAGATGAGCAAAACTACCATAAAGTTGGCTTCTCGTGGGAATACTTATTTGCTTTACTTGCTCAGGTAGGTTTCAGGGTTATTCGAAAGGTGGACAGATTTGGGCTGTTCAATGATTGCAGCGATATGGTCTTTCTCGGGGAACCAGTTAGCCTAAATGTAGTTGCAACTAAGTAGGGGTGCAACTTCAGCAACCGGAATACGGTGTATTGAGCTGCTTGTCGATCTAAAAGCTTACTCAGGAGTTAGATTTGCAGTTTAACCCAAAGAGCGCAGGGACTCCATTAGCTGCTTGGGTGTCATCTGCTCGTAGGGTTCGAAGGGCTGGTGAATCCAAGGGTTATCCGGCAAATAGTCCACATAGTAATCCGGTTGATAGATGGAGGCTGCTTTATACCAGAGCACGCCGGTGCGGATTTCCTCAATGTAAAAGCCGTAGTGGTGCTTGAGCCAGTGGACAGAGCGCTTCAGGGTCATGCCGGAATCGACCAAGTCGTCCACCAACAACACGTGGCTGCCCAGGTTGGCGGTAGTCATGGCCAGATCCCGCGAGAAAATTAGCTGCCCTCGCTGGCGATTGCCAGGGCCGGAGTAGGAGGAAGCAGCAAGAATTGCTAGAGGGAGATCGAATAGGCGGGCTAGAGTGTCGCCAATGCGCAGCCCCCCTTTGGCGATGCAGACAATTTGGTTAAACTCCCAGCCGCTTTCGTAAACCTTGACGGCCAGCTCTTCGATTTTGCGGTGGTAGTCGGCCCAGGTGATGGAAATCTCGTGCAAGGGATCCCTCTCCAGCTCTAACTATCTATATCGCATCTAGCCAGCCTGGAGATGGCAATCTAAGACTTTAGTTCAGAGGGATCACCTTTACCCAGTGGGAATAGGCGGGATCCCGGTTTTCCATGATGGCTGTGAGCTTCTGCCGCAGTTGCTCGGTAATGGGGCGGGACGACGGCAGGACGTACTGCTCGATCTGGCGGATGGGCGTGATCTTGGCGGCGGTGCCAGTGAGGAAGGCCTCGTCAGCGATGAACAGCTCTGACTTATCGACAGGGCGTTCTTGGGTGGGGATTCCTAGGTCGCGGGCCAAGGTGAGGACGCTGTCGCGGGTGATCCCTTCTAGGATGTCCTGGTCGAAGCTGGGGGTAATCAGCACGCCGTTGCGCACGATGAAGATGTTCATGCCCGAGGCTTCGCTCACTTTGCCCTGGGAGCTGATTAAGATAGCTTCGTCGAAGCCAGACTGTACTGCCTCGGTCTTGGCCAGGGAGGAGGTAATGTAGGCACCAGTGATCTTGCCCCGCAGCGGTAGGCTGCGATCCTCCTGGCGGGCCCATGAGCTGATGCGGCAACTTACCCCTTCCGGCGAGAGGTAGTCTCCCAATTCCAACCCGTACACGAAGAAGTCTTTCTCGATGTTGTGCAGCCGCGGTGAGATGCCTAGGTCCGAGGTATACACCAAGGGGCGGATGTAGAAAGAGGTGGAAGGGCGGTTTTTCCGGATCAGCTCCACAATGACCTGCTCGATCTTCTCCGCAGGCAAATCGAAGCAGAGTAGGCGAGCACTTTGGCTTAGCCGTCGGCAGTGGCGATCCAGGCGAAACACCAGCACTTGATCCGGATTTTGCGGATCGGGGATCCCGCGCAGGCCGCCAAACGCTGCCGTCCCGTAGTGCAGAGCATGGGTGGCAATGGAGATCTTCGCCTCGGCAAAGGGAACGATCTGGCCCTGAAAGTAGGCGTAGGGCAGAAAATCGGGCATGGTCGGCACCTACTGCAGCAGGAAAAGGGGTAGGAATATTATCGCCGATTGACGCAGCAGCGGGAGTCCGCCGTTCTCTAGCCCACCTGACGGGCGCCAGAGAATCAAGGGCCGGAGGCGCTCTAAGCTAGAATGCTGTCTATCCGTCTTGCTGCTCCCCTGATGGACGACCCTCCTTTAGGCTCGGCACCTAGCTCTAAGCTTACGTGGGGAGAGGCGTCTCTCAGTCTCCTCTGGATTATTGCCCTTCTCCTCATCAACGCTTTCTTTGTGGCGGTGGAGTTTTCCTTGGTTTCGGCGCGGCGCTCCCGCATGGTGCAGTTGGCCAGTGAGGGGAACCGCCAGGCGGCAATGGTCCAAAAAGCCCAGGAGCAGTTGGAGTATGCCCTCTCCACCGCCCAATTGGGCATCACCCTAGCCAGCGTCCTGTTGGGCTGGATCGGGGCTACCCAAGTGGCGCCGACGCTGTTCTTGGCTCTGAGGCAACTGCCCTGGTTGCAGGGTATGGATCCCGCTCTTGTGCAAGGTGGGTCGGGGGTAGCGGTATTTTCACTCCTCACCTATTTGCAGATCGTGTTGGGGGAGCTGATCCCCAAGACTCTGGCCATTCTCTACTCGGAGCCAATTGCCCTAAAGCTGGCCTGGCTCAACCGACTGGTAAGCCGCTTTTTACATCCTTTTGTGGAGCTCCTGCGGTTTTCCTCCCGCTGCGTGCTGCGCCTTTTGGGCGTCCGCGTTCCGGAGGCTACTTCTTTTTACAGCACGATGACGGTGGAGGAGCTACAACTGCTGATTGCCTCGTCGGTGGAGTCGGGCAACATCGAGGCGGAGGAGCGGGAGCTGTTGAGCAACATCTTTGAGTTTGGCGAGAAAGTGGCCAGCGAGGCGATGATCCCGCGCACCAGCATCGACGCCGTGCCCGAAACCGCCACAGTCCAGGAGGTGCTGGCGGAGGTGGCCGAATCAGGGCATTCCCGCTACCCGGTCTACGGCGAGTCTTTGGACGACATCCGGGGGCTGATTCACGTCAAGGAGCTCATTGGCGAGCTGGCCAAGGGATCCTTGGATTTGCACAGCCCCATTGCTCCCTTCATTCGGGAGGTTCACTTTGAGCCGGAAAACAAGCTGATCGCAGAGCTCTTGCCGGAGATGCAGCGGCACCACTGGCCGATGGTGGTGCTAGTGGATGAGTTTGGCGGCACGGCGGGCCTGATTACCATTCAGGACTTGGTGGAGGAGATTGTCGGCAAGCTCTCCGATGGGCCGGATCCCAAAAGGAAGGAGCCGGACATCGAGGAGCTGGACGAAAACACTCTCCTTATCCAGGCCCAGTTGGACATCGAAGAGGTCAACGAGCGCTGCCACCTTAACCTCCCCTTGCATGAGGATTACCAAACGCTGGGAGGCTTTTTGATTTACCAGCTGCAGAAGATCCCGCGCGTAGGGGAAAGGTTTACCTACCAAGGCCTCGAGTTCCAGGTGGTGCGCATGGAGGGGCCGCGGGTGGATCGGGTGAAGGTTGTCCGCCATCGCCGCAACTCTCCCAGCCCCCTGCCAGCACTCCCCCCCGCCCAGACGGCGAAGCCTGGCAGTTGAGGAGCTAGGTTTTGACGACTTTGAGGGTCTGCAGCCGCACGTCTTCGGGGCCGTTGATGAAGCCGCCCGCCTCGTGCACCAGCAGCAGATAGTCCACTGCCTCTTGGGTTACCTCTTCGCCAGGCACCAAAATGGGGATCCCAGGCGGGTAGGGGGAAATGATTTCGGCACAGATGCGGCCCACAGCTTCTTGAAAAGGGATCCGCTCGATGGGGGCAAAAAAGGCCTGCCGCGGCGAGAGCCGTTGGGGCGGGAGGGGGGGGCGTTTCAATTCGGCCAGGCGCCGCAGTTTCTCGGCCATTGCCAGGGAAGGCGGGGATCCCTGGGTATACTTCAACAAAGCCGCAAAGCTCTCCACCAGCCGGTCGATATCCCGCTGGGTGTTGCCGAGGCTAACAATAAAGACCACGTTGTGCAGGGTGGACATCTCCGGCTGCACGTGGAAGTGCTCGTTGACCCAGTCGTGGGCGTCGAAGCCAAAAAGGCCCAGCCCCGACACCGTCACGGTCAAGCGGGTGCGATCCAAATCGAAAAAGCCGGGAGTGGAGCCAATGCGTTCCGGGCCAAAACAGAAGATCCCGGAAATACGGTTGAGGCGGGCGCGGGCCTGATCCGCCAAAGCCAGGGCTTGGCCCAGGAGAACTTCCCCTTCCAGGGCCATCTGCCGCCGCGCCACGTCCAGCGACATCATGAGCACGTAGTTAGGGCTGGTGGACTGCAGCAGCTGCAGGATGTTGCGGACTCGGTTGGGATCGATGCGGGATCCCTTGAGGTGCAGCATCGACGCCTGGGTCATGCCGGAGATGACTTTATGGGTGGACTGCACCACCAGGTCAGCCCCGGCTTCCAAGGCGGAGAGGGGCAGTTCTGGGTGAAAGCCAAAGTGGGGCCCGTGGGCTTCGTCCACTAGCAGAGGCAGGTTGTGGGCATGGGCAATGGCTGCCAGCGCTTCTAAGTCGCAGCAAACCCCATAGTAGGTGGGGCTGACCACCAACACGCCCTTGGCGTCGGGGTGCTGGGCCAGCGCTTGCTCCAGGCTGGCAGGGGTGATGCCGTGGGCAATGCTCAGCTCCAAGTCAAAATCTGGCTCAATGTAGACGGGCACGGCCCCAGAGAGGATCACGCCGGCGATGGCCGACTTGTGACAGTTGCGCGGTAGTAGGATCTTGTCCCCTGGGTCGCACACCGCCATCACCAGGGTTTCTACGCCACAGGTGGAGCCGTTGACCAAAAACCAACTGCGATCGGCGCCGTAGGCCGCTGCGGCTAGCTCCTGGGCCTCCCGGATCACCCCATCGGGATCGTGGAGGTTGTCCACCTCCGGCAGCTCCGTCAGATCCGCTCGGAAGACGTTCTCTCCCAAAAACTCCCGCAAATCGGTGGCGATCCCCCGTCCCTGCTTATGGCCGGGCGTGTGAAAGGGAGCCTTATCCAAGCTGCAGTAGTGGCGGATGGCCTCAAAAAGAGGGGCCCGCTCCTGGGCTTTGCGATCCAGCAGGCGCAGGCGATGAGACGCTCTGGACAGATGAGATAGAACCACAGGCCACTCCTCAACACACCAGGTGGACGTCTCTGTAATTATTCACCCCAGTGGGGGCTAAGTCCACCGCCGCTACATTTCCTGCTAGCCTGGGTTTCAGGTAGCTTTTTGCCTGTAATGCTCAAGAATCTTGCTGGCTGGAGTCGCCGCCACGGCTTGGGGCTTTGCCAATCGGCCTGTTGCCGGGATCCCTTTGCTGCTGAGGGGAGCGTGAACGAGTCCGCGCCGACATCACTAGCTACGAGGCCAACGCATATCTGGAGTTTTTCGGCCTGCGGGGCCCTCTAGAGGCAGAGCTGCCCAAGGTGAGAGAGTACAGAGAAGAACTGCGGGGTGGACGGTATACCTTAGGGCTTCTGTTATTCTCCCAAGGTTTCCTTATCAACAATGGCAGGAAAGCTACCAGAAGAGAATGCAAGGCTTCTTTGGCCGAGATGTGGAGGTGCAACTGGGGCAGCCCCAAGAAAATCAGGTGGAATTGGCGCTTGTTGCCCGAGGTGGATCCCAGGCCACTTGAAGAAGCCATTAGCTGCTGAATGCAACTCAACGGATCCCGAAGCTAATGCAGCCAGTAACTCAGGACTGTCGAGAGTTAACTCATGAGGGGTGTGGGGAGCTATGGGTCCTGCGCTGTGCCTATAGTATCAGTGTTGGGAGGATGTCACGAAACTTGGCAGTTCGGCATAACCCTATTTTACGGATTGGGAATTTTACGGATTGGGAGGAAGACCAAAAGCAACATTATCATCCATAATGTAGGGCGTTAGCATGAAGACCACCTCATTGCGCTCGTTATTCACACTCTGAGAGCGGAACAAAGCACCCAAAAGAGGCAAGTCGCCTAGGAAAGGCACTTTTTGAACCTCAACGGTGTCCCTGTCTTGAATGAGGCCAGCAATAATAAAGGTTTGCCCATCTCTTAACCTGAGTTGAGATGCTTCCAGCCGCCTTCTGTCGATGTTAAAAAGTTGAATGCCTGCGAAGTCTCCACCTTCCAATACTTGAATGGGTACAGGAATAGAAATTTCCGGCTGAATGGTCAGGGTGACAAACCCATTATCATCTATCCTAACTTCTGAGACGTTAAGGATAACCCCGGCATCCTCCCGCTGTAAACGCTGAGTAACAACTGGAGGCTGGTTTTCTCCCTGGGGTATGGTGATGGTTTCAACGTTAACAGGCACGCTGGTTGCAATGCTAATTCGACTGGATCCCCCGTCTGCTACCACAACTTTGGGATCCGTCAGAATTTTGCCAGTTCCGTTTTGGAGGGCGGCTTGGACTCGCAAAGCCAAAGATTGTTGCAGCCGGTTAAGAGTATTGAATATTCCGGTGATAGAGCCAGATGGGCCCGCAGGGCCAACGGAGCTTACTGAAGATCCCTGAGGTTGATTGAGCGGTTGACCACCAAAATCGGCGTCTCCCAAGGTTCCAAGGGCAAAGTTGCCAGATGCCCCTCCCAAGTTAACTGATAAGCTTTCGTTTTTGTTCAAGCGAATATCAACTGCTCTCAGGGAAATCAAAACCTGTCGCCGACGCACATCCAATTGGGCAATCTGAGCAGCTACAATATCCTGCTGTTGTGGCGTGCCAACCACAGTAATAGAGTTGGTGCGTGGATCCTCAAAAAATTGAGCACCTGGTGCAACGGCGTCTAGAACTCCTTTGAGCCGCTCCACCAACTCCTTGGTAGCGACTGCCTGATTCAAGCGGTAGTTCCGCACCAGAACTCCTGCCACTCCTGGCAACGTTTTTCCAATGAATACAGTCTGACCCCGGCGCTGAGCCTGCAACTGTTTCAGCCGCAAGATATAGTTGAATGCCTCCTGCAAGGGCGAGTCTTGCACATCCAGAGAGATGGTTAAATCGGGCGGGACATCGTTGAGCACCACATTCAACCCTGCTCGCCGCGCCAGCAGGCTCAACACATCGCCTACGGGAGCATCCTTTAGGGTCAAGCTAATCTTGGCTGTGGATCCAAGGTCAATCGGAGGAGGATCAGGCAGGATTGTGCCAACGGCAATATCGCCAGCAGGAGGAGCCACAGCTCTCCCCTGGAAGGGGGATCCAGTGGGCAAGCTTCCTGGCGGCAATTGCGGTTGGTTAAGCTGGCCCACGGAGGGCACCTGAGAAATGACCGGCCTAGGAGAAGCTGGCTGAGGAGTAGGAGCTGTCTGAGCTGGCGGGGAAGAGGGGGAGTTTTGGGCAAGAGGCTGAGGAGTAGCAGCTGCCACGCGGGGAGAAGGAGAGTTTTGAGCAGCCGGAGAAGAGGCAGGGGTTGCCGGTGGGGCACCAGGCTGAGCTCGAGTTGGCGAGGCTGGTTGATTGGGCACTACTTCTTGGCTGGGCGCTGCAGCTACAGGAGCTGGCAGGGCAGAGGGCAAGCCCTCAAACTCGAAGACCAACTGCGTTGGGCTACGCTGGGCCAGCAAGCCTTGGGGAGCTGCCGCAACGCCGGCAATTTCTACCCGCACGCTGTCACTACCTATTTGCTTGGCTTCGATGAAGCGCACTCCCGGCAGGGGAGAATCCTGACGATAGCGGCCTTGACCTCTATCCAGTTGGGCATTGGCGATATCCCCAATCCAAGACCAGTCTCTTATACACATAT
>NZ_JANSIT010000012.1:0-74505 GCF_047462215.1 Synechococcus sp. O70.1 | reverse complement strand
CCCCCCCCCCCCCCCGCGCGCGCGGCTTGCGCTTTTGTGTCTGGGGCGGGGCGGTCCTAATTTGTTGGTGTGGGGGTCGGAGTTGGCGTGGGCGTGGCAACCGTGAGAGGATCCCTTGAGGAAGAGCCACAGGCCACCACTAGCCCGGCCAGTGCGGCGGCCAACACTGAGGAAACAAGGGAAACACGCCAACTGGTTGGGAAGTTGCGGTCAGACATTCTCAAATCTCCAGCGAAGGATCAGCAAGAATTGGGGTAGCGGTTGCAGTCTTGGTTCGGCGCCGGCCAGCTCAGGGGAACTAACGGGTATTATTCCCCAACCCTGGCCGAGAAGGAAGAGGATCCACCGCTCTGGGCCTAGTCTTGGCTCATAAGGTAGGTAATGGCGCGGTTTTGCTGCTCAACCACCTGGCGCAGCTCGGCAATGCTGGCCCGCAGCTCAGCGATGGACTCCCTAGTTTGGGCAATGGCTGCAAAAACTTGCCCAATCGCCTCTGTGTTTTGGGCGGTGGCTGCAAAAAGACGCTCGATGGCTTCTGTGTTCTGGACAGTAACTGTGGAAACACGCCCAATGGCCTCTGCGTTCTGACCAATGGCTGCAAAAACTTGCCCAATGGCCTCTGTGTTCTGGGCGGTGGCTGCGAAAAGACGCTCGATGGCTTCTGTATTCCGGGCAGTGGCCTGGGCAGTGGCCAGGGTCTGCTGGGCCAGGACTTCCAAGATGGCCTCCACCCGCTCCAACCGCTCCGACATGGGGTTTCTCGGCAGCTTAGGATCCCATTCTATTAGCACCCCCGCCAGCTTGGTACTGCCGCGGCAAACCATTGTACGTAGCAGCGAGCCCAGGACTGGAAAAAAAGGGAGAGACCCAGGCCTCTCCCTTAGCTGAGCTAACACAAAGATAAGATCAGTTATCTTCGACTGCTCTCCTGGCAGCACCAAAGGTATTGCCACTACCAGTAGCGTATTGGGCAGTCAATTCAGAGGAAGCACGAAAAGACCTGATACCTATTGTATTAGGGTTGGTGATCTGGAACTGGTTGTTAGCAATTTGCTGCGGAGTTGAACCAAGAACATTCAGAATTTCAACAACGAACTTGCCGTCTCTGTTGTAACCCCTGAAAACGTTCCCTGTCAAGATTATCGAGCCACTGTTGGCGTTACTGCTCACGGCGCGACTGATATCATCAGGAGCATCACTCGGATCAGCAGGATCGTCAAGACTAGCAGCATTGTCAGGTGCACCCAAGTCAATGGTGCTGTTCTGGACGACCAGGGCACCACCCCTATGATTGACAGCAAACGCTCCGACTTTAGTACTGCCTATCCGATTAAGGACGCTGCCTATGATGGTAACGCCGTTAGTACCGGCATCTACAACGCTTGGAGTTATTGCTCCAGGGATTCTAGAGTTACCGCGATCGGCCTCGAAGTCAACTTTACTGTTAATAATCTGAGCACCCGCAGCGGTAGCCTCAATGCATACGCCAGGACCGTCGGGTGTTCCATCATTGTCGAGATCACCTGCACTAATTTTACAACTGAAAGTCACACCATCAAGCTTTCCAGCCAATTTGATAATGGCTGTTTGTGCTGCATTCGCATTCGCTACAACTGTGGAGTTCTTGAGGATTCCTTTAACAATAAGCTGGTCACCCTTATTGGTAGCAGCATTAAAATCGTTACGAAGTGTGATGGTCGAATCTGTAACAGTAGCTCCAGTAGCTACCGTTACCTGCTCAACGGCACCACCGCTATCTTCAACGACCAGCTTGCTCGCCTTGCCTTTAATGATTAAGTCAAAGCCATTGAGTTTAATCGTGATGTCGTTCACCGTGACTGCTGAGCCGATGCTAAAGTTTCCTAATAGTTTCACACTTGCCAACCCACCGGCTGCGTTTGGCTCCGGTTGAATTGTGATTGTCCCGTTGTTGACAGCATTAACTTCAGTGACTGTCCCGGGCAGGTTCTCAGTGCCAACACCAACAACTTTGAGGATAACTGGCAGGTTTGGCGTAGCCTGCTGCAAGGTCTTGGCAGCCGTGAAGGCAGCTGCAAAGTTGGCAGGCGAAAGGGGACTGGATCCATCTCCTGTTGCCCCCGGCTCCACAAAGATAGTCTTGGGAGCCACGGGTGGTCCTGCCGTAATGGTGGCCTTCACCGTCTTGCTGGCGATAGTAGTCGGGTAGTTGGTGGCCGTCGTGGTAGCAGCTCGCTCAATAGTGATGGTGGCCTCACCAACACCCACCCCTGTTACGGTTATCACCTGAGGCGCCGTGTTCCCCTCGGGGAAGGTCAGAGTTGGCAGGTTAACCGTCGCCACCGTTGGATTGTTGGATACCACACTGACCACTAGGTTGCCATTGAGCGGGGGCTGCGTAGGGGCTACTGAGAAGGTTACCGTCGAGCCCACCTGGGCAGAAACCTCTGTTGGCTTAACCACCAGTCCTGCCTCCAGTGGGGGCTCCACCTTCACCGGCACGGTGACCGGCGGCACTCCCACGTAGTTGGTGGCTTCACTGGTACCCGCAACTGTAACTACAATGCTGGCCGTGCCAGTAGCCACACCTGAAACAGTTACCTGCTGAGCACTGGTGCTGCCCACCGGGAAGGTCAAGGTAGAAGAGCCGGCAATGGAGGCGATGGTGGAATCCGTGCTCACCACGCTCAGCACCAGCTTGCCACCCGCTGGGGCTACATTGGGCTTGATGTCCAAGGTAGCCGTAGAAAGAGCCGGAAGGGTTAAGCTGCTGGGAGTAACTACAATAGAAGGAGTAGGCGTCGGCGTGGGCGTGGGCGTCGGGGTCGGTGTTGCTGGAGTCGTGAAGAAGGTATCCAACTGAGTTTGAGTAACCTTCACCTCGGGAAGCTTCAGGGTGCCGGACAAAAAGCCGTTAACCTTGTCCGCAGGCGCCCCCGCGCCCAACGTGGCTACGGCAAACAGCACCGCCGCATCTTTGCAGTCAACCGTGCCGTCGCCCGTGAAGTCAGAGATAGCGGGCTTCAGCGGGTCACCTAGCCCAGTGACATCACTGTCCTGAATCGGCCCTGCTTTAAGCGTTTTGTTGACAAAATCTACGATCTTGGTTGTGTCGCTAGTGTTGAGAGTGCAGGCGGCAAAAAGGACTGCTGCGTCCGTAATTTTGACGGAAGTCTTCGTCCCCTCGTAGTAGAAGGAGACACCCTCAGCCGTAGCCGCTTCAGGAGCCTGGACAGAGATGCTCGAGGGAACCTGCGTAACAGTGGGTGCATCGGCAGAGCAAGCGGCTACCACCCCGGTTAGAGAAGAGGCCAGCGCCAAGGAAGCCAGCGTGGAACGCAAGCTGTGCTTGAGGTTACGGTTAGACATCGTCGTTGAATCTCCCAGAAAAAGACTCTACAACCGGTTGAAGCCTTGGCCAGCGCAGCCCAACTCACTCCAGGTGAACTCACGAAGCCTAGCTGTCAATAAGCTTACCCAGACAGCGGCCAAAAATACAACAGGAAAACTTCTGGACAGAGAGATGCGCAAGCCAGGCGAGCTGGAGAAAGCGACCTGCCACCACCAAGCAACTCCGTCAGCCCAATAGCAGCAGGCCGCCGTTGCCAGACTAGACAAGAGCTAGTTCACCGAAATGGCAGGCCCGAAGTTGAAGTAGGTGGTGCTGCCAGGGTTAGTGGTGTTGTCAAAGGTGCTAATGGTAGTACCGCCAACCGTAATCGGCCCAGGTGAAGGAATGGCGGGAGTCACCCGAATCTGGCCACCAAAGGGGATGGTGAATGGCTCTGGGAAGGTAGCCACGTCTCTAGACACGGAGGTGGAAGTGGCAATAACGGGGGAACCTCCGGCTCCTGTCACCGTTACTGTAGCACCAGCAGGCAGGCCTGGGATAGTGATCGTCACACCGGCAGGCGGAGGCGGAGGAGCTGGCGGCGCGCCTCCAGGCTGGAACTGCAGACTGGCCCCTGGGCCGAAGCCCACTGCCGAGCAGAGGGCATCCGACACCACGCCAAAGACAGTAGAGGTGAAAGGAGCTAGTTGCTGCGGTTGCTGCGGGCTATCCACGAAGTTCAGAAGGTTGCCCGGGGCTCCCGCCAAGCTTTCTTGGCGACCGCACACGGCAAAGCCAGGAATAGGCGTGGGCGTGATGGTGTTGTTGAAGAAGGCCTTGAGAATGGTGCCTTCTCCGCCCAGATCCCCCGCCGCGGTTGGCGTGAGGTTAAGACCAGGACGAGCGTAGACGGCCAAAGTGCCCTGCGGCGGCAGGTTGAAGGTGTTGCCCGTCACCGAAGCCGTGGCAAAAGGAGCCAGCGTTCCCGGTGCCTGAGTCTGGCGATCCACAATGGCCGCAATGAAGAACGGGCTGTCAATCGCAGGCTCAAAGCGGTTCTCGCGAATGGTTACCGTGTTGGGCTCAGCCGACACCACATGTACGCCAGCAACGGTGAAGCCGCGCAACAGGTTCCTGTAAACCTCCGCCTGCGAGAAGTCGCAGACTTGCACAGAGACGTAGGCATCTGACTGAGTGGGCCGCGTGAAATCGTTGAAGGAGACTTCCACGTTGCGGGTGGTGAGGTTGGATAGGTCACACTCGCCAATGGCTACTTGGTAAGGTGTAGCCGGCCCACCAGCGTCCGGATCTGGGGAAATGCCAGTAATCCGGAAGCCGTTGCCCTCCGTTCCGCCCAACGTGGCATCAGCGGCCAGGATCTTGACTGACTGCACTATGCTCGTGCCATCAACGGAGTTCAAGGTCAAGCCAGGCCTGTCGGCAGGCAGAACAATCTCGCCCTCAGCCACAAAGGATCCAGGACCAGCCGTTACTGTCTGGTTAGGACCTGCTGCCTCAGCAATGGCGCGGGTAATGGAGAGGTAAATGTTGCTGGTGTTGCTGTTAAACACCAAGCCCGTGTTTCTAGCAACGATGTCACGGCGCTCCACGGCATTGAGGCCGCTGCCTCGCTCGTCGCGAATGGCGTAGACGTTAGCCGTTGGGGTTCTGGGAGTAATGGTGTTGCCAGCAAAGGCCACCAAGCTCAGCCCTGTAACGGCAGGCTCAATGAAAATAGCCGCCGAGCCCGCACCCACATCCTGCGGCACAAAGTTAATCAACTGAGTTCGCACGCCATCGGGAGCTGCGGCGTAGCCCAAGAAGATGTTGTTGGTCTCCACCCGCAGGTTGATGCCTGCGTTGTCGCCGGCAATGCGAATACCCGCTGAGTTAGCTGCGCCAGCCACAAAGAGGTTGGAGCGGGTTACTGTCAGGTTCTTAGAGGTGACGCCAGCAGCAGCTGAGCCAAAGCCAATGGCTACCCCACGGGAAGCTGGAGGGGTTCCTGTGGGGAAGAGAACGATGTCAACGCCCGTAACAGTAACTTCTGTGGCCTCCTCAGCGTTAATGCCGTACTCAATCGGTGCCAGGGAGCGGGTGTTGAGAATGCTGAAGTTCTCCAGAACAACGCCACTGGCATTGCTAGTGACCTGAACAGGAGCGCCGCTCTCTGCACCCACCACAATAGCATCGCCCACCAAGCCAGTGGCACCGCGCACCGTAACGTTGCTGCGGTTGATCACGATGTTCTGGCGATAGACCCCTGGCTCCAGGACAAGCGTGAGAGGCTGGGTGGGATCAGAAGTGGCGATAATCCGGTTAATGTCGGTTTCGGGCGTAACTCTAACTGTTCCTGCTGGCGGGGTTGGCGTGGGAGTCGGCGTAGGAGTTGGTGCTGGGGGAGGCGGGGGCGGCGGTGGCGGAGGCACCGGCACAGTTGGGCTAGTACTGCTTTCACCGCAGCCCGTTAGAATCACGGGCAAGAGCACCACGGCAGACGCCAAGGTCAGAGAACCAAGTGACTTCAGCAGCCACCTCTGCATTGTTCCGTTCATTTTTCTCCTCTTAACCAAAAAAGTAGGGTTCGGCTGAACACTTCCCTTACCTTACCCGATCACCTGACCTGAAGCAACTCAAGGCCTCAGGCTCGACGGTCGGGTGGGAGACGCATACACGCCTGTTCGGCGCTTGCTCTAGCTACTCCGTAAATCATACCGTCAGATCTGCCCAACTTGGCAAGTCTTGCCCTTTTTTTCTGGGATCCCTGAGGGCCTGGCCAAGGCCGAGCCCTGCCCCCACAGAGTGGCCCTGCCGAAGGAAGGCTCTGGAGGGGCGGGTGATTCCTTTGTAAAAAATCCGAAGATCTGCCTACTTCCTTACCAAATAGTGCTTGATCCGGGGCAGAAGGGTGGCAGGATGAGGAGTGGACGTTTTTTCTGGAGACCCAAGCAGGATGGCTGTCTACAAAGTTCGGTTGATCAACGAAGAGCGGGGCCTGGACGTCACCATCGATGTGCCGGACGACGAGTACATTCTGGACGTGGCGGAGGAACAAGGGATCGACCTGCCCTACTCCTGCCGCGCCGGAGCCTGCTCGACCTGTGCTGGCAAGCTGGTGAGCGGCACCGTGGATCAAAGCGATCAATCCTTCCTGGATGACGACCAGATTGCCCAGGGCTATGTGCTGACCTGCGTAGCTTACCCTACCTCTGACTGCACCATCATCACCCACCAAGAAGAAGCCCTTTACTGAACTGATCGAGCTTGAGTTTCCGTCCCTACCCTTGGCCCCTCTTCCTAAGGAAGGGGGGTTTTGCTTTGAGCAGCCCCTCTCCCAGAGCGAGAGGTTTAGGGCGGTATGATTTCTGTAGCACCGCAACACCTGCTAGCCATGACACCTGAGCAGGAGCAGTGGCTAATCCGTGCCGTCCAAGAGTTGCAAGCTGCCCAGCAAAACCAGCAGGTTTTGATTCAAGAGCTGCGGGAAGGTCAGGCGATGCTGGCGCAGTTTTTCCGGGAGGCCCTCGACCGGTTTGACGAACGCACTCGCGCCATTGAACGCCGCACTGAGGCTTTGGAGCGCCGCACAGAAGCGTTGGAGCGCCGCACTGACGAGATGGCGAAAGAGATGAGAGAGATGCGGCAAGAGATTCGGGATCTGCGCCGCGACTTTTTGGAACGGCGCTAGCCCAAGCGACCTCTAGCCCCTCTTCCTAAGGGGTTTTATTTTGGAAGGCTAGGATGGCAACAGAGAAGTTATGGCTCTGGTCATGGGATCCGTTTCCGCACCCCCAACAGCTCGCCTGAGCTTGGCGGAATACCTTGCTTATTCAGATGGCAGCGACACCCGCTATGAGCTGGTGGCGGGGGAGTTGGTTCCTATGGCCCTTCCAACCGGACGGCATGTGCAGATTCAAAAGTTTCTCAGCCAGGTTTTCGAGGCAGAGATTGCGCGGCAGCAGTTGCCCTGGACAACAATCCAGGGCGGCCTAGGGATCCAGTCGCCGCGGGGCAACCGCTGGGATACGGTGCGGATCCCGGATGTGGTGGTGCTGCCTTTGCAGCAGTGGCAGGAGATGGGATCCCGAGAGGCGTTGATTCGTCTAGAAGACCCGCCGCCGCTATTGGTGGTGGAGGTGGTGAGCGAGTCCAGCCGGGCAGCAGACTACCGGGCCAAGCGGGCGGAGTACTGCGTCTTGGGGATTGGTGAGTACTGGATTGTGGACCCTTTGGAAGAGAAAGTAAGCCTGCTGCTGCTCTATGAAGGCTGGTACGACCTGCTGGAGCTAAAGGGATCCGAGCGGGTGCCCTCAAAGGTTTTTGTAGAGCTAGAGTTGCAGGCGGGGGAGATCTTGGCTGCCGATTCAGGTTATCCTAGTAAAGGCACGGGGAGTTAGCTCAGTTGGTAGAGCGCTGCGATCGCACCGCAGAGGTCAGGGATTCGAGTTCCCTACTCTCCATTTCCCTTGCCCCTAGTCTCTCTCCCAAAAAGAGGGGGGAGTTGGGGTACGGGGATTTTTTGTTCTGTAGCGCCGCTAGCGATGACACCTGAGCAAGAGCAGTGGTTGATCCGCGCCATCCAGGAACTGCAAGCTTCCCAGCAAGAGCTGAAAGCTGCTCAGCAAGAGATGCGCCTCGTCCAACAAAATCAGCAGCTTCTCATTCAAGAGCTGCGTGAGGGGCAGGCGATGCTGGCGCAGTTTTTCCGCGAGGCCCTGGATCGCTTTGACGAGCGCACCCGGGCTATTGAGCGCCGCACTGAAGCCCTGGAACGCCGCACGGAAGCGCTAGAGCGCCGCACTGACGAGATGGCGAAAGAGATGAGAGAGATGCGGCAAGAGATTCGGGATCTGCGCCGCGACTTTTTGGAACGGCGGTAGCCCAAGCCCTCCAATTGGCATTTGCCCTTCCTTGCAAGTTGGTCTATGTCTGTCATCCGCACCCTCCACCGCCAGTTGGTAGCCAAAGAGCGCTCTGCCGAGGAGATTGCCCGCGAATACCTAGATCGCCTGCACCAACTGGAGCCGCAGCTTAAGAGCTTCATTACCGTCACGGAGGAGCTGGCCCTGCAGCAGGCTAGAGCCGTGGACGCCCGCATCCGCGCCGGGGAGGAGATCGGCCCTTTGGCCGGGATCCCCTTGGCTGTCAAGGACAACCTCTGTACCCAAGGGATCCCCACCACCTGCGCTTCCAGGATCCTGGAGGGGTTCATTCCACCCTACGAGTCGACGGTGACGGCGCGGCTGGCAGCAGCCGGCATGGTGATGGTGGGCAAGACCAATCTGGACGAGTTTGCCATGGGCAGCTCCACGGAAAACTCGGCCTTTCAGCGCACGGCCAACCCCTGGGATCTGACGCGGGTACCGGGGGGATCCTCGGGGGGGTCGGCAGCAGCGGTGGCGGCAGGCCAAGCGGTGGTGGCCTTGGGATCCGATACGGGGGGATCGATCCGCCAGCCGGCAGCTTTTTGTGGCGTGGTCGGCCTCAAGCCTACCTATGGGCTAGTCTCCCGCTATGGGCTAGTGGCCTTTGCCTCGTCTCTGGATCAGGTGGGGCCCTTTGGGCGCACGGTGGAGGATGTGGCCCTGCTGCTGCAGGGGATTGCTGGCCACGACCCTCTGGACTCCACTAGCCTTAGGGTGGAGATCCCGGACTATAGCCAGGCCCTGATCCCCGAGATCAAAGGCTTCAAGATTGGAGTCATCCGCGACCTGCTGGGAGAAGGGTGTGGGGAAGAGACCCGCGCTGCCGTGCAAGCAGCCATCCAACACCTAGAGGAGCTGGGGGCCGAGATCCTGGAGATCGACTGTCCCAGCTTTCGCTATGGCCTGGCCACCTATTACATCATTGCCCCTTCGGAAGCTTCTTCCAATCTGGCCCGCTACGACGGAGTCAAGTACGGCCTGCGGGAGCCTGCCGACTCCCTCTTGGCTATGTATGGCAAGACGCGCGCCCGTGGCTTTGGGCCGGAGGTGAAGCGGCGCATTATGCTTGGCACCTATGCCCTCTCAGCCGGCTACTACGACGCCTATTACCTAAAAGCTCAAAAGGTGCGCACCCTAATCAAGCAGGATTTCCTCAAGGCTTTTGAGAAGGTGGACGTATTGGTCAGCCCCACCACCCCCACGCCAGCCTTCAAAGCGGGGGAGCGGGCGGATCCTTTGAGCATGTACCTGTGCGACCTGATGACAATCCCCGTCAATTTGGCGGGCTTGCCAGCGCTAAGCTTGCCCTGTGGCTTTGCCGACGGCCTGCCCATTGGCCTGCAGATCATCGGCAACGTCTTGCAAGAGAGCAAGGTGCTGCGGGTGGCCTATGCCTACGAGCAGAGCACTGACTGGCACAAGCGCCGCCCCCCGCTACCGCAGCCCTCGGTTGAAGAGGCGAGGGGATCCAAGGCCAAACACCAGTCCGGCAGAATTTAGGCCCTGCCCATCTGGTGAGTTGCCGAGAAGCGCTCCATAAAGCGCAGGAAGCGCTCCCACTCGGCTTCGGTTTCCATGTCGTAGACTACCTCCAGGGCTTTGAATTCCCCGTTGAGGAACTTGGCCGTGATGTTGCGGGTAGTTAGCTCCCCCTCTTCGTCAATCATCCGCATGCCGAGGATGTTTTGCGTATCTGTCTTCAACTCCTCGAAGCGAAAAATGGCAGATCCCCGGCTGCCAGTTTTGGATTTCAGCAGCCGTACCTGGGTGGGTACTTCCTCGATGCCGGGAGAAAACTCAATTCTGGCCATGGCTTCCTAGAGTTACGATTCAAGCATTATAGCTGGCAAAAGGCCCGCAACTCTTGAGCAGCCAGCTGCTCTAGGTAATGGCTGGCCTGGCGCTGGGCTGCGGCCACATCCGGGATCCAGTCACAGAGAGCGCCTACCCGGATGGGGGGAGACTCGACTGCCAAGTCGGTGCGGGCGGCGGGGGAGGCCTGGCCACAGAGAATCAAGAGAGGCTTCTGGGCTGCCCTAGCCTGCTGCAGCACCACCCCTACCACTTTGCCCATGGTGCTCTGTTCGTCAAAGCGGCCCTCGCCGGTGACCACGAGATCAGAGCGACGGATGTGCTCCGCCAGGTTCAACTGCTGAGCCAAAAGCTGGATCCCGGACTCCAGGGTGGCCCCCAAAAAGGCCACTAGCCCTGCTCCTAACCCACCGGCAGCGCCAGCACCAGGGATCCCCTCCACCGCTCGACCCAGGTCGCGCTTGACCACTTCAGCCCAGCGCTGCAGCGCTTGCTCTAATTGCTGCACCTGCCGGGGGGTGGCTCCCTTCTGGGGGGCAAAGACGGCGGCTGCCCCCAGCGGGCCGGTGAGGGGATTTTGCACGTCGCAGAGGCCGCGGATGCGCTTGCCCTGCCAGACCGGCTGCTCAGGCGACTCGATGCGCGCCAGCCGGGATAGCTCTCCCCCGCCCCAGGCCAGGGGATCCCCCGCTTCATCCAAGAGGCGATAGCCCAAGGCCTGGGCCATGCCTGCTCCTGCATCCACGGTGGCAGATCCCCCCAGCCCTATCCAGATCTCGGCAACGGGCTCCCGACAGGCAACCCGCACCAACTCCCCCAAGCCGTAGGTGGTGGTGCGGGTAGGATCCCGCCGCTCGGGGGGTAGCAAGGTCAGGCCCGCCACCTGGGCTATTTCCAGCAGCGCCCGCTTCCCTGCCACCCCGTACTCGGCCCAGACGGGATCCCCTAGGGGGCCAGTAACCCATAGGCCTTTCTTCTCGCCTCCTAGCGCCGCTAGCCATACCTCCAGCGTGCCCTCTCCCCCATCGGCTAAGGGGAGCAGCTCCACCTCTGCCTCGGGCAAGACCTGGCGGAGGCCCCGGGAAATGCTCTCTGCGGCGGCCTTAGCCGTCAGGGATCCCTTGAAGCTATCCGGGCAGACTAAAATTCGCCGCAGCGGGCGGCTGAGCTGGGATGCCTTGAATGTCCTTAGTGGCACCAGAGGGTGGACTGAGCTGCAGGCCGACAAAGCCTAGCCCCCGGCTACTGAGCGCTTTCGCCTTCTGCTGGCGAAGGTTGATCCGCGCTGGAGGCCTGGGAGGCGTCGATGGCAGCGGGTGAGTTGCCCAAAGACTGCTCCAGGGCCAGGCGCTGCTCCATCACCCGCAGAAAATAGCCCCCCATCATCGCTCCAGAGAGCATCTTTGCCAAACTTTCACGGTTGGTAACGATTTGAACGCCAAATTGGTCGGACGGCAGACTGCCCAGCAGGCTGCGGATGTTATAGCCCAAGATCTCTAGCACTTCTGGAGAAGAATTGCGGGCAATATCCTGAAAAACGCTGGGATCCTGCGCCTGCAGGTATTGCCAGAGCCGGTTGTTGGGGCTAGGCGTCGGCACAGCCTCAAAGCCAGGAATGAAGTTGATTGGGCTGGACATGGAGTTACCAAGCTCCCCAAACACAGCAACTAAAGCCCAACGGGATGGCCTGCCTGATCCGTCAGGCTCTTGCCGCTCCCCCAACTTGGGCTACGCCCAGCTTACCACCTACACCTTGCCGCCCTCGGTACGGGATCCCACCCTTTTGAGGCGGCAAATGCCGTACCTAAAAGCAGCCGGAGCTCTAGGGCGAGGGATCCCCGACAAATGAGGCCGGCACCACTGTTACCCCGACGATGCTGTCCTCGGGATCCAGGCGCTGCACCAGCACACCCGTTGCCTCGCGCGACTGGGCAGGAATGGCCTTAGCCAGCTGGCGCATGACCATGCCCCTGGCAGTGACCAAGAGGATCTCGTCCTCGGCATTGACGATGCGCAGGGCCGCTAGCTCATCCGACGCCTGGCGGAACTTGGTGGCGATCACCCCCTTGCCGCCACGGTTTTGCTGGCGGAAATGGTCAATGGCCAAGCGCTTGCCCCGACCTTCCTTGGTGATGACCAGCACCCAGGGATTGGCAAGCCGCTCTCCCTCTTGCTCAGCAGCCCTCACCGCCTCGGCAGAGAGAATATCCATGCTGACGATGGCGTCGCCGGCGTTGAGGGTAATGGCCCGCACACCGCGAGCTGGCCGCCCCAGGGGACGCAGTTGCTCGTCGTCAGCCCGGAAGCGAATACCCATGCCCTGGCGAGTTGCCATGACCACGTCGTCAGCCGGGCGGGCACGGCGCACCCAGCACAACTCGTCACCTTCTTCAAGAGAAATGGCAATCAGGCCATTGGAGCGAACGTTGGCAAAGGCGCTGAGGGCCGTCTTTTTGATGTACCCCCTGCGCGTGAGCATCACCAGGTATTCGTCCTCGCTAAACTCGCCTACGGGCACCATCGAGGTAACCCGCTCTTCCCGGCTCAGCGGCAGCAACTGGACAATGGCACTGCCGCGGGCGATGCGGCTCCCTTGGGGGATCTGGTAGGCGGGCAGAGTATAGGCCACCCCCCGATTGGTGAAAAAGAGAAGGGTGTCGTGGCTGCAACAGGCAAAAAATTGGGCAATGGCATCGTCTTCTTTGATGCGAGCGCCAGCCTTGCCGCGGGTGGCTCGTCCTTGCACCCGAAACTCTTCGAGATCCATGCGCTTGATGTAGCCCTGTTCCGTGAGGAAGATGACCGTCTCGCGGTTTTCGATGAGATCGGCCACCTCCAGCTCACCGTCCTCCAGGCAAAAGCGGGAGCGGCGCGGGCTCCCAAAGCGGGCTTTGAGCTGCAACAGCTCCTCGCGGATAATCTGCATCACCCGTTCCCGCCGCGTGAGAATGTCCCGCAAATCGGCAATTTGCCGCAGCAAGTCCTCGTGCTCGGCCTGGATCTTCTCGGCTTCCAGGGCGGTGAGGCGGCGCAGTTGCATTTGGAGGATGCCTTCGGCCTGCACTTCACTTAGCCCCAGTTGGCTCTGCAGCTCGGCGCGGGCGGTGGCAGTATCAGCCGCTTCCCGAATGAGAGCAATGACCCGATCCAGCTGCCCCAAAGCCACAAGGTACCCCTGGAGCAGGTGAGCTCGCTCCTCGGCTTTCTGCAGCTCGTAGCGGGTGCGCCGCTCGATGAGCTCTACCCGAAAGTCCAGAAAAGTCTGGAGCGCGTCCCGCAACGTCAAGGTGCAGGGCCTGCCGTTGAGGATGGCCAGCATGTTGACCCCAAAGCTAGTCTGCAGGGGGGTCTGTTTGTAGAGGTTGTTGAGCACCACCTGGGGCTGGGCATCCCGCTTCAGCTCAATGACTACCCGCATGCCCCTGCGGTCGCTCTCGTCGCGGATGTCGGCAATGCCCTCCAGTTTTTTCTCATTGACCAACTCGGCAATTTTTTCAATCATGGCTGCCTTGTTGGTCTGGTAGGGCAGCTCGGTGATGACAATGGCCTCCCGCGCCGGCCGGCCCGGCTGCTCGAGGGTTTCGATGGTGGCCACGCCGCGCAGCGTGATGGAGCCGTGCCCGGTGGCGTAGGCTTCGCGGATGCCCTCCTGGCCCAGGATCAGCCCGCCCGTGGGAAAATCTGGCCCAGGGATCCACTGCATTAACTCCAGGCTGCTCAGGTTGGGGTTTTCGATGAGGGCAATCAGGCCGTCCACCAGCTCTCCCAGGTTGTGGGGGGGAATGTTGGTGGCCATGCCCACGGCAATACCGGAAGAGCCGTTCAGCAGCAACTGCGGGATCCGCGCCGGCAGCACCAGCGGCTCTTGCTGGGATCCGTCGTAGTTGTCGACAAAGTCAACGGTGTTAGCGTCGAGGTCCTGCAGCAGGGCTTCCTGGGCAAAGGCCGTGAGGCGGCACTCGGTGTAGCGCATGGCCGCTGGCGGATCGTTGTCAATGGAGCCGAAGTTGCCGTGCCCATCCACCAGGCGCTCCCGCATGGAGAAGTCCTGGGCCATGCGCACCAGGGCCTCGTAAACTGCCTGATCCCCGTGGGGATGGTATTTTCCAATTACATCCCCCACCACCCGAGCGCACTTGCGAAAGGGCCGATCCGCCGTCAGGCCCAACTCGTACATGGCATAGAGGATGCGACGATGCACCGGCTTGAGGCCATCCCGCGCGTCCGGCAAAGCCCTCCCGACAATAACGCTCATGGCGTATTCCAGGTAGGACTGCGTCATCTCCCGCTGCAGGTCAGTGGAGATGATGCGCGCGGCCAACTCGTTGTCGCTCATGGGATGGGAAGAATGCCAGTTAGCTTGACGCAGGCAAGGTAGCCCTAGTCTCAGTCTACCATCGGCCTTGTGAGGAGCTTCCCGCCGGGGCTGCTCGGGGATCCCTGAAGAAGTTCATAGGTAAAAGTCTATTCTCTAACTTGGCCTTAGGGTAACCCTCAATGATAGGCTGCCTATAGCGTTGAGAGTGGCAAGGTATGGTACAGGCTGGCGGAGGCAATCTTCTAAGGGGCTGGCGTCAGCGTCTAAGTCTAGAAAACTGGCGCGGGGATCTCTTCGGTGGCCTGACGACGGCAATTGTGTCCTTGCCGATGGCCCTAGCCTTTGGAGTAGCTTCCGGGGCGGGGCCAGTGGCAGGTCTTTACGGGGCGGTGTGTGTGGGCTTTTTTGCGGCCCTGTTCGGCGGTACCCCCACCCTCATCTCCGAGCCCACCGGGCCGATGACGGTGATGATGACAGCAGTCATTGCCAAGGTTACCGCCCGCTATCCCGAGCAGGGGCTGGCGCCGGCCTTCACGGTGGTCATGCTGGGGGGCCTGTTTCAGATCGTGTTTGGATCCCTGAAGCTGGGCAAATACATTACCCTCATGCCCTATAGCGTTATCTCCGGCTTTATGTCGGGGATTGGCTGGATCATGATTTTGCTGCAGATCCCGCCGCTGTTGGGCCACGCCAGCCAGGGGGGAGTCATTGGGGCCGTGCGGAACCTGCCGACCTACCTGCTCAACCTCAAGGTGCCGGAACTGGGGTTAGGTCTGCTAACGCTGGCAATCCTTTTTGGCTATCCCAAGCCTTGGCGGCGGGCGGTGCCGCCCCAGTTGGTGGCCCTGGTGCTGGGAACGTTGGTGGCCAGCTGGTTCATGGCGGATTGGGATTTGCGGCGCATTGGCCCCATCCCCACTGGCTTGCCGCAGGTGCAATGGCCGCAGCTGCCCTTTGCTGCCTTGGCCAGCCTGGTGTTGGACGGGGTGGTGCTGGGCATGCTGGGCTGCATCGATACCCTCTTGACGGCGGTGATTGCCGACAACCTCACGCGCACCCGCCACGACTCTGACCAAGAGCTGATTGGGCAGGGAATTGCCAACCTGGTCTCTGGCTTCCTGGGGGGCTTGCCGGGGGCCGGCGCCACCATGGGCACAGTGGTGAACATCCAGTCGGGCGGACGTACCCCTCTAGCCGGCATTACCCGAGCGTTAATCCTGCTGATGGTGGTGCTGTTTGCCGCTCCCCTGACCCAAGGGATCCCGATGGCCGTGCTGGCAGGGATCGCCTTTAAGGTGGGGGTGGATATCCTCGACTGGAGCTTCCTCAAGCGGGCCCACCGCCTCTCCCTCAAAGGGGCAGCCATTATGTACGGGGTGATGTTCATGACCGTATTTGTGGATCTCATCGCCGCCGTGGGAGTGGGGGTGTTCGTGGCCAACTTGCTCACCATCCAGCGCCTGAGCGAGCTTCAGTCGGAAGAGGTGAAAGCCATTACCGATGCGGACGATGCCGTAGACCTCACCCCGCGGGAAAAGGAATTGCTGCGCCAGGGCCGCGGCCAGGTGCTGTTGTTTTACTTGAGCGGCCCGATGATCTTCGGGGTTTCCCAGGCCATTTCCCGCCAATATCAGGCGGTAGCCTCCTGCCAAGCTTTGGTGGTGGACCTATCGGATGTGCCGATGCTGGGGGTTTCGGCGACCCTCTCCCTGGAAAATGCCATTCGCGAGGCCCTAGATCGCGGCAAACAGGTGTGGATCGTCGGCGCCAGAGGCCGCATCCGGCAGCGCCTGGAAAGCCTACGTTTGCCCCTACCGGCGGAGCGGTTTGTGGAAAGCCGAGAGGCCGCTTTGGCCGAGGCCGTCGCCCACTTGGGCTTGGCGGCAAAACCCAGCCCCCTAGTTTGAGCCATCTCGACTGGCCCGAGGACAAAAGCTGTAGGCTTTTTGCAGCACCTCTATGGACTGGAAGGGTCGGATTGCCTACTTGGCAACCCTGCATTGCAAAGAGAAGGTGATTGCCCCTCTCTTGGCCGAGCATCTGGGGATCCAGGTGCAGGTGATACCTCTAGACACCGACCAATTCGGCACCTTCTCGCGGGAGCGCCCCCGGCCAGGGGATCCCCTTCACACCCTACGTCTAAAGATCGAGAGAGCCCGCCAAGCTTACCCTGCCCCCTTGGTTTTGGCCAGCGAGGGATCCTTCGGCCCCCATCCCCAGATCCCTTGGATTCCTTGGAACCAGGAATGGGTCATGCTCAAGGTTTTTGAATCCGGCGCGGATCCCTTGGAGCTGGTGGGCTATGCAGAAAGTACCCAAACCAATTTCAGCCATCGCTGGGTGCAAAGTTTTGCGGAAGCGCTTGACTTTGCCCAAAAAGTCGGTTTCCCCGAGCATGCCCTGATCGCCCTCGACCAGCCGGAAAACCCCCAAGTTATCCACAAAGGGATCCAAGACGAAGCAACCCTGAGGCAGGTGGTGGAGGAGCTGCTGGCCCGGCAGCAGGGGCTGCACCTGGAAACCGACATGCGGGCCCTGTACAACCCAACCCGCCTGCAGGTCATCGCGGCAGCCACCCAAAACCTCATTGCCAAAGCCCAAAGCCTTTGCCCAGCCTGCGGCACTCCCGGCTACTGGCGCATCCGCCCCCTGGCAGGCTTGCCCTGCGGCCAGTGTGGTGCTCCCACCCCTGTAACCAAGGCATGGATCTATGGCTGTGCCCGCTGTTCCCACACCCACACCGAGCCTGTGGCAGAGACTTGGGCGGATCCGGCTCAGTGCCCCTTTTGCAACCCCTAGCTTCCCGGCGCCCCCTCCAACTTCCTCAATGGATCCCAGGGCGAGGGCTCTCCTCTAGTCCTTGATTCCCTGGACAATCAGCCACTTTGTGGCATGACCAACCTCCTGCCTTGACGGAGATGGGCTGAGCGAGTAGGCTTGCGAGTACATCTTTTCTGGTAGGCCCTTTGCCTAGGCTAAAGTTGGCTCCGTCTTTAGCCGGTGTGCCTTATGGGGGCTCGTAGCAACTACCTGCAGCAAGGCCTACGGCCCGCTATCGCGATCGCGGGGAAGTTACGCCTGTGGAGATTCCTCTGGCGGTGTGGTAGGGGTAAACTCTGCCACTAGCTGCGGGTCGTGGAAGCAGGAAGAAAGCGTCAACCTGGAGCAAAAGTCCGCTTTTGTCCAGCGTTGTATAAGTCTTTCAGAGCGGCAAGGCTTGGGAAGCAAAAAAGGGATCCGCAGTGGCGGATCCCTAAATTTTTAACCTAGGCAGGACAGCAAGGGGTTAGAAGGTAAACACTGCCCGCAGAGCGCCCACACCAATGGTTGGGTCGTTGTCTCCTGGCCTGCCGCCGTTGGGGTTGCTTACAAAATAGGCAGCAGGTGTCAAGGTAATGTACTCATTGACCGGGAAGCTGTAGTAGACGTCCACTACGAAGGGGCGGGTATCCCACACGCCAGAATTGTCAGTGGTCACGATTGGCTGGCCGAAGACCACACCACCTTTGGCACCCTCCACGAACAGATCCGGGAAGACAAAGCCAAACAGCCAGCCGTTGAAGCTTTCGTCACCTGGATCGATAGTGCCAGCTGGTACCACATTAGGCAGGTTGTAATCGACATTGCCAGCGGTGAACCAGCCGGACACCGTAATCCGTGGACTTACATCCCACTTAGCGGCCACCGTAAAGGCATTGACCCGCGCAGAGGTGGTTACCTCAGTCCGGCGCAGCGGCCCTCGGAAGAGGTTACTGCCGGTGGCCAAGAAGCTGGGGCCTCCTGTGGCATCCTGCAGATAGGTGGTGGCGAACTGCAGGTAGAACTCCAGCTCTTTTGTAGGCAAAAAGCCCAGCTCCACCGTGTGAGCGCTGTCGTTGCCCGTCAAACCGCTGTCACCAAAGCCGCTGCCTAAGTCCTGGGCGCCGCGAGTGCTGTAGGCGTAGGCTAAGCGAAGCTGGTCGCTGAGACGAGAGCGGAAGCCAAACAGCGTTCCACTGGGCACATCTCCCGTGGATTTGGGAAGGTCGGCAAAGTCAGAAAGGGCATCGAAGGGAACGCTGTATTGAAGGACGCTGGGCACCCCTGTGCCCGTGATGCCGGCGTAGATGGTGGCAGCGCCGTTAAAGGCAGGGAACTGATAGACCAACTGGGCCAGGGTGAAAGTGCCACCGCCACCCCCGCCAAAGCCAACGCCTGGATCCCCAGAGAAGAAGGCGGTTACCGCATTGCGAGCCTGCAGGCGGATGCGCAAACGGTCGCGGCCAGCAAAGGAGGCGTCGAAGTTCAGCCGCACCCGATAGGGCAGGGTAATGTTGGCTTGGTCCTGCTCAGCCACAACCCTTCCCCCAACAACCCGATCCTCTGTCAGGGCGCTGCCCAGAATAGCCGTAATCACCTCGGCATTCAACTTGGTAACCGGGTTGAAGACCTTGCCTTTGAGGTCGTTAATATCGGCCTCTGCTGCCTCTACCCGCCCCCGTAGAGCCGCCAGCTCAGCCGCAAACTCCTCCTGCAGCCGCTGCAGCGTAGCCAAGTCCTCTTTGGAAACCTTGTCGGCCAGCCCAGCAGCGATCAGCTCGTTGATGCGATCCAAGCAGGCGTTCATCCCAGCGGCAAACTCATAGCGGGTCATGGCCCGGTTGCCGCGGAAGGTGCGGTCGGGGTAGCCGGCAATACAGCCGTAACGCTCGACCAGAGATTGTAGCGCCTGGAAAGCCCAGTCAGTAGGCTGCACATCCGAAAGTTCAGAGATGGAGGTGACCGGCCCCGTCGCTTGGGCATAAGCCACCCCAGGGGTCAAGACTGCCGCTGCACCTAGAGTCCCAGCCAGCAGCGTTTTCCAGTAGTTCGCGTGTTTTGCGGGCATGTTTCTCTCCTTGTTCTTTGTCCTCACACCTGTCTTGGCTGTAGCAGTGCCTTCTAGAAGTAACAGGCCGTCTACCTCGAGAGCGAGCCTGACAATTGCGGACTTTAGAAGAATAAATAACACAACATAGTACAGCCCCAGTCCATACCGTCTACCACTTTACACACTTTTTGAGCCAGACTCAATGCGAGATCCCCAGGGCTAGATAATTCAGGCTCCACACCCATTACTCTACCCCAGGGATCCGGCCCTGGCTAGCGGGTGTATCCCCCAAGCTGCCAGCCTGGATGAGGATGGGCGGTACCGGACTCGAACCAGTGACATCCTGCTTGTAAGGCAGGCGCTCTACCGCTGAGCTAACCGCCCTTGGGGATCCCGGCTACTGAGTTTAGCATTGGCGGGCGCTATCTCCCCATGCCCAGGCTCTGGGCTTTCTGGTACACCTTGCCCTCGGTGAGCAGGGAAGGGGCAATGCAGATCTCCACCTGCTGCATTTCCTTGAGGTTGGCAGCGCCCAGGGTGGCCATGCTGGTGCGCAGAGCACCCCAGAGGTTGTGGGTGCCGTCATCGAGGCGGGCGGGGCCGCACAAGATTTCTTCCAGGGTGCCGGTGCATCCCACGCGGATGCGGGTGCCGCGGGGCAAGACGGGGCTAGGAGTGGCCATACCCCAGTGAAAGCCGCGACCGGGCGCCTCTTGGGCACGGGCCAAAGGGGATCCGATCATCACTGCATCGGCCCCACAGGCAATGGCTTTGCAAATGTCGCCACCGGTCACCAATCCCCCATCGGCAATCACAGGGACATAGGTGCCGGTTTCCGCCAGGAACTGCTCCCGTGCAGCGGCACAGTCGGCAATCGCTGTAGCCTGTGGCACCCCCACCCCCAACACGCCGCGGGAGGTACAGGCAGCCCCCGGGCCGATGCCCACCAGGACCCCCGCTGCTCCTGCTTGCATTAGCTCTAGGGCCACCTCGTAGGTGACGCAGTTGCCCACCACTACGGGAATGGGCATAGAGCGGCAGAACTGGGCCAAATCGAGCTTTTGCATGCCCTCAGGCACCTTGTGGTGGACGGAAACCACAGTGGCCTGGACGAAAAACAGATCCCCCCCCGCTTCCGCGACCAGGGGGCCGTATTGGGCAGCGTGGGCGGGCACACAGCTAGCGGCAGCAATGGCGCCGGCAGCTTTGATCTGGCGAATGCGCTCTTGGATTAGCTCTGGCTTGACCGGCTCGCTGTAGAGGCGCTGCATCAGGGGGACGAACTCGTCTTTGCCAACTGCGGCAATCTGCTCCAGCACCTCGTCGGGATCCGCGTAGCGAGTTTGGATCCCATCCAGGTTCAGCACTCCAAAAGCTCCCAGCTTGGAGAGCAAAATCGCCATCTTGACGTCCACCACGCCATCCATGGCGCTGGCAATGATGGGGATGGGTCGTTGGATCCCTCCTATAGTGAAGTGGGTATCCACCAGGCTGGGATCCAGGGTTCGCCTGCCCGGCACCAGCGCAATCTCATCCAGTCCGTAAGCCCGTCTTGCCTGTCGATTGCGGCCCAGTTGGACGTTCATTTCTTTCCTCTTTAGCAAGAGGATCTCTTAATTATAATTAATCATGCCGCCAAGGAGGTCTCTAAAGCTAGAGAAAGTTTTGGAGTCAACTGGCTTCTTGGGCAAGGGTGTGAAGATGTGCCCTTCCTGCAGACTTCCGAAGCTGTGGCAGCGCTGGGATCCCCAGCGGAAGCCGTAGAGGGCAATGTAGGCGCACATCAAGGCATCGACTTGGTCTTCGTAGTTTTTGAGCTGGCGGCCTCTAAGGGATCCCACCTCCACTTGGAGCAGGGGCTCGTGGCCCTGCAGAGAGGGATCGGTGCTGGCCAAGGCGCGCAGATGTTGCTGGTACAGCCGCCAGGCCTGTTCTCGCTCCTGCCAGCTGCGGCGGGGACGCGCCTTGTAGGGGAGGCTGCGGCTAAGGCCAAACAGGCTCACGATGGCACTGTGGGGGAAGACTTCAGTAACTTGACGGGCCAAGCGCCCCTGCTCGATGCTGGCCTGCTCCTGAAAGCCATAGCGGGCGAGGGCTTGCACCAGCGCTTCTCCTCGCACCTGACCATTTCTTTCCAGAAGCCGGCGGTTGGCGGGGTGGGCGCCGGCAGCGTAGGGTCGAAACACACGGTTGAGTTCGGCTTCTGCCTGCCGCTGGCCCCTCAAGTTAGGAACGCGCAAGGGGGCATCCACTGCCACCAGGCAGGGATCCCCTCTAGCTTGGGCTTGGATGTAGTCCACAATTTCCTCATTGGTCCCCAGAAGGCGGCTGTCCAGGAGGTAGCCTGTCAGGTTTTGAATGGCGGGATCCAGAATCTCCACCTCCAGCGTCGCCACCCCCGAAGGGTTGCGGGCTGACCAGGCCAGATCTAGGCCAATGCAGACTAACCGTGCCACGCCGCCTTCTCCTCTGCGCCCCCTGGGATAAGGAAAAGGGATCCCACCTGGGATCCCGAAAGATTATTTCAGGCAGTCAACTCTACCCCGGCAAGGCAGCAGACTCTCTGCTACTGGAGAAGCTGCCGCCTCTTCGTGCCAGGGGATTAGTAGTCGTAGTCATCCGCGCCGCCGCCACCAGCCGGCTTGTTGTTCTTGGGCTCGGGCTTGTCCACCACAATAGCTTCGGTGGTGAGCACCATGCCGGCAATCGAGGCAGCGTTTTGCAGGGCAGAGCGGGTGACTTTGGCCGGGTCAACGATACCCGCTTCGAACATATCCACATAGGCGTCGTTCTGGGCATCGTAACCCACCGTGAAGGGCTTCTCTTTCACCCGCTCCAGCACAATCGAGCCGTTCTGGCCGGCGTTCTCGGCAATGCGGCGCAGCGGAGCGCCCAGAGCACGGGCCACCAGCATAGCCCCCACCAGCTCATCGCCAGACAGGTTGGCCTGCGCCCACTCCGTAACCACCGGAATCAGGTGGGCCAGAGTGGTGCCGCCGCCGGGGACGATCCCCTCTTCTACCGCCGCCTTGGTGGCGTTGACGGCATCTTCCAGGCGCAGCTTGCGATCCTTCATTTCCGTTTCGGTGGCCGCGCCCACTTTAATCACCGCCACACCGCCAGCTAGCTTGGCCAAGCGCTCTTGCAGTTTTTCTTTGTCGTAGGTGGAGTCAGTCTCTTCAATTTGGCGACGGATTTGCTCGCAACGGGCTTTCACCGCCGCTTCGTTGCCCTCCGCCACGATGGTGGTGTGGTCCTTGGTTACCGTGACGCGGCGAGCCGAGCCAAGGGACTCAAGACGCGCGTTCTCCAACTTCAGGCCGCGCTCCTCGCTAATCACTTCGCCGCCGGTGAGGATGGCGATGTCCTCCAGCATGGCTTTGCGGCGATCCCCAAAGCCAGGCGCTTTCACCGCCACCACGCTCAGCACGCCCCGCAGCTTGTTCACCACCAAGGTGGCCAGGGCTTCCTTCTCAATGTCTTCGGCAATGATCAGCAGCGGACGACCAGCGCGGACCACTTGCTCCAGAACCGGCACCAGGTCTTGCACCAGGGTAATCTTCTTGTCGGTGATCAGGACGTAGGGGTTCTCCAGAACCGCCTCCATCCGCTCCGTGTCAGTGACGAAGTAGGGGGAGATGTAGCCTTTGTCAAAGCGCATCCCCTCCGTCACTTCCAGCTCGGTGGTCATGGACTTGCCTTCTTCTATGGAGATCACCCCCTCGCGGCCCACTTTTTCCATGGCCTCGGCAATCATGCGGCCCACTTCCTCATCGTTGCCAGCAGAAATGGCCGCCACCTGGGCAATGGCTTTGGAGTCTTCTACTGGGCGGGCGTGTTCGGCAATTTTGTCCACTAGGAACTTCACTGCCTTGTCAATGCCGCGCTTGAGGGCGATGGGGTTGGCGCCAGCAGCCACGTTCTTGAGCCCTTCTTTCACCATGGCGTGGGCCAAGACCGTAGCTGTAGTGGTGCCGTCGCCAGCGATGTCATTGGTCTTAGAGGCAGCTTGACGGATGAGAGAAACTCCCGTGTTTTCAATGTGGTCTTCCAGCTCAATTTCTTTGGCAATGGTTACCCCATCGTTAACAATCTGGGGTGCGCCAAATTTTTTCTCCAGCACCACGTTGCGCCCTTTGGGGCCAAGGGTAACGGCTACGGCCTCTGCCAAAATGTCCATGCCGTGTTCAAGAGCGCGACGGGCTTCTTCGCTGAAAATAATCGACTTAGCCATAGTTAACCTCCAACGGTCAGCCAACGAAGGATAAGCTAGAAGCTAGCAGCAGTCGGTCTCTTTTACAGCACTTGCTGCCTCTTGCTAGAACTACTGAACAATGGCAAGGATGTCCCGCTCAGCTAGCAGCACATACTCCTCGGTACCCAGCTTCACCTCCGTGCCGGCGTACTTGGAGTAGAGCACTCTGTCGCCTACTTTCAGCTCTATTGGAATAACCTTGCCATCGTCATTGCGCTTGCCAGGACCGACCGCAACCACTTCCCCTACTTGGGGTTTCTCTTTGGCAGTGTCAGGCAAAAAGATCCCGCCTGCGGTTTTCTCATCCTGCTGGGCAACTTTCACCAGCACACGGTCGCCCAGCGGTTTCAGCGTAGAGACGTTCAGCGTTACTGCAGCCATACTAAGTGTCCTCCGTGATGCCTATGACAGGAAGTCAAAGGGTGATTGAGGAGTCAACTAAACTCGCATCCATTGAGGCTTTAGCACTCTCGGCTTCCGAGTGCTAGTTTATCAGTCAGCTCTGCAGCCTGACAATAGCTGCAACGACAGACGAGGCGGTTGGGTGTGGATCTCCCGACTTCCTCTGCGCCTTTTGGGGGAGGAGAGGCGGTGCAAATTCCCTTGTTTCAGGTGGATGCCTTTACGGCAGTGCCCTTTAGGGGCAATCCGGCAGCGGTTTGCTTGCTGTCCCAGGAGCTGCCGCAGGAGCTGTTGCAGGCAATTGCGGCAGAGAACAATCTGTCGGAAACAGCTTTTTTGCTGCCCCAGGGATCCTGGGATGGCCTCCCCCACTACAGCCTGCGCTGGTTTACCCCCACAACGGAAGTGGATCTCTGTGGGCACGCCACCCTAGCTGCTGCCCATGTGCTCTTGAGCGAAGTTCACCCAGAAGCTCAGGAGGTGGCCTTCTCCACCCGCAGTGGCCAGGTGTTGGTGCGGCAGCAAGGAAAGCGGCTAGCGATGGATTTCCCCTCCCAGACTCCCCAACCTTGGCTGGAAGCGCAAGAACAGGTGGCGGCGGCCTTGGGGATCCCTCCTCTAGAGTTGTACCGCGGCAGCATGGGGGTAGCGGTGCTGGCTTCGGCGCAGCAGGTGCGGCAAGTCCAGCCGAATCGGGCTCAGGTGGAGGCGCTCTCTGTCTCCGGGTTAATCGTCACCGCTGCCGGAGCAGATTTAGAGGAGGGAGCGGATTTTGTTTGCCGCGTTTTCGCCCCCCGCTTGGGGATTCCGGAGGATCCCGTAACCGGCTCTGCCCAGTGTCTGTTGGCGCCTTATTGGTCGGAGCGGCTGGGTCGAACTGAGCTCAGGGTGCGGCAGCTCTCGACGCGGGGGGGTGAGCTCTGGTGTCGCTATCTCGGCGCTCGGGTGGAGATTGCCGGGCAGGCAGTGCTGGTGATGGTGGGAGAGCTGAGGATTCCTTAGAAAAAACACCCCGGCTGGTTCCGGGGTGCTGGGAATGATTGGAAGAGTGGGGCTAGCCCAAAAGTTCTGCCGCCTGAATAAGTTCCACTTGCTTTTTCTTGAGTACCAAGAGGAGCTGAGTGATAGCCACTGCCGCCAGGAAGGCCACCATCCACTTCACCCGATCCGGGCTCTGCAGCACCAGATCCCGCTCCACTTGGCCAAAGCCGCCCACGTTGGGGTTGTTGGTAACCGGATCCCCTTCTTTGACGCTGTCGCCAATGTTAACCACCAACTCCGGCCCCGGCGGCACCACCAGATGCTGGATACCGTTCTCAGTTTCGAAGCTGAGCACTCGCGTGCCCGGCAACTCGTATTCGGGTGGCACCAGGGCGGCGAGCTCTGCCGGCAGGTCGCTAAGATCCGACTCGATAGTGGCGATGCTGGTCAGGCGGCCGGTGGCGGGAGCGCGGAAGACGTTGTTGTTGCTGAGGCTGCCATCGGGGTTGATCTGGCCACGGCCCCGGTTGGCGCCAATGTAAACCCGATATTTCATGAAAGCCACTGAGGGATCCTCTTTCGGGTCAGGGGCTACCACCGGGAAGACGATTTCCTGGTGCTGCTCACCGGGCAACGGCCCCACCAGGAGGATGTTGGGCTTCTGGTCACTGTAGGGAGTGATGTAGGTCTCAGCGGTCTCCTGCCGCTGCTTTTCGGTCATTTCCTCCTCGGTGGCCAGGCGGAAGCCCTCTGGCAAGATCACCACCGCGCCAACATTCAAGCCGCCCTTGCTGCCATCTGCTAGCACCTGCTGCTTGCTTAGGTCGTAGGGAATCCCAACTTTAATGGTGAACACCTGACCGGGGGTAACCGCCTGCGGCACTTCAGCCCGGACAGGCATGGCGTTCAGGTGGCAGTTGGCGCAGACAATTTTCCCCGTTGCCTCGCGGGGGTTGTCGTAGGCCATCTGGGCATAGTAGGGGTAGGCTGCTGCTGGCGGAGATGCTACGACCACTAGCAGCAGCGCGCACAAGGCCAAGAAAAAAATTCGCTTCATAAGCTCAACTCAAAATTGCAATTCCAATCTGCAAAAGCTTTTTGCGCCCTCTCCTCGAGAGCCTGTGGACGCTCTGGCCAAGACCAACGCCGTGCCCTCTTCAGGCTTTCCTCTTGCCACCGCCAGCTCTGCAATGGCGCGCTTTAGGCCTCGCGGAAATCGGGGCCCTGCCAGGGGCTAAAGCGAATGTTGTCGCCGTCCACCGTGACGCTGACTAGCTCCAACGAACGGGGAGCCGGCCCCCGGATGACCTTGCCATTGGCTGCATATTGGGATCCGTGACAGGGGCACTTGAAGAGGTTTTCTCCTGCATTCCAGGGCACCACGCAGCCGAGGTGGGTGCAGACGGCGTTGAGGCCGTAGTTAGCCACCGCTCCATTGTCGATCACGATGTAGGTGGGATCTCCCTTCAAGCCCTGGGCCAGGACGCGGTCCGTAGCCGCGTGGGTAGCTAGCAGCTCGCTGACGCGAATTGGCCTGCCGAGGGCATCTTGGGCAATCACTCCCTCCCCTGTCCCACCGGCAGAGGGAGGAATGAAATACTTCACCACCGGGTAGAGGGCACCCACGACCACCACCCCCACCGAGCCGCTGAGAAGGGCGTTCAAGAGAACCCGCCGGCTCATGGGGGGCGCCTCAAAGTTGCTCATCGCTTCGGTCATAATGGTCAGGAAAGCCTGAGAAGTTTTAACGTTCGTTGACAAACGACACCATCCTAACCGAGCCCCCTAGCCAATTTCATTAAGAAATGCAAAGCTAGGAGCAGCTCGAGGGGGAGGCCGATGCATCCAAGCCAACCTATGAGGGGATCCGAGTTGCAAGCTTTGCTGCGGGAGAAGTGGGGCTGCTCCTACGACGTGCAGCTGCGCCGCATGGGGGGTAGGGTGGTGTTGTTGGTGATGTGGCGCTACCTAGAGCAGCCCTCTTTCCCCTTGACGGAGGCCGAGTATCTGGCTCGCCTGGAGTCGGTGATGGCTCATCTGCAGGCTTGGGGTGTGTGGGAAACGGTGCGGCGAGAAATTGAGGCTACCCGCCAGAAACCTCGCATAGGCAAGGCGGTGGCCATTCCTCTGAATTTGCAAGGGGTGGGAGAGCGGGCCTGCGAGTGGCTGCTGTAGCCTGGCTCTTCTCTACAACGGAAAACTCCACCGGCTTGCGGCTATCCAACTTCCACCAGGCCGGCCTGCAGGGCCTGCAAAAACTGGCGGGCGGTGCGACCGGAGAAGCCGTTCTGCTGCTGAGCCCAGATCAGCGCTTGGCGGCGCAAGGTATCTAGAGGCTGAGAGAGGCCCAGCCGCTGCGCCAAGTGTTCCACCGTAGCCAGATAGTCGGCTTGGCTAAAAGGGGCAAAGGTAAGGGTAAGGCCAAAGCGATCCCGCAGCGACAGCTTTTCCTGCACCGTATCCCAGGCATGGATCTCTTGATCTTGGGGGTTGGGACGATCGCCAAAAAACTCGCGGATAAGGTGGCGGCGGTTGCTGGTGGCATAGAGGCGCACATTGGGCGGCGGTGGGACGAGATCTCCCTCTAGGAGCACCTTGAGCTGCTTAAACTCGGTTTCGTCCGCCTCAAAGGAGAGGTCGTCTACAAATAGGACAAAGGGCAGCGCCTGCTGTCGCAGCTCCGCCAAGATCTCCGGCAACTGCATCAAGTCTCTGGGTCTTAGCTCCAGTAGGCGCAGTCCCTGCGGGCCGTAGCGGCGCAACAACGCCTTCACCAGCGAAGACTTGCCGGTGCCCCGCGCTCCGTAGAGCAACACATGCAAAGCCGGATCCCCCCGCAGCAGCGCTTCGGTGTTGGCGGCCAGCTGCTGTTTCTGCCGTTCGTAGCCGTAAATCTCTTCCCATTCGGGCAAGTCGGGAGCAGGGATCCCTTCTAGCCCTGCTGGCCCCCAGCGAAAGGCCCAATAGCGGCCATAGAGCCCTGCCCCTGCTTGGCGGTAGTGGGCAATCAAGGCCTCCAGGCTCTGGCCCCAATCGGCCAAGGGGCGAGGATCCCAGCCAGAGCTGCTGGTGTTTTCATCTGGCCAGGAGATCCCCAGGCCCAGCGCCTGCATTTGCTCGGCGATCGTCTCCTGGCTATTGGCTAGGATTTGCAGGCAACGGAGATCGTGGCGGGCCGCTTGCAGAAGGGGTGCTGGGATCCCTTGCGGTTGCAGCGCCGCCCGCGAGAAAGGGTTATCGGCCCAGCGGATCTCCCGGATCAGCCACTCCCGCCAGCTCAAGCCTTGCTGGGCCAAAAGCTCAAACCAACGCCCATAGGCTCTCCAGCAGGGCAAGGGATCCCCGCTCATCAACTGCTGAATGAGCTCCTGCCAGGCTAGGGCCAGGGGACGGGCGCAGATGTCCCGAAACACCAGCAGCCTAGCCGCCGCTTCCGCCGCTTCTTCTAGGGGAGTCATTACGGCCCGCTACCCCAAGCCTTGCGCCAAGAGGGCTGCCTCCAAGTAGCGCGAAGGGGCACCCTACTACCTACTATGCAACAAACCTTAACCCTGGTTTGTCAGCTAGCCTTCACCCCCACCCAGGTGGCTAAGCCCTGCTTGCGCCAGGGGTGCGGGCCACGGTGGTCGACTGCTGGATAAGCTGGGCTTAGCTAGAGGGACAAACAAGCTAGCATTGTAAAAAATCTTTGCCCTGACTGGGTTTCTATGACTGACGTCCCCGTCTCCCGCATTCGCAACTTTTCCATCATTGCCCACATTGATCACGGCAAGTCTACCCTTGCCGACCGGCTGCTGGAGGCAACCGGCACCGTCTCAGCCCGCGAGATGAAGCCGCAGCTTCTAGACAGCATGGAACTGGAGCGGGAGCGGGGCATCACCATCAAGCTACAGGCGGCCCGCATGAACTACCGTGCCCAAGACGGCCAGGACTATGTCCTCAACCTCATCGATACGCCAGGGCATGTGGATTTTTCCTACGAGGTCTCCCGCTCGCTGGCTGCCTGTGAAGGGGCGCTGTTGGTGGTGGATGCTTCTCAAGGTGTGGAAGCCCAAACCCTGGCCAATGTTTACCTGGCTTTGGAGAACAACCTGGAAATTATCCCCGTCATTAACAAAATTGACTTGCCTAGCGCCGACCCCGAGCGAGTCATTGCCGAGATCGAGCAGGTGATTGGCCTTGACTGCAGCGGGGCGATCCTAGCCTCTGCCAAAGTGGGCCTCGGTATCTCAGAGATTCTCGAAGCTATTGTGCAGCGGGTACCGCCGCCGCAGGATACGGTAGCGGATCCCTTGCGGGCTTTGATCTTCGATAGCTACTACGATCCCTACCGGGGTGTGATTGTCTATGTGCGCATTGTGGATGGGGAGGTGAAAAGGGGGGACAAGATTTGCTTCATGGCCTCTGGCCGGGAGTACGAGGTTACTGAGCTGGGAGTGATGCGCCCCCACCAAGAGCCGGTTGAGTCTCTCCACGCCGGGGAAGTGGGCTACATTGCCGCTGCCATTAAAAGCGTTGAGCACGCCCGCGTGGGGGACACCATCACCCTCGTTCATCGCAGGGCTCTTGAGCCTCTGCCCGGCTACAAAGAAGCCAAGCCAATGGTGTTCTGTGGACTTTTTCCCAGCAACTCGGATCAGTACGCCGAACTCAAAGAGGCCTTGGAAAAGCTGAAGCTCAACGATGCCGCTCTCCACTTTGAGCCGGAAGTCTCCCCTGCCATGGGCTTTGGCTTCCGCTGTGGTTTCTTGGGCCTCCTCCATATGGAGGTGGTTCAGGAGCGGCTAGAGCGGGAGTACGACCTGGACCTGGTGATTACAGCCCCAACGGTGGTTTATCAAGTTACCCTCAACAATGGCTCGGTGCTCCGGGTTGATAACCCCAGCAAGCTGCCTCCTCCCAACGAGCGCCTTAGCATTGAGGAGCCCATTGTCCGCGTGGAGATGATTTTGCCGGAGGAATTCGTTGGCGCGGTGATGGAGCTGTGCGAGACTAAGCGCGGCATCTTTAAGGATATGAGGTATCTGGCTCAGGGCCGCACGACGCTGGTGTACGAATTGCCTCTGGCGGAAGTGATCACTGACTTTTTTGACCAGTTGAAATCTCGCACCCGCGGCTACGCCAGCATGGACTACCAAATGGTGGGCTATCGGGCTGACGATCTGGTGCGCTTGGATATCCTCATCAATGGCGAGCCGGTGGACGCTCTCTCCACGATTGTGCATCGGGACAAAGCCTTTCAGGTGGGCCGGTCTCTAGTGGCTAAGTTGCGCGAGCTGATCCCACGCCACCAGTTTGAGGTGCCCATCCAAGCGGCGATTGGCTCGCGCGTCATTGCCCGCGAAACTATCCCTGCGCTGCGCAAAAATGTTTTGGCCAAGTGCTACGGGGGAGACGTAACTCGCAAGCGCAAGCTGCTGGAAAAGCAAAAAGAAGGGAAAAAGCGCATGAAGGCACTGGGAACAGTGGATGTGCCCCAAGAGGCGTTTATGGCAGTGTTGAAGTTGCAAAATGACTAACCTAGCCTTGCGCCGCGAGGAGGTGTTGGCCTGGCTGCAGGAGCGGGTGCCTCCTCCCCGCCTGCGCCACATCTTGGGAGTCGAGGCAATGGCCCGGCAACTGGCGGCTCACTACGGATTGGATGAGGAGAAAGCCGCTTGGGCAGGTCTGATGCACGACTTAGCTAAGTCTTTCCCGGCGGAGCAACTGTTGCAGCGGGTAGCTCGGGAGCGGGAGCTAGACGAGATTGAACGGGCTGAGCCCCACATCCTCCACGCCGAGGTGGGCTCCCTGTTGGCGCGGGAACAGTTTCAGGTGCAGGATGCGGAGATCTTGGCGGCCATCGCCAACCACACCCTAGGCCAGCCCGGCATGGATCCGCTCAGTTGTGTGGTTTTTGTAGCCGATGCTCTGGAACCCAACCGCGGCAGCAGCCCAGAGCTGGAGCAGTTGCGGCGCCTGGCTTTTGTAGATTTATCTAAAGCTGTGGTGGGGGTTTGCGATCTAAGCCTGAGATTTTTGCTAAACCGGAATCAGGTGGTTCATCCACGCACCCTCATGACTCGCAATTATTTCCTGCTCCATCCTTTGGATCAAAAGGATTTCCAGAGGTCTGCGTCTCCAGTTCTTTCCGTCGTTTCAGGAGGGTCTTAGTTGCTACAGCTCATGCCTGCCCGTGCCAGGGATCCCGTCTATCGCATGGCGCTGAGTGCAGCTCGCGCAGCGGAAGAAAAAAAAGGTGGCGACATTGTCCTGCTGGATGTATCTCGAGTTTCCACACTGGCAGACTACTTTCTTCTAGTCAGTGGCTACTCGCTGACGCAAGTGCGCGCCATTGCCCAGGCAATTGAGGAAAGGCTTTGGGAGGAGTGGCAACGGACACCGCAGCGCATTGAAGGTCAAGACTCAGGCTCGTGGATCCTCATTGACTACGCCGATCTCATCGTCCACGTGATGATGCAAAACGAAAGAGAGTACTACGACCTGGAGTCTTTTTGGATCCAGGCCGAACGGGTTGAGTTGCCTTTAGCCGGCTAGATCCCTAGCTCTGCGGGTCGACCTTTCAGACTAGGGCTTTGCCGGTTTTCCCTAGTCGGCTGTCAAGAAATATGTGAAGCACGTAAAGTTTTTAATAGTTCCACAGTTTCTTACATAGTTGCGTGCTAGCATAAACGCCGAGGAGTAGTAAGACCCTTGTTTCTAGGTGCAGAAGAGTTTCTATAGTCTTTGTTAAAGTTCCCATTCTGCACTTTCCAAAACGCCGATAATTTCCCGCTGGCGGTAATGCCAGCAGGAGCACAAGGTTAATAATTGACGACAGCTTCCTGGTAGTGAGGGAGTTGATCTACTTTGGCTTGAATGTCAAGCCTTTAGGGGAAAGTCCAGTGGCAAGAGCAGAGGAGAAGTAGGAGCTAGTGCCCTTTGTTTAATGCTTGTTTAAAAGCGGCCGAGATTCTTAGGAGGGAAGTTCTGATGGAAAAAATGTTGGTGAATATCATCGAGTACCTTGCATTGGCAGAACTGGAAACTTTACTCTGCACCGAGCACCCCCACCAGCAAGTGTTTCATGACGCCAAGGAGCGGGAATCCCTGCTGCAGCAGATTCTCAACCGGGTTCCCCCTGCTTATAGGTTGCTGGCTGCCGATGAATGCCCTAGCCGCGACCAGCTTAGCGCCTCAGAACTGGAGTTGCTCCGCTCGGTGGTGCGGGATGTGGTCAAGCAGAAGCTGCAACAGGACTCTTTTGAAGATCCCTACGTGGGAGCAGCGATGTCGGAGGTGTTCTACGGGTAGAAGGAGGGTTAGCTACACTGCGAAGGCGCTGCCTTAAATGCTGCCCGTTTACTATTCTGAAACTTTTCTTAGCCACAATACGGGTCCCTTTCATCCGGAACGCCCGGCCCGCCTGCAAGCTATTTCCAAAGCCCTGCGCAAGGCCCCTTTTGCCAACCAACTGGAGTGGCGGGATCCCCCCTTGGCTGAGCTGGGGGAGCTGGAGCGGGTCCACTCGCCTCGGCATATCCAACAGGTGGCCGAGCTGGCGGCAGCAGGTGGGGGTTACCTTGATGCCGATACAGTTGTCTCTCCAGGCAGCTTTGAAGCAGCGCGGCGGGCAGTGGGCGGCTGGATTGCTGCAGCGGCCTCGGCTTTGGCCACAGGACAGCCAGCTTTGGTGCTGTGTCGTCCGCCTGGGCATCACGCTGAGCCGGAGCGGGCAATGGGGTTTTGCCTCTTCAGTAACGCCGCCATCGCCGCCCTGTGGGCACTAGAGCAGGCAGGGGTCAGGCGAGTAGCCATTTTTGATTGGGACGTACACCACGGCAACGGCACCCAGGCGGTGGTGGAGCGCCATCCCCAACTGGCCTATGCCTCCATCCACCAGTTTCCTCTCTACCCCGGCACAGGACTGGCCGAGGAAACCGGGATCCACGGCAACCTCTGCAACGTACCTCTGCCTGCAGGATCCGACTGGTCGGCCTACGAAAAAGCTTTGCAGGAGAAGGTTCTGCCTTTCCTAAAAGCCTTTCAGCCCGATTTGCTGCTGGTGAGTGCCGGCTTTGACTGTGCCAAAGGGGATCCCTTGGCCGATATGCTGCTAGAGCCGGAAGACTTTGGTCGCATGACCCGTCTTTGCTTGAAAGAGGTAACCTCTAAGGCTGTCTTTGGCCTAGAAGGGGGGTATAACCTGGAAAACTTGGCCCGCGGCTGGCTAAGTGTAGCCCAGGCCTGTCTAGAAGGCTAGCCTCTCCACTTCACCTTAGGTAGAATCTGCCGCACGTCCACCCGGTCCTTGTACTTGAGGGCGAAGTTAAGCAGCGAATCCAGCAGCGAATCCGACAGGTAGTGAGGCTGAAGGCCCAGATCTAGAAGCTTGGTGTTCTTGGCGTTGTAATAGTGCTCTTCCAGCTCAACGCGGGGGTTCTCCAGGTGTTGGATTTCCACCTTCAAGCCCATGGCAGCTGCAGCCTTTTGCACCATCACTGCTAGCTGCTCCACACTAAATTGTTCAGTGAACTGGTTCATCACCCGGAACTGACCTGGCTCAGGAGGATTGGCGATGGCCAGCTCCACACAACGCACGGTGTCGCGAATA
This sequence comes from Synechococcus sp. O70.1, assembly GCF_047462215.1. NCBI lineage: Bacteria > Bacillati > Cyanobacteriota > Cyanophyceae > Synechococcales > Synechococcaceae > Synechococcus > Synechococcus sp. O70.1. The sequence continues at coordinate 41,060 of NZ_JANSIT010000012.1, read as the reverse complement.
TCCAAGAAGCCGCGCGTTTGACCCCCTTTGCCGTAGACTGTTAGCGGATGGCCGACTGCTGCCTGAACACAGAAGCGGTTGAGGGCTGTGCCAAACACGCCATCGTAGTCGAGGCGGTTGATCAGCACCTCGTCCATGCCTGTTTCTTCCGTGAGCACGCCATACACCACCCCTTGGTTCAGGTCGGTAGCCCGCAGGCCCCAGACGCGGCAAGCAAAGTGAATGTTGTGGCTGTCATGGACCTTGGAGAGGTGGTACATGGATCCCGGCTGCTTGGGATAGGGCAGGGTATCCTTGCGGCCGTTGTGCTCGATGGTGATGTATCCCTCCTCGATGTCAATGTTGGGAGTGCCGTACTCACCCATGGTGCCCAGCTTCACCAGGTGGCAGTCGGGAAATTCCTCCTTGATGGCATAGAGGATGTTGAGGGTGCCCACCACATTGTTGACCTGGGTCATCACCGCATGTTCGCGGCTAATCATCGAGAAGGGAGCAGAGCGCTGCTCGCCAAAGTGCACAATGGCCTCTGGCTCAAAGCGGCGCATGCAAGAAATTAGGGCTTGGTAGTTAGTAACGTCGCAAACAAAGATGGGAATATCCTTGCCAGTCAGCCCCTTCCAGCGATCCACCCGCTGCTCAAGCTGGGCAATGGGTGTCAGACTAGAAACTCCCAGTTGCAGATCCCAAAGCCGGCGGATATACGAGTCGAGGATGGCCACCTCGTAGCCCCTGTTGGATAGGTACAGGGCCGTTGCCCAGCCACAGTATCCGTCACCACCAATAACTAAAACTCTCATTGGGGAAGCGGAATTCGCCTGTTCACGAATCTACCAAGTTATGGCACCAAAGACAAATACCTCAGGAGCCGCTCTGAAAGACTTATACAACCCCGAGCAAAAGCAGACTTTCACTCAGCGTTGAGGCTTTCTTCCTGCTTCCACGACCCGTAGCTAGTAGTAGAGTTCACCTCTACTACCCCGCCAGAGGGATCTCCACAGGCGTGACTTTCCCGCGAGCTGCAGGTAGTTGCTCCTTGCTATACCGGGCACACAGGCTAAGGACGGAGCCAACTTTAGCCCAGGCAAAACACCTACTCAAGAAGATTACCTGCTAGCCTACTAGCTCAGCCCATCTACGTCAAGGCAGAAGGTTAGTTGTGCCACAAAGTGGCCAATTGTCTAGTGAATCAAGGACTAGAGGAGAACCCACTTTTACCAGCGACTTAGTCGACCTGAGGAGGGTTGTCTAGGGTGTAGACGGTGGTCTCAGCGGCAATGGCGCGGCGCACATAGACAGGAACCTGGTAAAGGCCCAGGAGGGCAGTGCCATCGAGGAAGCGCAGTTCCCCTCGACTGGGATCCAAGTGCTGAGCCAGAAGCTGGTCGATCTGTTCCGGCTCCGGCCTGGAGGGGATAGGAGTCTGAGCTGCTAGGGCAAATCCAAGAGGCTCGCCGTAGGTGGTGGCGTAGATGGCGTAGGGCTGCACAGCAGCAAACACGGTTTTGAGGGTGTGAACGATGCGGGTGTGCTGCTCCAACTCCAAGGGGCTTGTCGGCCCAGCCTGGAGGGCAAAAGCTCCACCGGGCTGCAACTTGGAGCGGATCTGGCAGAAAAACTCCTGGGTAAAGAGGCGGGCGGCAGGGCCAGCTTCCACAGGATCCGAAAGATCGGAGAGGATGACGTCCCAAACCGGCTCTGTCTCCTGGAGAAAGTCGAAAGCGTCGGCAATCACTACCTGCGCCCGCGGGTCCTCAAAGGCCCCCTGGTGCATTTCTGGCAAGTGTTCCCGACAGGCCTCCACCACCTCTCCGTCGATGTCCACCATCACCGCCTGCTCCACCGAGCGCCAGCGCAGCACCTCCCGCAGCGTTGCCCCTTCCGCTCCCCCCAGTACAAGCACGCGCCGAGGGATCCCACCCCCCTGGACAACTTGGAGAAGGGCGGGATGGACGAGCGCCTCATGGTAGAGGAACTCGTCCAGCGTGGTGGACTGCCAATGCCCATCCAGCATCAAGCCCTTGCCGTAGGCCCCCATTTCGGCAATCAGCATTTCCTGAAAGGGGGTCTTTCGGTAGGCCAGGATGCGTGTAATAGCAAAGGCAGTGTAGCTCCAGGGGGTAAAGTACTCCTGGGCCCAGAAGAAGTTCCTTGGCAGGTTCATGGGTAGCTTGGCAAAGGTGGTGCAATCTCAGCGCCTTCGTCTAGCTGTTTCACAACTAACTGCCTCAGGCAAGGGCGTCACTTCCTCAAGGGACGCCGGCTCCGTGGTTCGGCGAGGCAGCTTGCGCAGCGAATGCCGTCGCGCTTGAAAGACCTCAATCAAATATTCACAGGCTGCTTCAGGCCGCGTATGGCGCCCGCAGGTAAACACATCCACCGCTGCATAACCCACTTCAGGCCAGGTGTGGATGGAGATGTGGGATTCTCCTAAGAGGGCCAGCGCCGTGATCCCCTGCGGCTCAAAGGGATGGTAAAGCTCACCCAAAAGGGTGGAGTTGGAGCGTCTTGCCGCCTCCCGCAAGGCTTGCTGCACCAGGGAGACATCATCCAAGAGGTGGGCCGGGCAGTCGTACAGCTCTAGGATGCAGTGGATCCCGATTAGAGCCAGAGACCTATCCCCTAATTGGCCAGATAGCGTGTGTACCATACTATCCCCTAATTGGCCAGATAGACGACAAGAGCCGTGCAAGCAAAAGCACAGTTTTCTGATCGTCTCACAAATTGAGGCAGATTACAAGGAGCAGCGGCTTTCTTCTGGCCTTTCGAGCAAGGGGCGTGAGTTCTTCAAGCCAGAGGAAAAGAAGCAAGCTCAGGAAAAAGCCCCAGGGGACGGGAATTCTCTAACTGGTGGGAGCTTGCGCCAGTGGCAGGCTCAGGCGTTGACTAGCACCCTTGGCAGGCGAGCAGAAAGCCCGCAAAGCAACTCGTAGGGGATAGTGCCCAACTGATCGGCCCAGTTTTGGATCGATAAGCCCATGCTTCCCAGATGGGGGCCCAACAGCTCCACCACGTCTCCCACCTGGATATCCGGCCTCTCGGTAACGTCCCACATGCACTGATCCATGGTGATGGTGCCCACCTGCTGGATCAGGCCGCCACGCACCCACCCTCGCAGCCAGCCGGAAAGCCGCCTTGGGATCCCATCGGCATAGCCAATGGCCAGAGTGGCAATGCGGCTGGGACGGCGGGTGATGTAGCGATGGCCGTAGCTGACACCCGTGTGGGCAGGCACCGTTTGAATGTGGGTCAGCCGCGCTTTAAGGCGCAGGATGGGTCTAAGCCCAGGCACCTGCAGGTGAGGAGCAGGAGACAAGCCGTAGAGGACTAGCCCCAGCCGCACGCGGGAGTAGTGAAGGCGGGTGAGGGCGGCGGCGGAGTTATCCAGATGCAACGGCGGCAAGGGATCCCCAGCTTGGCGGATCTGCTCTACCACCTGGGCAAAACGGGACTCTTGCTGGGCCATTGCCGGCGAGTTGGGCTCGTCTGCCGTTGCAAAGTGGGAGAATAGGCTACAGATCTCTAGCTCAGGGATCCGGCAGATCTGCCCCCACACAGCGGCAGCCTCCTGCCAAGGGATCCCCAGGCGGGTCATGCCGGTATCGACATTAACGTGGACTGGAACGGGCCGCCCGGCCCAGGAGGCCACCTGGCGCAGCAGGGGGATTTGCTCGGCGCGGGTAAGGCTAATCTCCAGCCGCGCTGCCATGGCCTGCTGGAGCTCCGCCCAGGTATTCAAAGCGCCCAGGATCAGGATCGGTGCCTGTAGGCCGGTCTGGCGCAGCTCGATCCCTTCGGCCAGCGTAGCCACGCATAGCCCCTTGGCCCCAGCAGCCACCAGCAGAGGAGCCACTAGCTGAGCTCCATGACCATAGGCATTGGCCTTGACCACCGCCCAGATCTCGACGTTTGGGCTTAGGCGAGCCTGCAACAGCCTTAGGTTTTCTCGCAACTGGGCTGCGTCAATTTCCACCCACGCGCGGCTGGTTAGCAGCTCTAGCTCCGGGTTAAACGCCGTCCAGGAGTCTGTCCTTGCTCCCGGCACCGCAACCGCAGTCAAAGCAGAAGCGTCGCCCAACGTGGACACTTCTTGTTGATCCACAACTCACCCTCACACCCGGCCAAGGTTAGATTTAGCGCAAAGTCCAGGCCGGCGCCATCCACAACAGCGGCAGCTCTGGGATCCCGGCAGCCTCCTCGTCTCCCAGCAGTTGACCCAGCCAGAAGCTTTGCCCTGCTGGAGGCAGCCCTTGGCTCAATAGCCGCCGCAGGGCGCGTTGGAACGGGTCTCTGGTTGCCGGCGACAGAGAGGGATCCCCGGTCATCCGCCGCAGATCCTCCACGGCTTCGGTGTACCCCCCCAAGGCGTCCACTAGGCCCAGCTCCACCGCCTGCGCTCCGGTGAAGAGGCGCCCATCGGCCAACTGGCGCAGTCGCACCTCATCCAAACTCTGCCGCCGCGCAATCATCTCCGCATCCAGCACCTCTTCCGCCCCTTTTTCCGGCAAGTGCTGGCGCCCGCGGGCCACATCGCGAATAAACTGGTCGAGGGTATTCTCCACCAGCTCTTGCAGCAGGCGCCGCTCTTGGGGAGTGGCAGGGCGAAAGGGGGAGAGCATGTCCTTGTACTCGCCGGTTTTGAAGGTCTGCGGCTCTATGCCGTAAGTGTCGAGCAGCTTGCTAAAGTTAAGGCCTCTGATGAGTACCCCTAGGCTGCCAGTCAGGGTGCCGGGGTTGGCGTAGATTTTGTCGGCAGCACTGGCCACGTAGTAACCGCCACTGGTGGCAATGTCCTCCAGGACGGCCACCACAGGCTTGCCGGCTTCGCGCAGGGCGGTAACGGCACGGTAGAGTTCCTGGCTGGATCCCACGGCCCCGCCTGGGCTGTTGATGCGCAGCAGGACAGCCTTGACAGCGCTATCGTCAACCGCTTCCCGCAGCTGCTCTAAAGGGGAGGTGGGCAAGCCCACCAAGCTTGAGCGGCGCAAGCCGCCGATAGGACCCTCGAGAGCGACCACCTCGATGCGACTTGCCCCTTGAGGAGCTCCCCCTCGAGCCAACTCGGCTGCAGGGCGTCTACTGCCGACAAGGGCCGCAATTAGGCAAACCACCAGCAAAGCAGCCGCCAAAATGCGGTTCAACTGGCTTTCCTGAGTCACAACCCCCCCGTTGTCACTGACTTTGTTCTATCACCCAGCAGGCTTTTGTAGCGACTGCATCCCCACTGCTCTGCAGGCGAGCGAGGGGAAGGGCAGTGCAGACGGGGGAGGGTTGTAGTATACTGGCAGTTGTCACCCAGGTAGCCTACGGCAGGGTATTGCCAGGGCTAGAGCCCGGAGAAGTACGGGCAGCTGAGGTCCTCCACTGCGGACTAGGGGACTACGTAAAGCCCTTGCCAAGCGTGGGGTAGAGATCTTCCAAAGCTGGAGAGAGGTCAAAAGTAGCTGGTACCTTTGGTCAGCAAAGCCGCTTCTCTAGGCTAAAATTAGGAGTAGGGCTGTTGTCCACACTTCTAGCTTCTAGTAGAACTTGGGGCTTTAGCTCAGTTGGTAGAGCACTTCAATGGCATTGAAGGGGTCAGCGGTTCGAGTCCGCTAAGCTCCATGGCAGTAGTCAGGCTGGGGAGTGAGGGAGTTAAGAGGAGCAGAAAGCTACGGCAGCTGCTTTGCCTAGCTGGGAGCCAGAAGGCATGGAGCTCTGCCGGCTAGCTTGAACCCCCCAGAAAATCTCCCTATACTTCAAGAAGCCTCGTCACCACCTCCACTGCTTCCTCTCCCTATGCAGGTTCCCTCCTCAGGCAAGCTGGACCCTACCCCTCCCGAGGCACAGGCTGGCCGTTCGGCCAAGGACTCTGTCTCGGAACCGGATCCCAAGTCAGAGCAGGCTTTGGCTCTGCAGCAGCAGTTGGAGGCCCGGCTGCTCAAAGCTGAAGCGGAACTGCAAGAGCGGCGCACCCTTCAGGAAAGCCTGCAGGCTGAGGTGCAAGCCCTGCGCACTCAGCTGCAGGAGCGGGAGCGCGCCCTGCACCAGCTCCAGCAAACCTTGGCAGAGCAAAAGGTTCTGCTCTCGGAGCAAGAAGCTCAGCTAGCAGCACGACAACGACTCAACGAGCGGCAGCGCCAAGATATTGAGGCCCTGCAGGAGCAGCTTGAGCAGCTGCGGTTGGCCCATGCTCAGGAGCGCCGTCAGTGGGAACACCGCCAGCAGGAGCTCCAAGCCTCGCTGGTAGAAGCCCAGGACCTGGCTCAAAAACGGGTGGAGATGTTACAGCGTTTCAAGGCCGAGCTTTCTTTAGCCCGCACCCAACTGGCGGAAACGCAGGCAGAGCTGAGCAGACTGCGGGCTCTCTACACCGAGCAGCAGGCAGCTTGGCAGGGAGAGCGGGAGCGCCTTGAGGCGCGGCTAGCGGGCTATGCGGAGACGGAAGCGGAAGCGCAGCAGCGCTGGCAAGAACAACGGCAGGAATTGGAGGCAGCCCTCTCCCAAGCCCAGGCAGAGATTGCCCACTGGCAGGGGCAGTACGCCCAAGCTCAGCAGCGCATCGAGGCGTTGGAGCAGCAGCTTCAGGCGGCTTTGGATGAGCTTGCCGAGCAATCTGCCAAGCAATCGCAGCTGCGCTCTGCCCAGGTGGCCATTGCCCATTTGCAAGAACAAGCCGAAGCCTTGGAGGCGCAGGTGAAGGCTTTGCAGGCAGAGCGAGAGGCTCTTTTAGAAGAGAACCGATCCCTGAAAGAGAAGTGCGAGCAGCAACAGATGCATGTGCTTAGCCTCAAGGCGGCCCTGGAGCGCAGGGGTCTAGAGATCCCAGCTCGGGTTGATGGGGTTGCCAAAGGGGCTGACACACCCAAGGGAGCGGAGTCTCCTGCTTCCCTCCAAGCCGCCAAGCCCGCGCTTCAGCCGCGACCCCTGCTGGCTCGGGCCGGGAAGCGGGCGGTAGATCTGCCGCGGTTCTTGTCCCGTCCGTGAGGGATCCCGTTTTGCAGTCCGCTCCTCCCCGCTGGTTGGAGGTGTGGGTGGATCATCCTCGTTTGGGGGGGTGCTTCATCTACCGTGTGCCGGAGGGATGGGAGCCAGAGGCCGGCGACCTCCTCAGCGTCCCCTTTGGCCAGCAGGTAGCGGGGGCAGTGGCCCTGGGCTGGCGTGCCGAGTTGCCGGCAGGGGTAGAGCCCCAGTCGGTGCGGACAATTGAGGCAGTGGTGGCCAAAGGGATCCTGCCCAAGGAGTTCTGGCCCCTGTTGCAGCGGGTAGCCGATTACTATCTCACCCCCCTGGCGCAGGTGGTGCGCACGGTCTTGCCCCCTGGCTTGCTTAGCCGCTCCCAGCGACGGATCCGCCTGGTTCGATCCCCGCAAGGGGAATGTTCGCTGGCCGCCCAGGCTTTGCTGCGGCTGCTCCAGGAAAAAGGGGGGGAGCTGTCTTGGCGCTACCTCCAGCAGCAGGTGCCCGGCGCCGAGCTGGCCCTGCGGGAGCTGCAGCGGCGGGGTTGGGTGGAAAGTTTCTGGCAGGAGCAGCAGGGGGGTAGGGTAAAAACCCAGCAGGCAGCCACCTTGGTGGAGGACTCGCTGGAGGGGCTGAGCTTGCCCCAGCAGAAAGCGCTGCAGATCCTCAAGCAAAAAGGGGGGGAGCTGCTGCTAGCCGAGTGGGAGCGTCTGGCGGGGGTGAGCCGGTCGGTGTTGCAGAGTCTGGCCCGCAAAGGCCGGGTGCACCTCTACGAGCGGCCCCTGCTGCGGCTGGGGGAGGCCGACCGGCCTGTGGAGCAAGATCGGCCCAAGCCTCTGACGCCAGCTCAGGCCGAGGCAGTGGCGGCCATTGGCCAAGCTCTGGGGCAAAACCAACGCTTTCTGCTGCACGGGGTCACCGGCTCGGGCAAGACGGAGGTGTACCTGCAGGTCATTGCCCAGGTGCTGCAGCAGGGACGGTCGGCCTTGGTACTGGTGCCGGAGATTGGCCTTACCCCGCAACTGACGGACCGCTTTCGGGCGCGGCTGGGATCCCGCGTGTGGACCTACCACAGCGGCCTCTCGGCAGGGGAGCGCTACGACCTCTGGCGGCAGATGGTGATCTCTGTCCCCCAGGTGGTCATTGGCACGCGCTCGGCGGTGTTTGCCCCCTTGGCCAATCTCGGCCTGATTGTCTTGGACGAGGAGCACGATGACAGCTTCAAGCAGGATCAGCCCCAGCCCTGTTACCACGCTCGACAAGTGGCGGAGTGGCGGGCTGAGCTGGCCAACTGTCCCCTGGTCTTGGGCAGCGCCACACCCGCAGTGGAAACCTACGCCGCCCACCTCCAGGACCCGCAGCGCTGGGTTCGTCTGGCCCTGCCCCAGCGCATTCCTCAGGCGGGGATCCCGGCCACCCTGCCCCAGGTGGAGCTGGTGGACATGCGCCAAGAGCTGCAGGCGGGTAACCGCAGCATTCTTAGCCGTCGCCTGCAACAAGCTTTGCACGAGACTTTGAAGAGGGGGGAACAGGCCATCCTCTTTGTCCCCCGCCGCGGCTACAGCACCTTTGTTTTGTGCCGCAGTTGCGGCTTTGTCCTCACCTGCGCCCACTGCGACGTCTCCCTTACCGTTCACCTAGAGGGCAGGCAGGAGCTGCGCTGCCACTACTGCGGCGCCCGCCAACCCCACCCCCAGCGCTGCCCTGCCTGTGGTTCGCCCTACCTAAAGCACTTTGGTACCGGCACCCAGAAGGTGGTCGAGGTGCTGCAGCAGCACTGGCCGCAGCTAGGGATCCTGCGCTACGACAGCGATGCCACCCGCCGCAAGGGATCCCACCGCAACTTGCTGGAGCAGTTTCGCAGCGGCAAGGCTCAGGTACTGGTGGGCACCCAGATGCTCACCAAGGGGCTGGATATTCCCCAGGTGACGCTGGTGGGGGTAGTGGCTGCCGACGGCCTATTGCACCAGCCTGACTACCGCGCTGGTGAACGCACCTTTCAACTGCTCACCCAAGTGGCGGGCCGCGCAGGACGGGGATCCCTGCCGGGCCAGGCCATCATCCAGACCTACTTGCCGGAGCACCCCATCTTGCAAGCGGTGCTGGCCCACGACTACGAGGGCTTTGTCCAGGCCGAGCTGCGCCAACGCCAAGAGGGGGGCTACCCTCCCTACCGAGCCCTGATCTTGATCCGCCTAAGCAGCACCTCCCTGGAGGCACTGGAGCGCTATTGCCAGCGCGTGGCCGAACGCCTGCAAGGGATCCCAGCCGAGATCCTAGGCCCAGGGCCAGCCCAAGTGGAACGGGTTGCCGGCCGCTACCGCTGGCAGATCCTGCTCAAACAGCTTCCCGGTCAGCCCTGGGATCGCGCCCAGATCGATGCCCACTTGCGCAGCGCCCTTGGGCATATCCCCCAGGGGATCCGCGTCAGCCTCGATGTGGATCCGCTGCGGATCCTCTAGGGGTAGGTTGCCCTGGCCAATTCTTGGCCTCAACCTGTTCTATTTCTATAGTCTTTAAGCTTAGGGGATCCCTGGTCGACAACGGCCAAGGGTGCTTTGTGTGGCGTCAAGCAAGGAGAAGCGTTTGTGGCCTATCGTGTAACGTTGATTCCCGGCGATGGCATCGGCCCGGAAGTAACCAAAGCAATGACCACGGTCCTGGAAGCCACCGGGGTGGAATTGGAGTGGATCCGGGTGGAAGCAGGGGTAGAGGTGATTGAGAAATACGGCACGCCTTTGCCGCCGCAGGTGTTAGAGTCCATCCGAGAAACCAAAGTGGCCATCAAAGGGCCCATTGGCACCCCCGTAGGCACGGGCTTTCGCTCCGTCAATGTAGCCATCCGCAAAGAGCTAGACCTCTACGCCAACCTGCGCCCGGCCAAATCTATCCCTGGCATCAAAAGCCCTTTTCAAAACATCGACCTAGTGGTGGTGCGGGAAAACACTGAAGATCTCTACGCCGGGATCGAGTTTGAAAGGGGGACCCCCGAAGCTGTGCAGGCGCGAGAGGAGATGATGCGCCTTTCCGGCAAGTTCATCCGCGAGGGATCGGCCATTGCCATCAAGCCCATCTCAGAGTTTGGCAGCCGCCGCATCGTCAAGTTTGCTTTCGAATATGCCCGCCAAAATGGCCGCAAAAAGGTAACGGCCGTTCACAAAGCCAACATCATGAAGTTTACCGACGGGCTGTTTTTGCAGGTGGCGCGGGAGGTGGCCCAGGAGTACCCCGACATCGAGTTTGAGGATCGCATCGTGGACAACATGTGCATGCAACTGATGCAAAAGCCGCAGCTCTACGATGTGCTGGTGCTCACCAACCTCTATGGGGACATCATCTCGGATCTGTGCGCTGGCATGATTGGCGGGCTGGGGGTGGCGCCGGGGGCCAACATTGGCGATGGCATCGCTGTCTTTGAGGCCATCCACGGCTCAGCACCCAAATATGCTGGTCAGAACAAGGTCAACCCCTCTGCCCTCATCCTCTCCGGGGCCATGATGCTGCGCTACCTAGGCGAGCGGGAAGCCGCCGCGAGGGTAGAAGCGGCAGTGCAGTCGGTCATTGCCGAAGGCAAATACGTCACCTATGACCTGGCCCAAGGGGAGCCTGTGGGCACTCAGGAGATGGCCGAGGCCATCGCCGACCGCGTCCAGGAGCTCGCTCGCGTCTAAAGCCGCAGCTTCAAGCAACCCCGCTCAATAGCCCAGAACTGGATCCACCACTCCCAACAAAGGCTCCCCCAGCCGAAAGCGGCGCACGTTTTCCCGCACCCGCTCAGACAAAGCGGGGATGATCATGGCATCGGTAACAGCTGTGTGGGGGGTAATTAGGCAGTTGGGCAAGCTCCAGAGGGGATGTCCAGGGGGCAGCGGCTCCGGGTCTGTAACATCCAGGGCGGCGCCCCGGATGATTCCTTCTTGCAAAGCAGCCACCAGGTCGGGAGTCACGATGTGTTTGCCGCGCGCCACATTGACCAGCCAGCAGCCGGATCCCATCTGCTCCAGCTCTGGCCGGGCGATGATCCCCTCGGTCTCGGGGGTAAGGGCCAAGGCCAGGATCACCACATCCGCCCCCGCCAGCACCGACTGCCGCTCTGCCAGCGTCACCACTCGGCCGGCTCCCGGCAAGGGATCCGCCCTGCGCCGCACTACATCGATGGCGCACTGAAAGGGCTGTAGCAACTGGATCAGGGCCTGGGCAATGCCCCCTGCCCCAAAAATCACCACCCGCTTGCCCCAGAGGCTGGTGCCGGATCCCGGCTGCCAAGTCTGGGCCAAAGCGCGGATCTTCAGATCCCGTAGGCCAGCCAGGGTGAGGGCCAGGGCATGCTCGGCCACTGCCTGGGCGTACACCCCCTTGCCGCAGGTCCACACGTAGGCGGGATGCAAGATCCCCGCTTGGGCAAAAGGCTCCACGCCCGCCCAGGGCAACTGCACCCAGCGGATCCCTTGGCCCTCTGCCAAGCAACGCCTTAAACCTGGCACGTCGAAACCATCGGTCCAGACCAGGGCTTCTGCTTCTGAGAGGGGCACAATTTCGCCGCCCCCTGCCAGGACTGCTGCTTTCAGCCAGGGGCGAAGATCCGCAGGCTCGACGGCAATGCGCTTGCCTTGAATGCCCATTACGGCTGTTGGAGAAGTTCTTTACCTCTTTTTTGCCATCCTCCCCGCCCTAGAGGGTGGGAACTCTCGATGCCCTGCCCTAGGCTGCCTTGGTTGCCTACGGCCTGCCAAAGTACCCAGCAGGAGGGCAAAGCTTGTTGCGATTGGGGTCAGGACCCTGCTAGCCGGAAGAGATCCCAAACAGAGGGAGGAAAGGCAACTGGAAGAGTCTAGCTTGAAAAGTGATGCCTCTGCTTACCTCTGGCCTATGACGCTTTCTGAGTTCCTGCTCCTGATAGCCCTGCTCTTTCCAGGCATCTTGCTGTCATTGATCCTCATGGCCACCTTTGCTGCCGGGGGATAGGGAGTCTCTTGCCGGTTTTGGAGGGGGATCTGATAATGGGTGCGGCGTTGGCACCCTGGACTAGCGATGCGCATCTCCTTGAAGTGGCTGCGGGAACTGGTGGATTTTGAGCTTTCCCCAGAAGAGCTGGCGGAAGCCCTCACCATGGTGGGCTTTGAGGTGGAGGAGATCGAGGATCGCCGCCGTTGGGCAGAGGGAGTGGTTCTGGGCAAGATCCTGGCTGCCGAGCCCCATCCCAATGCCGATAGGCTGCGGGTCTGTCAAGTGGATTTGGGAGGCGAACAGCCGGCCACGATTGTCTGCGGAGCCGCTAATGCCCGTCCTGGCCTGCTGGTTCCTGTAGCTACGCCAGGCACCCATTTGCCGGCGGTGAACCTGACCATCGCCAAAGCGGAAAAGCGAGGGGTGCTCTCGGAGGGCATGATCTGTTCTCTAGCTGAGCTGGGCTTGGAGAAAGCTTCGGCGGGGATCCACGAATTTCCCTCCGATTTGGATCTCAAGGCTCATCCGCTGGGCTCTGATGTGCGCCCCCTGCTGGGCCTAGACGATGTGGTGCTGGATCTCACCTCCACCGCCAACCGGGCCGACGCTCTATGCATGGTGGGGATTGCCCGCGAGGTGGCCGCCCTCACCCGCAACCCGCTACGCCTGCCACCCGTCCAGCCTCTGCAGGCTCTGCCCATCCCCAACTTCCAGTTGCGCATTGCCAATGCCAAAGCTTGTCCCGCCTACAGCGGCGTGCTGATTGAGGGGGTAAAGGTTGGCCCTTCCCCCAACTGGCTCAAACACCGGCTGGCCGCCGCCGGCATGCGCTCCATCAACAATGTTGTGGATGTTACTAACTTGATCCTGCTGGAATGGGGCCAGCCCCTGCACGCTTTCGATTGGGATCGCCTACTGCAGGTCATGGGCAAGGAGGAACCCACCATCGAGGTGCGCTTTGCCCAGCCGGGAGAAACCCTGAAAACTCTGGACGGCCAAATCCGTACTTTGCACGCTGAAAACCATCTCATCGTTGCCGGCAGCCGACCGGTGGCCCTGGCTGGCGTCATGGGAGGGGAGGAGACGGAAGTAGACGCAGCCACCACCAAGGTTTTTCTGGAGGCAGCCCTCTTTGACCCCGTGGTCACGCGCCGCTCGTCCCGCTTGCAGGGGCTGCGCACTGAAGCCTCGGCCCGCTATGAGCGAGGGGTTAACTTGGCTACCCTTGAGCTGGCGCGGGATCGGGCGGTGCAGTTAATCTTGGAGCTGGCTGGAGGCGCGGTGGTGGGCCTGACCACGTTTGACCAGCGGCCACCCTTGGAGCGGACGCTCCAGCTACGGCTGTCGCGGCTTATCGACGTGCTGGGGGACGAGGTGCAGCCAGAGGAAGTGGAGGAAATCCTGTCGGCTCTGGGCTTTCAGCTCTCCCGCTCTCAGGCAGTTGCCCCCAAGGCCGGCCCCGCTACCGCGACGGCGAGCGTGGCTAGCTGCGTTTGGCAGGTATCTGTTCCCCCCCATCGCTTGCGGGATGTTGAGCGAGAGATCGACCTGATTGAGGAGTTTGCCCGCCTCTACGGCTACAACCGCTTCTCCGAAACCCTGCCCACGGAGCCGCTGGTGGGATCCCTCTCGACACGGGAGACTTTGACGCGGCAAATTCGCGAGGTGATGCGGGGCATTGGCCTGACGGAGGTGTACCACATCTCCCTTTGTCCAGCGGACGAGGACAGCTCCCTGGTCAAAATCGCCAATCCGCTTTCCCCCGAGTACTCCGCTGTGCGCAAGGCGCTGCTGCCTGGCTTGGTGGAGGCCTTCCGCTACAACTGGGCCCAGGGGAATGGCCCCCTGCAGGCTTTTGAGATTGGCCATGTCTTTGCCTATGCCCCTCCCTCCAGTCCTGAGCCCTATCAAGAGGCGGAGCACTTGGGGGGCATCCTGGGCGGGGATCTCAACCCCAATGACTGGCGGCACCACAATCGGCCCATGGACTGGTTCGAGGCCAAGGGGCTCTTGGTCTCGGCGCTGGAGCGGCTGGGGTTTGCCCCAGAGTTTCGCCCGGATCCCCCTGAGGCGCAATCGCCGCTATTGCACCCGGGTCGACAGGCCGGCATCTGGATTGAGGGATCCCGCCTTGGCCTATTCGGGCAGCTTCACCCCCGCCTTTGCCAGGAGAAAGATTTGCCGGAGGAGGTCTATGGGTTTGAGCTGGAGTTGGATCCCTTGCTAGCCAGCCTAGAGAGGCGGGGCCGGGTGCAATTTTCCCCCTTTTCCCCTTTCCCCGCCTCCGCCCGGGACATTGCCTTCTTTGCGCCGCTGGAGCTATCGGTGGCGGAAATCGAGGAGGTCATCCGCCAGGCGGCAGGCCCTCTGTTGCAGTCGGTGCAGCTTTTTGACGAGTACCGCGGCCAAGGGGTACCGCCAGGGCAGCGCAGTCTGGCCTTCCGGCTGGTCTATCGCGCTCTGGATCGCACGCTCACCGATGCCGAAGTGGAAGCTGCGCAAAACCAGGTGAGGGCACAGCTAGAAAAGCACTTTCCGGTTACCTTGCGCAGCTAGCCGTCTGCTAGTTTCTAGTACGATCTTCGGGAAGTTTTACACGGGACTTTTGGCCGTGCAGAGCAACGCCTCTCTTTCGGCAGCAACCAGCTCTCAGGCTGTGGCCTGTGATCCCCTAACACGGGCGCAGATTCTCCTCGAAGCCCTGCCCTACATCCAGCAGTACCAGGGGCGCATCATGGTTATCAAATACGGCGGCGCCGCCATGGTGCAGCAGGAGCGCCGAGCTGAGGTGCTGCGGGATATTGTTTTTCTTGCCTGTGTCGGCATTCGGCCGGTGCTGGTGCATGGCGGGGGGCCGGAAATCAACAGTTGGCTCCAGAAGCTGGACATCCCTTTCAAGTTTGTCGACGGCCTACGGGTAACCGATGCCGCCACCATGGAGGTGGTGGAGATGGTGCTGGTGGGCAAAGTCAACAAACAGATTGTCCAGCTCATCAGCTTGGCTGGCGGATCGGCGGTGGGGCTGTGTGGCCGGGATGGCAACCTCATTAGAGCTCGCTCCCAGGGTCGAGCGGAAATTGGCTTTGTGGGGGAGGTGAGCAGCGTCAACCCGCAGGTGCTGCACACTCTGCTAGAGGGCAACCAGATCCCAGTCATTGCCAGTGTGGCCGCTGACGAGACCGGCCAAGCCTACAACATCAACGCCGACACCGTGGCCGGGGAGCTGGCAGCCTCTTTAGGGGCAGAGAAGTTAATCCTCCTTACCGATACCCCAGGTATTCTCAGGGATCCTGAGGATCCCAGCTCCCTGATTACGCTCCTGGATATCGAGACGGCTCGCCAGTTGATCCAGACAGGGGTGGTTAGAGGGGGAATGATCCCCAAGGTGCAGTGCTGCATTCGCGCCTTGGCCCAAGGGGTGCGCGCTGCCCACATCCTGGATGGCGGCTCCCCTCACTCCCTGCTCCTGGAGCTGCTGACCGATGCCGGTGTGGGCACCAAGATGGTCCCTTCTCAGTTCTCTGCCCAGTTGGGGAACGGAGCTTCCCTCTAGTCTTCGTTCGCGACAGCGGTGCGGCAATGGGATTTGCGCCCATGGCTGAGACATTGAACCACGGCTTAGCGGATTGTCGGGTTTAGCTGGGCCCCAGCTCCTTGCTGGCGCGCACCAATCTCCACGAGGTGTCATCAGCGTTCTTGGGTAGAAGTCCGTGAGCCTTGCTACCTCTTCCTCCGAGGCCGCTTCCTCCAGGGATCCCCGAAGCGATTGGCGGCTGCTGCGGCTGCTCTGGCCCTACGCCCGGCGGCACCTGAAGCTGTTGTTGGCCGCCTTAGCCTTTCTGCCCCCCCTGGCCTTGGCGGATGCGGTGCAGCCCTTGATCCTGCAGCGGGCTCTGGATGGCCCCATCGCCCAAGCCTTTGCCCAGGGGGATAGTAGGCCCCTTGCCAGCCTCTGGCCCTACTTGGGCCTGCTGCTCCTCGCGCTGCTTGTCCGCTGGGTTTTTCAAGCCTTGGAAGGGTATACCAGCCAGAAGCTGGGGCAGTTGATAACCCGCGACATCCGCAACGATCTCTTTGCCCACGTTCTGGCCCTGCCGGCTCAGTTTTTTGACCGCACCCCCGTGGGCAAGCTGATTACCCGCATCACCAGCGACGTGGAAGCGTTGGGGGACGTGTTTTCCACCGGTGCGGTTGGCATTGTCAGCGACCTGTTTACCCTGCTGGTCGTTGCAGCGGTGATGCTCAGCCAGCGCTGGGATCTGGGCCTGCTGCTCATCCTCCTCGTCCTGCCTATTAGCGCTTTGGTCCTCGAGCTGCAGCGCCGCTTTCGCCTTGCCGACTTTCGCGCCCGGGAAGAGCTCTCCAAGCTCAACGCCTGGATCCAGGAAAACCTCTTGGGCATTGCCGTGGTGCAACTGTTTTGCCGGGAGCGGCTCAACAGCAAGATGTTTCAAACCCTCAATCGGCGCCATATCCAAGAGGTGGATCAGACCATCTTCTACGACGCTGCCCTTTCTGCCGTTTTGGAGTGGGTTGCGTGGTTGGCAGTGGCTGCTCTCCTCTGGGTAGGCGGGCAGCAGGTCATCGCCGCTAGTAAGAGCAACTGGAGAGGATCCCTGCCCCTGCTTACGGAGCCCCTGACCTTGGGCAGCCTCTACGCCTTTATCCTCTTTTCCCAGCGCTTTTTTAACCCGCTGCGCCAGTTGGCAGAAAAGTTCACTGCCCTCCAGTCAGGGTTCACCGCTGTGGAACGCATCGACCACATCCTCAGCCTGCCGGTGGCCCTTCGGGATCCCGCCCAGCCGCGCCACCTGCCCCCCACTGCCAGAGGGGAGGTGCAGTTCGAGCACGTCTGGTTTGCCTACAACCCTGGCGAGTGGGTGCTCAAAGACCTCAGCTTCACCATCCGCCCCGGCGAAAAGGTAGCCCTCCTGGGGCCCACCGGCGCTGGCAAAAGCTCCATCATCCGCCTCCTTTGCCGCCTCTACGACGTCAGCCACGGCTGCATTCGCATCGACGGGGTGGACATTCGCGACCTGCCCCAGGCTGAGCTGCACCGCCACCTAGGGGTCCTCCTGCAGGAGGGCTTCCTGTTTTCCGGGGATATCCAGCAAAACATCACCCTAGGCGAGCAAGGGGATCTGGCCGAGGTAGAGCGGGTTGCCCGCCAACTTCACCTGCACGAGTTCATCGGTAGCCTGCCCCAGGGCTATGCCACCCCTGTGCGGGAGCGGGGCAGTAACCTTTCCAGCGGCCAGAAGCAGCTCATCAGCTTCCTGCGGGTCATGTGGCGGGATCCCAAGATCCTGGTCTTGGATGAGGCTACCGCTAGCCTGGATGTGGGCACCGAGGCCCTCCTCCAATCTGCTCTGCAAACTCTGCTGCGGGATCGCACTGCCCTCATCGTCGCCCACCGTCTCTCCGCCATCCGCGATGTGGATCGCATCCTGGTGCTGCAGCGGGGGGAGCTGAAAGAAGAGGGATCCCATGCCGAGCTCCTGGCCCGCAACGGTCTCTACGCCAAGCTCTATCGGCTGCAAGGTCTGGGTAGCTAGCGGGTCGAGCCGAAGCGAGAGCGAATTGCCCTTAGAGTGGTGAAGCTGGCATCCGCCAAAGCAATGCGCGCCCTACAGAGGAGCAGGTTGCCGCTGTCTAGGGCCGTATCTTTCAGGCTGGCCAAACCGTCGCCGGCTTGCACCAGGAAACGACGGCCCCACGTGAAGAAGCTTTTGCTGAAGGTGGCAATGAGGCGTTCCATGGGGAATGAACTTCTGCATCTCCTACTCAGCCTACTCTGCCAGCAGGGGATCTCCACAAGTCAGGAAAGCCCCCAAGAAGATCGTTACAGATTGTTAAGATTTTGCCGTCAAGACGTCAGGCTGGCTATGATGGCTTGCAAGCCCGGCGCGTAACGAGAAAACAGCTAGCCATGAGTCAGCGGCCAGAGGTTGGGGAAGGCCCAGAGGCCAAGCAAAAGGTAACGCTATATCTCTCGCCTGAACTGCACCGCAGGCTGAAGATCCGGGCTGCCGTGGAGAGGGAGCCGATGTCAGCGGTGGCCGAAAAGGCGCTTAGCTTCTACTTGCTCCACCCAGAGATCATCGAGGGAGTTCAGGGCAGTACCTACCGAGTTCACCGCTGTCCCGAGTGCAGTCACCCGTTTGTCATTCGCAACGGGGAGGTGGTCTCTCTCCGCCAACAGTCTGCCGCTGAAGCCATCCTGGAAGAGTTGGAGCCAGGACATTGGGAGGCTGCCACAGGTTCAGGGGAAGAGCGCCAGGACGCGCTGGTGCCCTGCTAGGCCGCTTCCCAGTTAGCGCCCACTTGCCTCAGCCTTTTTCCAGTTTCCCTCCGCGCAGTTGGTGTTTTCCATGCAAGAGCTCAGCATCCTCATCCAAGCTCAATACCCACTGCTTTACCTGGTTACCTCAGAGGAGGAGCGGGCGGAGGCAACCCTGGCGGCGATTGCCCGTACTCTTAGGCCGCAGCGGCGCTTGTTTACCTGGACGGTTACTCACGGCATTGTTGAATACGGCAACCCCCGCAGCCTAACCCAGCACAACACCCAGTCTCCGCAGCCCGCTATCCAGTGGGCGATGGAGCACAAGGATCCTGCCATCTTTGTTTTCAAGGATCTGCACGACTTTCTGGACAACCCTGAGGTCAAGCGCTGGCTGCGGGATGCTGTCGCTAGCCTCAAGGGATCCCACAAAACGCTTCTCCTCATGTCGCCGGTGCAGGTAATCCCAGTTGAGCTGGAAAAGGATATCTGCGTGGTGGACTTCCCCCTTCCCGACATGGCCACGCTGGAGCGCATCCTCAACCGGCAGCTGGAGCAGCTTCCGCGCGGGGGATCCCTGAGCTCCGAAACCCGAGAAAAGTTGGTCAAGGCAGCCCTGGGGCTGACCCAGGACGAGGCGGAAAAAGTTTACCGCAAGGCGGTGGTGATGCATGGCCGCCTCAGCGAGGCGGAGGTGGACATCATCCTTTCCGAGAAAAAGCAAATCATCCGCCGCAATGGCATCCTTGAGTTCATCGAAGAGGACGAGTCCATCGACGCGGTTGGCGGCCTTGAGGAGCTAAAGCGCTGGTTGCTGCAGCGTTCCGAGGCCTTTACCGAGCGAGCCCGCGCCTACGGGCTACCTGCCCCCAAGGGCTTGCTGATCCTGGGGGTGCCCGGCTGCGGCAAGTCCCTGATTGCCAAGACTACGGCCCGTCTCTGGGGCTTGCCCCTGCTGCGCCTAGACATGGGCCGCGTTTACGATGGCTCCATGGTGGGGAAATCAGAGGCCAACCTCCGCAGCGCCCTGCGCACCGCCGAATCGCTGGCGCCAGCCATCCTCTTCATCGACGAGCTGGATAAAGCCTTTGCAGGAGCAGCAGGCTCTAGCGACTCCGATGGGGGCACCTCCAGCCGCATTTTCGGTTCCTTCCTCACCTGGATGCAGGAGAAGCGCGCGCCGGTTTTCGTAATTGCCACTGCTAACCGCGTGGATCGCCTTCCTGGAGAGTTCCTGCGCAAGGGCCGTTTTGACGAGATCTTCTTTGTGGATCTGCCCAACATCAACGAGCGCATGGAAATCTTTCGGATCCACCTGCAGAAGCGGCGGCGCGATATCAGTCGCTTTGACCTGCGCCAGCTAGCCGCTGCCTGCGAAGGCTTCTCCGGCGCGGAGATCGAACAAGTTTTGATTGCTGCCATGTATGAAGCGTTTGCCCAAAACCGTGAGTTTACCCAGTTGGACATTTTGGCAGCAACGAAAGCAACTCAACCGCTATCTCGCACCATGACGGAGCAAGTGGTAGCGTTGAGGGAATGGGCGCAGCAGCGGGCTCGGCCAGCAGCAGCTGCTGTAGCCGAGTACCAACGGCTGGAGTTCTAGTAAAAGGTTGAGGCCCACATCACTGCCGCATAGGTAGAGATGGCCTCAACCCTTCGCTAGAAGTTGCCCGTTGTTTCTGTTAACGTTCCAACCCCTACACAAAGGAGGAGAGAAACACCATGTCTCATTTTAGCACTCTGCGCACCAAAATCACCGACGGCCAAATCCTGATCAACTCCCTGCGCGATCTTGGCTACACCGTTAAGCTGAACGCGGAGGTGCGTGGCTACAATGGCCAGCGTGTTCGCGCTGACATCGTGGCCCAGTTGGAGGGCGACTACGATCTGGGCTGGTCCAAGAACCCTGATGGTTCCTACGACCTGATTGCCGATCTGTGGGGCGTGGCCAAGAAGTACAACCAAACCGAGTTGATCAACTCCATCAACCAGAAGTACGCCATCAACAAGACCTTGGCTGAGGTGAAGCGTCCCGGCTTGAACAACGCCAACGTCAAGGTGGTGGTGCACTAAGCCGGATCCTCTGTCCTCATTGCTGCAGCGATCTTCAAAAAAGGGGGCTGGGCCCAGCCCCCACTTTTTTGCCTTTAAGGGGCTGCGCAGAACCTACGCTTCGCTGAGGGCAGCAATGCCAGGCAGCTCCTTGCCCTCAAGCAGTTCCAGGCTGGCGCCGCCACCCGTGGAAATGTGGGTCATCTTGTCCGCTAGGCCCGCTTTTTCCACAGCCGCCACCGAGTCGCCGCCGCCAATGATGGTGATGGCCCCGGCCTGGGTGAGGTCGGCCAGGGTGCGGGCAATGGCTTCTGTACCTGCGGCAAAGCGGTCAAATTCAAAGACGCCCATCGGCCCGTTCCAGACTACGGTCTTGCACCCCTGTAGGGCAGCCTGGAAGGCTTTGACCGATTCCGGGCCAATGTCCAAGCCCATCCAGTCTTCGGGGATGGCGTGGATGGAAACCGTTTGGGCGTTGGCTTCAGGGTCAAACTTATCGGCTACCACCACATCCACCGGCAGCAGCAGCTCGACGCCCCGGGCTTTGGCTTTCTCCATCAGCGAGCGAGCTAGATCCAGCTTGTCAGTTTCCACCAAAGACTTGCCAGTTTTAATCCCTTGGGCTTGGTAGAAGGTGAAAATCATGCCGCCACCCAGGAGGAGCTTATCCACTTTTTCCAAGAGCCGCTCGATGACGCCAATCTTAGTAGAGACCTTGGAGCCGCCGATGATGGCCGCCAAGGGCCGCTGCGGATTCTCGATGGCGCCGGAAAGAAACTGCAGCTCCTTTTCCAGGAGATAACCAGCTACAGCAGGCTGGAGGTAGGCGGTGACGCCAGCAGTAGAGGCATGGGCGCGGTGGGCGCTGCCAAAGGCATCGTTGACGAATAGATCGGCCAGCGAGGCCAGCTTGCGGGCAAATTCTGGGTCGTTGGCTTCCTCTTCGGGGTAAAAGCGAACGTTTTCCAAGAGGGCCACCTGGCCGTTTTCCAGGTTGTTCACCACCGCTTCGGCCTCAGGGCCAATGCAGTCGGGGGCAAAGGCCACCGGCTGGCCCAAAAGCTGGGCAAGGCGGACGGCTACAGGGGCCAGGCTGTTGCCCTCGCGGGTAATGTGAACAGCGCCGGTCTCTTTGTCTTTTTTGATGGGGCGGCCCAGGTGACTCGTGAGGATGACCTTGGCCCCTGCCTGGGCCAGGGCCTGGATGGTGGGCAGGGAGGCGCGGATGCGGGTGTCGTCAGTGATGTTGCCCTGAGGATCCAGAGGGACGTTGAAATCCACTCGCACCAGTACGCGCTTGCCTTTGAGATCAAAGCCAGATGACAACAGAGATCCCAGTGTTTGCTTGGCCATCTTTGTCGCTCCCCCTGGATTTTCTTCCGTATCCTACCAGGGATCGGATCCCGGCGGGAAAGCAGGGCTCTCGCAGCCGCCAGCAATTGTAACGGTTTGCAAATAGAATGGTAGTGTTGCTTGAGCGTCACCGTCATGCGCGTTGCCATTGCTGGGGGAGGGCTGGCAGGGCTGGCCTGTGCCAAGTACCTCTGCGATGCTGGGCATCAGCCGCTGCTTTTTGAGCGGCGGGATGTGCTGGGGGGGCTAGTGGCCGCCTGGAAGGATGCCGACGGCGACTGGATCGAGACGGGGCTGCACAACTTTTTCGGCGCCTACCCCAACACCTTGCAACTGTTCCGGGAGCTGGGCATCTCGGATCGCCTGCAGTGGAAGGAGCACAGCTTGATCTTCAACCAGCCAGACAAGCCGGGCACCTACTCCCGCTTTGACCTGCCGGACATTCCCGCTCCCTTCAACGCCATTGTGGCCATCCTGCGCAACAACGACATGCTCACCTGGAGCGAAAAGGTAAAGTTTGCCCTAGGGTTGGTGCCGGCCATGGTGCGCGGCCAGCGCTACGTGGAGCAGATGGATCGCTACACTCTGCTGGAGTGGCTGCGGCGGCAGGGCATTGACGAGCGGGTCAACACGGATATTTTCGTCGCCGTCTCCAAGGCGCTGGCGTTCATCAACCCGGACGAGATCTCGGCCATGGTGCCCTTGACGGCCCTCAACCGCTTTTTGCGCCAGAAAGACGGCTCCAAAATTGCCTACCTGGACGGTGCCCCGCCGGAGCGGCTCTGCCAGCCGATGGTGGACTACATCGTAGCCCGCGGCGGCCAGGTGCACTTGAACGCGGCGCTGCAGGCGATTGACCTCAACCCTGACGGCAGCGTGGCCGGCTTTCGCGTCGTCACTCCTTCCGGACCCCTGCAGGTAACTGCCGATGCCTACGTCTCGGCCCTTTCGGTGGATGCGCTCAAGGAGCTGCTGCCAGCTCAGTGGTGGGGGATCCCCTTTTTCCAAAAGCTGCGCGAGCTGGAAGGGGTGCCGGTGATCAGCCTGCAGATTTGGTTTGACCGCAAGATTACTCACATTGACCACTCCCTGTTTTCCCGCTCGCCTCTCTTAAGCGTGTATGCCGACATGAGCAACACCTGCCGCGCCTATGCCGATCCCCACCGGTCCATGCTGGAGCTGGTGCTGGCCCCGGCTGCCGAATGGATCGAGCGCAGCGACGAGGAGATCTTTGCCGCCACCCTGGAGGAGCTGAAAAAACTCTTTCCCCAGCATCTCACCGGCCCCAACCCGGCGCGGGTGCGCAAATGGGTGGTGGTGAAGACCCCGCGCTCGGTTTACAAGGCTACTCCAGGCCGGCAGCAGTACCGCCCCACCCAAGTTACCCCCATTCCCAACTTCTTCCTGGCCGGCAGCTACACCTTGCAGCCCTTCCTAGGCAGCATGGAGGGAGCCATCCTCTCCGGCAAGTGGGCGGCTGAGGCTATCCACAAAGGGATCCCCTCCCCAGCGGCTGCTCGCTCACGTTTGGCACCGGCAGGGGTCTAGCTTCCCATAGTGTTGAGATGTGGCCCTGCGCCTCTGGAGACGAGCCCAATGAGTCCGCTTGAGCAGTCCTTTGCCCTCTGCCGCCAGATCACGGCTAAGCACGCCAAGACGTTCTATTTGGGGTCCCTACTCCTGCCTCGACCCAAACGGCGGGCCATCTGGGCCATCTATGCTTGGCTGCGGCAAACGGACGAGCTGTTGGATGGGCTAGAGGCCAGCCAAGTAGAGGTGGAAGTCACCCGCCGCAAGCTGGAGCAGTGGGGAGCTCATCTGGAGTCCCTGTTCCAGGGGGGGGAGCCGCAAGTCCCCACTGACCTGGCTCTTATCCACACCATCCGCACCTACCGCCTCTCCATTGAGCCCTTCCGCGAGATGTTGCGGGGGCAGAGCATGGATCTGGACATTCGGCGCTATGCCACCTGGGAAGAGCTGCAGGTCTACTGCTACCGCGTGGCTGGGGTAGTGGGCCTAATGTGCTCCGAGATCATGGGGTTTGTGCCAGGGCGGGATGGCCGCGAGGAGGCGGTGGCCTTGGGGATCGCCATGCAGCTCACCAACATCTTGCGCGATGTGGGGGAAGATGCCCGCCGGGGTCGGATCTACATCCCCCTTGAAGATCTGCGCCGCTTCAACTACTCGGAGCGGGATCTGTTTAACCATGTTATCGACGAGCGCTGGATGGCGCTCATGGACTACGAGATCCGGCGGGCTCGAGAGCTCTACGCCCAGGCGGAACGGGGGATCCCCACCCTGCAGCCGGACTCCCGCTGGCCGGTGGCCGCTTCGTTGATGCTCTACCGGCAGATTCTCAACGCCATCGAGCGCAACCACTACCAGGTGTTTCGCACCCGCGCCTATGTGTCCACCCTGGGCAAAGCCTTGGCGCTGCCGGTGGCCTGGTGGCGGTCGCGCCGCTCCAACTACTACGGCTATTAGCGAGCCGTTGGCAGTAGCGGCAGAAAACCAAGAAATAGAAAGGAAAACCTATGGTCAGCCGTGCCCTGAGCCTACCCTATCGGCAAATCTGGGAAGACAGTTTAACCATCTTCTGGCGCGACTGGCTGGATCTGCGCGGGCGGGTCTGGCAGGTGGTGGCCTCGGGGCTGGTAGCCCCCCTCATCTACATCGTTACCTTTGGGGTGGGGCTGGGTGGATCCCTGCGCTCAGAAGCCCTGGCCGATATAGCGGGATCCACGGCGGCCGGCTCCTACCTGCGCTTCATTCTGCCAGGGATGGTGGCGCTTTCTGCCATGACCATTAGCTTTGCCGGCACCACCTTCTCCATTTGTGGAGCGCGGCTATTTACCAAAAGCTTTGAAGAGTTGCTGCTTTTGCCTGTGCATCCGCTGGCGCTGCACCTGGGCAAGGTGTTGGCCGGCATTGCCCGGGGTCTGCTGACGGCTTTGGGCGTCTTGGCGGTGGGGGTGCTAGGTACAGGGGCCTGGGGCCTGCTTCACCCCCTGGCGCTGTTGGTGCTGCTTTTGGATTGCGCCGTCTTTGCCGGCATTGGGGTCATCGCTGGCTTGAAGGTGCCCAGCCTGGAGAGCGTGGGCGTGCTCACCAACTTTTTAATTACACCCATGTCCTTCCTAGGGGCCACCTTTTTCGATCCCAGTCAGTTGCCCGCCTACCTGCAGGTTTTGGTCTACTGCCTGCCCCTTTCCTACGCCAGCATCGGCATGCGAGCGGCGGCCTACCAGCCCCTCTCCCAGTTCCCCTGGTACACGGTTGTGGTGCTAGCGGGCCTAGCGGCCATCCTGGCCCTGGTGGGAGCCTACCTGTTTTCCCACCAGCAAGACTAGTTGCCTTGGCCAAACACCTCGGGGTAGCGAGCCAGTTGCTCCCCCAGATCCTGGTCGTAGCGCAGGACAATTACCCGGTAGCCCCGCCCCAGGAGCTGAGCTCGAATCTGGTGATCCTGCTCCACTTGGGGAAGCTGGTCGTGCACAGCGCCATCACAGAAGATGCAGACGTTGGGATCATAGAAGAAGTCGACAACACAGCGGGGATCGGCAATGGCTTTCTGAGCGTCGTCGGGAAGGCGATAACCTCCTGCTGCGAGGGTCTCCAGAAAGCGGCGCTCCAGTTCCGAGCGGGGATCGATGAGCTGGCGCAGCCACTCCAGGTGCTCCTGGCGGGAGCGGCCCAGGGAGCGCAGCTCGGTGCGGCTGTTGGCTAGCGCCCCCAAGAGATCCCGAATCCTGTACCGGTCGAGTTCCAACGCCTCCCTTTGGTTGGCGTAGCTAAGCAGGCACTCGTAGCAGGCTGCCCGGCACTCCGGTTGCCGATCTTGGATCCCCTCTTCCGAAAGCTGGAAGTGGCAGATCTCCAGGGCCGCTTGGGCCACCTCGGCAAGGGCGTGGGGCTCTTCCACCAGCCGCCGTAGGACGCCAGCTCCCCCTTCGGCGGTCTCGTAGAGGAGGATGGCGCGATGGGATCCCTGGCCAATGGACTCGGCCGCCAGCTCCGTCTCCTCCAGCTCAAAGGTCTCCTCGATTCCCCGCTTGAGGGCATAGCGCAGGGTCGTTTCTAGCGCCTGCAGGTTCCCCCCGCTGGGCTGAACCAGCCGCACCAGCAAGAGGTTTTGGGTAGCGCGCACTGCCAGGCGGATGGGCTGCAAGGACATCTGGCTAGACGAGCTGGCTCTATGGCCCTCCAGCTGAGCTCGAGAAGGGACTTCGCCGTTGTCAAAGTTGACCAGGAAACCTCGCCCCCCACTGCCCCGCCAGCCGGAGTTGATGCGCAGTAGCGTGGCGGCTGGGGCATAGCGCAACTGCAGCAAGGGAGTTTCGCCCCTTAGCACGTCGGCTTCCTGGACGCGGTAGCCTGAACTTTCGGGAGCAAACTGAAAGAAAGTCTGCAGCTCGTATCCCTGTCGCCGCCGCTCTTCTTCGTCGGCAGTAATGCGATCCCGGCGCCGCATGCGCACATTAGGCATTTCCAGAAGCTGCGTTAAAAGGCTATTTTGCCCATCGAAGCGGGTACCGCAGACGGGGCAGCAATCCAAGGAGGGATCCCCAAAGGCCCCACAGCTAAAGCAGAGCTTGTGGCTGCTTTTGCGCTCCTCCAGGCCGCCGGGCGGAGCCTGAAAGGCCACCGATTCCCACTGGCAGCCCTCGTGGTAGAGGAAGTTGTGGGGGGCAAACTCGCGAATGGCCAAAAACCGGGGCCGGGCGATGAACTCCCCTTCGCTGCCGCGGGGCACCCAGGCGCGCACGGGCAAGGCGGGGAAGTTGTAGCCGGGCAGGAACCCCTCGCTGGCTAAGTAGCGGTAGGGGTAGAAGTCGCTTTCCTCCCGCTGGGTATCGATTTGCAACAGCAGGTTCCGCTGGCGCAGAGCCTCCTGCTGGCGGCGCCTGGCTTCCTGCTGGTCTTCCCGGCGGCGAGCCGTCTGCAGTTGCTGGTTGGCGGCTTCTAGCTGTTGCGTGGCGGCCCGATAGAGCTCCCGCCAGCGGTCAAAAGCGCGGTCAAAGGCGCGGGGGGCCTCTTCAATAACCTGCTGGATCCAGCGCCGGCTAAACCAGCCGCTGCGCTCTAGCACTTCCCGGTCAGCAGCCAAGAGCGCTTCCACCCGCTCCGCCACCTCTTGGCGCGCCGCCTCCCCTAGCTGAATGGAGGCAACTACCTCTTCCCGCAGGGGCAGCTCTGGCCGATCCAAGTTGATGACCGTTTCGATGGAGTTGCCCAAGGGCAGGCGCACCTGGGCTAGCCAGACGGCGTGGATGTGGGCCCGCAGCAGCGACTCATTGGCCAGGTCCAGGCGGGGAGGTCGCACTCGTCCAGCCACCATTTCGGCCCGGCGGCGAAAGTAGTACTGGTCGTGGCTGTTGAAGGCGCCGCAGTAGCTGAGGATGAGCCCCGGCTGCCCCTGGCGACCGGCCCGACCGCTGCGCTGGGCGTAGTTGGCTGGCGTTGGGGGAACGTTGCGCAGGTGCACCAGATCCAGATCGGCAATGTCGACCCCCAGCTCTAGAGTGGGAGAGCAAATGAGGTAGGGAAGGCGGCGCTCCCCGGGCTCATTGCGGAAGCGTCTCTCTCGCCGCTCCCGCTCCCCCGGCTGGACCACCTGGGCGGTGTGCTCTCTGGCTTCCAGGGATCCCAGCCCTGCTGCCCCGGCTCGGTAGAGCTCCTGAAAGAAGAGGTTGATGGGACGGCGGACAGAGGTGTAGCCCTCCTGCTGGGCGCGGCGGGAATACAGAGGATCCGGTGGCGGCGGCAAGCCATCCCCCAGACACCAACGCAGACAGCCGGCGTCTAACTGGTAGGCTACCTGGTCATTTTCCACGTGGCACCGCAGCAGGCCCTGGCTGACCAGGAGAGACAGCAGGGACTCCAAGAACCTGTCGTAGGCTTCCTGGGTTAGATCAAGGCGCCTGCGGAGGAAGCGACCAATGGCGCTGCGGCGGCCCAGGCTAAGCATTTGTCCGTTTTCCCGGGAAGGGCTTTGGCGCACAAAGCAGCTAGCCGTCCGCAACTCCTCATGCTCTTCCAGGCCCCAAAACTCATTGAGATATTGCTGGGCGCGCCGGCGCAACCTTCTCTGGGGCTCTGCCTTGAGCACGGGCACGTCGATGGCCAACTTGCGCCGAAACTGATCCAACAGAGCCCGCAGCAGTTGCTCTTGCTCCTCAAGGCTAGTTTGGGCAAACCAGGGGTGGAGGGAAGCCAGGGCTGAATTTTGGCAGAGCTCCCTAAGGCCGCGGTACTCGATTTTCAGCAGGCCCACCTGTTCCAAGTTGGGGTGGGTAACCCGCCAGCCGCGCCGCAGATCTTCATAGAGCCGGTATTCGGTTAGCTCGCTAAAGGTCTGCCACACTTCCTCGGCACTGGGCGAGTCGGGATCCAAAGCCGGGTTTTGGGCGATGTCAGCAAGCTCCAGGCCAGAAGCCCGCACCACTTCCTGGGCCACCTCGTCAAAGCCCAGCTCTTTTTTCTTGAGGAGGGCAGCATAGAGCGAGGCCCGCAGAAGGGCCACATGCACAAAATCGTTGAAGTGGCCGGCCTGCAGGGAGGCGTCCTGGCGGTTGTCGGTAAAAGTCAGCAGCTTGCTGCAAGCGGCCTGGGTTTGCTCGGCATGGCGCAGCAGGGAGGTGGCAAGGATGGTGGTGGCGCTGGAGCGGCCCTCGCTAGAGAGGGAAGCCAGCTTGACAAACTCCCGCTCGCGGCCACTGTAGTACTCGCCGCAGGCTAGGCACAGGGAAAAGGGGTGGGGCTGCCACCACATCTTCTGCGCCTCCGCCTGGGGGTACTCGGAAAAGGAGCCATCTGGGCGCACCCAGACCGCTTGGGGGACGCGCTTTCCCCAGTTGGACCTGAGTCTGCCCTCAGGGGTGTACCAGTCTTCGGGGATCTGCTCCAGCGACCACTCGTTGTCAAGAGGATCCAAGCTCAGGTAACCGGCTTGCTGGTCTTCGTCCTGCTCCACCTCTTCTCCCACGGGATAGGGGAGAAACTGATCCTTGGACCTGAGGACGTGGTAGTAGTCCTGCCCACACTGGCGGCAGAACTTGACGGGGAAAAAGAGCTTGCCCTCCCCCGCCTGCATCTGCCCTTCTAGGGAAAATTGCCGCTTTTCCCGACTCTCCAGGGTGGCGTAGAGGGTGCGGCCCTGGGAGATAAACTGGTGCAGCTTGAAGGCCACTCCTCGGCTGTGGTCGTCTTTGAGGCTGCTGGCGTGGGCGAGGAACTGGCGCAGCGTTGCCGCACAGTTTTCGCTAGCGGTGCCGGTCAGTTGGGCCAGTTGGGCGGCCACCTCGGAGAGCTCCCTGGGCACGCGGCGCTTGAGGCTGCCGTCGGGACTTAACTCTAGGCCCAGCTCGTACTCCAACCAGCGCATCAAGGGGTGGCGGCGCAAGCTGGCTAGGTCGGTGGGCCAGGGGGGATCGAGGGCGGGTTTGAGCTCTTCAGGTGAAGGCGGGCCACCTTCGCTCAAAGGGGCCAGGGTCTCCTCGATAATCTGCTCCGGTGTGAAGGGATGGCCAAAGAAGCGGCTGGCGAAGTCGGCCACGGTCTGGCGGCGCTCCAGGGCACTGGCCTCGGGGCGGGAGATCATGGTGGCGCTGGTGCCAATGTGCACCAGGTTCTTGGCGGCGCAGCGTCCCTTGAGGCGGCGAACCAGCATGGCCACGTCGGCCCCCTGCCGACCCCGGTAGGTGTGCAGCTCGTCAAAGACCAGAAAGCGCAGGCCGTTGGGGCTGAGGAAGCGCTGATCTTCGGGGCGCACCAACAGTAGCTCGGCCATCACGTAGTTGGTCAGCAGGAGCTGGGGCGGATCCCGGCGCAGATCTTCCCGGTCGCTTTCTGCAGTTTCCCCGGTGTACTTGGCAAAGCGCAGCGGAAAGGGGCGATGGTAGGCGCGCTCGTAGCGCTCGCGCAGAGTTTGTAAAGACTGGTATTGGGAGTTCACCAGCGCGTTCATGGGATAGACCACTAGGGCCGTCACCTGGCCCACGGATCCCCCCTGGCGAATCCAGTTGTCGATGATGGGTAGGAAATAGCAGAGGCTTTTGCCGGAACCGGTGCCGCTGGTTACCACAAAGCTTTCCTCGGCCAAGGCTTTGGCGATGGCCTCCTCTTGGTGGCGGTAGAGACGAAAGGGTCTGCCGTCCTCAGAGCGGAAGATGCGGGCTGTTTCTTCAGTAATCCGCCCCGTTTCAGCCAACTCATCAACGGTTGGGCCGGCTACGTAGGCAGGGCTAAGCTGCACAAGCGGCTCTGGCCAGAGGTGGATCCCTTCTTCCAGAGCTTGGTCTACAAACGCCTGTGCCCGTGGGTCGGCAATGAGAAAAAAGGAGCGGACGAAATTGGCGTAGTCCTTTAGAACCCTCTCGTGCAGGTCAAAAATGGTGGCCATCGGGGCTCTCCAAAGCCATTTTGGCTAGGTTAAGCCTAGCAGGTGTTCTAGCGACTGCAAGAGGATCGCCCTGAGGCTTGGGCTGGGAGATCTTAGGGAGAGGAGAGGCGTTGCTCGTGCAGATCTCCCTCCCATTTCAACTTGCCGCGTAAGTTGCGGATCTCGGCTTGCTCGCGGAGCCGAATGAGGGTGCGCAGCGCTTCGTGAATTATCTCGCGCTTGGTCTTGAGGCCGGTTAGCTGGCGAGCCCGCTCGATCAACTCGATCAGCTCGTCATCCAAGACAACGTTAGTCCGCATGGGAAGCTCCCCTGTTTACGCATAATGAAATGAAATTAGTGTTGCGCCAGCTTCTCCCATGCCTCTAGCACCAGCCGCCGGGTGCGGTATTCGCCGTATTGACGTATCTCCTTCTCCTTCAGCACGCGAAAGGTTTCGCCGGGG
The DNA here is from genome assembly GCF_047462215.1 of Synechococcus sp. O70.1. Taxonomy (NCBI): domain Bacteria; kingdom Bacillati; phylum Cyanobacteriota; class Cyanophyceae; order Synechococcales; family Synechococcaceae; genus Synechococcus; species Synechococcus sp. O70.1. The sequence goes on along the minus strand of NZ_JANSIT010000012.1, from coordinate 10,648 downwards.
AAGGTGCTAGCAGCAGCGCGGGTAGCGTAGCCAGCCGGGTCGAGCGGGTCTGCCACCTCTTCCCGCGGGTCGAGGATGTCGGCAAGTTCGCGTTCGGTGAGGTCTGCCGGGTCGAGGATGTAGCGCAGTTGCTTGCGCGTCAGGCCGTAGAGCCGGGCGTAGTACGCATCCAGTTCAGCGCGGAGGATGGCGCGGCGTTCCTCGTTCCAGGTGAACGGCGGGAAGGGGAAGCCCTCACCCAGTGCTGCGGGCGAGGGGGTCGGGGGGTGAGGTCTAATCACAGCCCGCAATCCTTCGTCTGCCTCTCGCCATACGTCGTCGGCGAAGGGTTTCATGTCCCAGGAGGTGTAGACCAGCTCCAGCACGCGCGGGACGATGAAGCGCAAATCCTCGGGGGTGTAGGCATCCGGCGGCAGGACGGGGAACTGTTCGACGTAAAAGAAGTTCATGTTAACGCCTGCCAGTTTTTGACGAACGACCCAGTCAAATGGAAATGTTGAGAAATTCGCAACCAAACCTGCGACGAAAGGTGCAGATATGTTCGATGGAAGCAACACGGGCAGGCTATTACCTACCCCCGCCTTTGGCAGCAATCCAAAAACAGCGCTGCGTTCGTTGGTGGCGTTGGTTACATTGCGGAAGCCCAGCAGCCAGCCGCGTTGCCACTCGCCCAGGCGGGCTTGCACTTCTTCCGCCCGCACCCAGTACCAGGGCAGAACGACGAAGTGCGGGTCGGCGTGCTGGCGCTCATCAGGCGTGGGCAGTTGGGTGCTGGAGCGGTCGCGCACGCCCTCATAGGTGCCGTAGCGGTGGTCATAGTGCCAGATCATCTTGGCTTCGTAGAGGGGGAGGTAGCGGCCCTCACCCCCGGCCCCTCTCCCAAGGCTTAGGGAGAGGGGAGAAGGATGCTCGTAGGAATGGGCAGTGACATAGGCAGCAATTTCTTGGAGGACTTGTTCTGTGCGGTCGAGTATCTGGTCATTGGTAAAGCGCAGAATGGCAAAGCCATGTTCGCGCAGGATTTCCTCCCGCAAACGGTCGCGTTCCTGCTGAGTGGGTTCGCGGTGCACGGCGCCATCTATCTCAATGATCAGGCGGGCATCGTCACAGAAGAAGTCGGCGATGAATTGTCCAATCGGATGTTGACGCCGGAATTTTCGGCCTAGCAGCCGACGGTCACGCAACAATTCCCAGAGCAGGCTTTCGGCGGTCGTCGCCTCGCGACGCAACTGCCGCGCCCTGGCAATCAGTTCCTGGCTGGCCTTGGGTAATTCGTACCCTCCTTCTCCTGCAGCGCGAGAAGAGAGGTCGGGGGCTGCGATCCTTCCCCCCTCTCCCGCAGCGTGGGAGAGGGGGCTAGGGGGTGAGGGCACAAACACATTCCCCACCAGCCGGTAACCTTGCTTTTCCAGCTCTGCACGGGTACGGAAAAGATGGGAGTCGTTGGACATGTGGAACATCGCCATGAAGCGCACGTCCCAAGGGTTTTCACCCGTGCGTTCGTTCACCAGTACCGGCACGCGCTGATAGATGGCGCGGGTCAGGTCGGCATCTTGCCGGGTACGGAAGACGGGCAGGGTGCGGGTGTTGGGGTTGATGCGGGCGATGTCCTCGGCAGTCAGGCTGAACACTCGGCGTGAGTCGTGCAGGTGTTCGGTGCGGGTCGCGAAGAAGGCGAAAGCAGGGGCACTCGCTGATACGTTTCTGCCGGTGAGGGTGAGCAGGCAGAATTTCATGCGACTATCCACCGCCGGGAAGAGTTTGTCGCGGTTTTCAAAATCAAACAGACTGGCCAGTTGCCCCTTTTCCACCAGGTCGGCGAAGAAGAACTGGTTGGTTGCGTCGGTGGCGATGCCGGTGGGGACGATGATGCCCGCCCGTCCGCGGGGGCTAAGCAGGAGGCGCACCCTCTCGGCAAAAACGGAATAGGTGTTGATGTCGCCGCGACCCGTGAGCGGATAGGCTCCACTGCTGCGCAAAAAGCGGCTAGTGCTTTCGGCAGCATGCAGGGCGTGTTGATACTCTGCCCACAGAGCAGGGTTGACCTCAGGCAGTTGCTTAATCAAGCGCTTGCGGGCATCAGCATTGGGTGCTTTGGCAATCTGGGCATCGCGGCTGGCAAAAAACTCCTCTTCCTGGAGCTTGATCCGCTCCCACGGCGGGTTGCCCAGAATGACGTCGAAGCCGCCCTGCTCAAAGACCTCAGGAAACTCCAGCGGCCAGTGGAAGAAGCGTTGCTCTGAGGCCAGGGCTTGGGCAGTTGCTAGAGCTTGGGGATGGGCCCTACCCTCCAGCCGGTCAATCACCGCTTGGGTGGTAATGGCTCTGGAGAAGTCAGAGGTCAAGGGCTGGAAAAAGGCCGCTGTCCAGAGGTGGCAGGCTTCCACCAGCTTTTGGTGTTCCGGGTCTTGGCAGTAGCGGCTATAGAGCTGCTGCTTACGGCTCACCTCCTCCGGGGAGTTATCTGGAATGGCTTCTAGCTCCTGTCGTTCCTGGCTTAGCTTGGTCAGCGCCTCCTCAGGTTCAAGGGGAAGGGAAAGTTGCCCGCTTTGCAAAGCTTTGCGCTCGCTGCGATTGCGCCTCTTGAGGGACTGGGCAGCCTCCCTGGAGTCAGAGCTGACCGGGGTGAAGGCTTCATCGGGAATGCCTGCTTGCAACACCTTGGGATCCAGCACCCCCACCAGCGAGTCGCCACACTTGATGCGGTGATCCAAAAAGGTAAGGGGCTTGCCGGCACAGTGGGCTTCTAGCCACAGGGCCACCCGACAGAGCTCCACCGCCAGGGGGTTTTTGTCCACACCATAGAGGCAATGGGCTACAACATCCCGGATGGCTTCCCGCACCCGCTCTGGGGCAGGTTCCTCTTCGCCGCTGCGAATCTTGGCCAGCTCCTTGCCCAAACGCCGGGCCGCCGCCAGCAGGAAGTGCCCCGACCCACAGGCAGGATCCAGGATGCGCAGGGAAAGCAGGGCCTGCTCAGCCGCAAGAATGTGGCGGTCACTCAAGGGGGTAGACTGCCAGGCTAGGGCCAGTTCTTCTTCCGAGGGAGTTGCCTGCCGTTGACCTCCAGGGGGCTTTGCCAGTCTTGCAGCGACTTGGCGGGCAAGCCTCTGGCGAAGGGCTGGAGGGATCGAGCTCCACTCCCTGCTAGCTATCTTTCTTGCTTCCTCTAGCCGTGCTTCCAGGACGGGCTCCAACGCCGAGCGGACCAGTTCAGCCACTAGCTCCGGTGGGGTGTAGTAAGAGCCCGTGCTCTTGCGCTCAGAGCCGTAGCCGAGTTCAAAGCGAGGCACCCCCTGGGAGGTGACAACCTGGGGCTGGTAGTCCAGCAGACTTTCGTAGACGGATCCCAGCTCCTCCACGTCCAGGGCAGCGTAGTTCACCCGGCGAGGGGGAGAGGTGGGGCTTTCTTGGTAGTAGGCCAAGTGCCAGAAGGCCTGCAGCAGATCCCGGTTGCTGAGGCTGCAGCTATCCAGCTCCAGGGGAGCAAAGAGGTCCCCATTGAGAGGGGCAGCTCCCAAAAGCTGGGCCAGCTCCTCTTGGGAGAGCACCCGCCAGAGCACTCGCAGGCTGCACCAGAGATCCTCATGTTCCGTAAAGGCGCTCCGCCGCTCCAAAAGCTGCCGCAGCCGACCCACGCCGTAGTGATCCCGGTAGAGAGGACTGGCGCTGATAAGCCCCCGCTCCTCCGAGACCAGCAGGAACAAGAAGCGATAGACTAGCCGCAGCAACTGGCGGTAGAACTCCAAAGCTGCCGACCCGCCAGAAGCCAGCCAATCCCGCAACTGGGAGTTCTTGGGGTGGGAGAGAAACCCATTGGCCAAGCCCTTGAGGCAGGCTTCCACCCCATCCCGCAGTCGCTCCCGTACCCGGCCACCCTGCTCCAGAGCCTGCTGGTAGTACTTTTCCAACAGACAATCCGCCGCTTGCCCTGCAACTTGGGGCAGCCGGCTGCGGTGCAGCAGCCGAAAGAGAAGGGCAAAGTCGTTAAACCGCTGCTCCTCTAGGATTTGCCTTAGGTCAAACTCCACATAGGCCTGCCGACGCACATAGGTGGAGTCGCGCAAAAGGCGCAGGGTCACGCCGTTGGTGACAATGCCCCAGAGGTGCTCGCTGCGGTTGAGATACTCCTGCAATAGAGAATGGGGCGCTAGACGAGGTCGGCCCGTTGGAGCCAGCCGCCCCAGCTCCTGCCGCACGCCCACAATGTGCACTGGCGGCGCCTCTTCTGCCTCCCCTGCCCGGTGGGAGATGGCAAAGGTAGCACCGTCAACCTCCTGGGCCCGTGAGTTGTAGTGCAGCTCGTAGCCCAGCAGGCTCAAGAACGGGATAACCCAGGCGTCGCGCGTGACCGAAGTGCCCAGATCCGCTTGGGGCAGACGGGCCAACCGCCCCTGGAAAGCCTCCCAGTAGGTGCGGGCAGTGGCCAGCGCCATGGCCATCTCTTCGGTGAGGCTGCGCTTGCTGGCTAGGCCAAAGTCCTCTGGCTTTTGTCCTGGCAGATCCCCGGCTAGAAGTTTCTCCAGGATGTCAGGCCCCAACAGGCCCCCTTCGATGCGTACCCCAGCCCACTCACTCATTTCTGCCCGCCCACCAAAGGTTGGAGAACCAGAAGTCCCAAAAGATCTGGGGGAAACTGCGGCTTTACCTGCAGGCCCCGCACCTGCAGCGACACCGCCTGACGGATGCGCCTGTGGGCAGCCTCCAGCTCACTAGCCCGCTGGCCAATCCGCTCCCGCACCGCCTGCTGCAGGGGGTGCCCTGTCCCCCAGTTTTCCCCTGTTTCCGGCCAGGGGCCAAGACAGGCCAGGAGATGCTCGACCAGCTCCTGTTTTTCTGCCAAGGGCAGGTTGGCATCCGGCTTGGCTTTGGCCAGCAGTTGCCAAGCGGTGGCTGTCTCCAGCCACTGGGCCTCCCCCCTTTCCAGGCCAACCCCGCCCAGCACCAACACCTCCTCCCCCAAAAGGGGCTGGTTCTGGGATAGCTCCAGCAGGTAGCGCACCCGCAGCAGCAAGAGGGTGGTGAGCTCAGCTACAGCCCGGGTGCGGAGAGCGCCGCAGCGGCAGACGAGGGGATTCTCCCCAGCGCTGAGGGCCTCCTCCAGCAAAAAGTGGGCCAGGGCAGCCACAAAGCGGTGGTTGCGGCCAACATACTCGGCCCCTGGCGGTGTAGGCGAGTCAAAGCTAATGAGCCAGCGCCCGCTCTTGGAAGCGGGTAGAGCCAGGCGAAGGGCTTCCGGCAGGGTGGCGGTGGCCTCGGCGCCCACACTCACCTGGTAAACTCCAGGCTGCTTCTGGGGGGTTACCGTCAGGTTGAGGCGCTGGGCGGCAGTCAAGAAAAACTCGCGGACGGCCTCGGGATCCCCTAGGACAGCATCTGCAGCCTCCAGCTCCCGCTGCACTTCTTCAGGCTTGAGGGCCCGCTGGGCAAAGCGAGTGCGGTTGAGCTTTTCCCGCTGGGCCTGCTCCTCCCACTGCTGGTGAAACTTGAGCACTTCTCCGTCCAGATCCAGCACCAACTGGCGCTCGGCTGACCACTCTCCTTGGCGCAGGAAGAGGGCTTCCAGCACAGCCTGGGTAACGCTTTCGCTGGCTTCTGGGACAGGCACCGGGGTGCCGAGGGTGCGGTGGATTTCCCGCGCCTTGTCCAGCAACACCTTCAGCACTACGCCGTCGATGGGGTTGTCCTGCCCAAAAAAGCGGATCACCTTGACCCGGTCGGCTTTTTGGCCGTAGCGATCCACCCGCCCCTCCCGCTGCTCCAGCCGATTGGGGTTCCAGGGCAGGTCGTAGTGGATAACGGCGGTAAACTTTTCCTGCAGGTTGATCCCTTCCGAAAGGCAGTCGGTGGCCACCAGTACCCGGGGCTGCTCAACGGCCAGTTCGGCAATCTTGGCCTTGCGCTCCTCGTCCCCCATCCTGCCGGTTACGCAGGCTACTTGGGCGGCGGATCCCAGGTGTTGCCGCAGGTGGCTGGCCAGGTACTCCGCTGTGGCTACGTAGCGGCACCAGAGGATGGGGTGAAAGCCTTCTTCGAGCAACCTCTTCACCAACTCAATGGCCCGCGCCAACTTGGTGTCGTGCTCGGGGCCCTGCAGGTGTTCAGCTAGCCGAGCCAGAGCTTGTAGCCGGCGGCGGTCGCTATCTCCAGCTTCTAGAGCTAGCGCTGACCATTCATCGTCAACCCGCTCTTCTGCCGACTCGAACACCCAGCGGCTCAACTCCGCCTCAAGGTCTTCTGCCTCCGGGGTTAGGCCGCTGCGATGGCGCAAGGCGGCCACGGCTGCTGCTGGGCTGGACATCACACAGCGCAAGAGAGCCAGAGCCCCCCAGTAGCGCACTCGCCGCCGCCGCTGCTCCAGGTGTTCTCCTGTCCGCACCAGCTCTGAGCAAAAGGCATAGGTGCGCCCAAACAGCTCCCGCTGCCGCTCAGAAAGGGTGTAGGTTGCGTCCCCAGCTTCGCGGGTTGGAAAACAGGTCAGCTCTTGCCAGGTCTCCCTAATGTCCCGCCGGGTGCGCTGGACAAAGTGACGGGCTAGCTGGAGACGTTGCTCTTCTGAGAGAGCCTGGAGATCCCACCCCTCAAACTCAGGCCGCAACAGCCCCAGCAGCGAGCGAAAGGCCTCTGGAATGCCGCTGTGGGGGGTGGCCGTCAGCAGGATCAAGTGGCGGCTGGGCTTTTGGGCCACTGCTTTGAGCAGGCTATGGCGTTCCTGCTGGCTTCTGCCGGGAGCTGCCGCTGCCCCGTGGACTTCGTCGGCAATGACCAGCTCAGGACAAAATTGCAGAAATTGGTGGCGGTTGCGCTCGGTCTTGAGGAAGTCAATGCTGGCCACCTGGACAGGGAAGTGTTCGTAGAGGCTGCGCCCAGGGGGGGTTTTCCGCTCCAGTTGTCCCACCGTTCCCGAGCGGAGGATCACGGGCTCAAGGTTAAACTTTTCCGCCAGCTCACTGGCCCACTGCTCGCAGAGGTAAGGGGGACACAGGACGCAAAGGCGTCGGATCTCGCCGCGATCCCAAAGCTCTCTGGCTATCAGCAGGGCCTCAATGGTTTTGCCCACCCCCACGTCGTCGGCAATCAACAGCCGCACCGGATCTAGGCGCAGGGCCATGAGCAGCGGCACAAACTGGTACACCCGTGGGCGGATGGAGATGCGGCCCAGGGAGCGGAAGGGGGTGGCTCCCTCCCGTAGGATTAGCCGGGCAGCCTGCCAGAGAAGGTAAGTGCTTGTAGCGTCGGAAACATTCTTGGCGCTTGGCAGGGGAAATGAGGCAGGGGTAACCCGCTCAAAGGGCAGGGTACCTCCCACCAGATGCATAAGCCGCCGGTGGACGTGAACCCCCTCCTCAGGGGTGCCAGTCAGGGGCCGGAGCACCAGGACTTCCTCGGTATCCCCCGGGAGCACCACCCACTCGCGGTGGCGGAAGCGAACAACTGAGCCAGGCTGCATGGAACCCAAAAGGCGCCACGGAACAAGCTTAAACTAGCTGTTGTCCAAGTAGAATCAAGAAGAAGCCTCGCCCTACTGCTACGGGTTTGCCTGGGTGGGCAGTGGGCTTTGGCAAGCCAGGAGGGTGGGGAGGATGTCAATCTGGGCTGTTTTCCATGGCTAAGTCTTGCGAAACCCTGGAGCTCCGCGACGAGCAAAACCAGCCTCTCAAGTGCGAGGTGCTAAGACGGGTGGTCATTGAGGATCAGGTCTATGCCTTGGCCACCCCCCTGGATGCCGTCATCAAAGTGCTGGTGTGGGAGGAGGAGCCCGGGCAGAATGGAGATGCAGAGATGGAAGGGATCCTGGATGAGCCGGATCCCGAGGAGCTCCAGGCGGCTCTCCCCACCCTCCAAGCGGTTTTGGGGGAGTTGAACCTGACCCTGCAGCAAAACGGCTTTGACATCCTGACGGTGCAGGGAGAGCTGCCCCCCGTGGAAGAGGAAGATGTGTTTGAGCTGGGCGAAAGCGAGGAGGAAGCCCAGGAGTTCCAACTGTTGGCTACTTTCTTCCACCAGGACAAACAGTACGGCGTCTTTACGCCCCTTGAGCCGCCGCTCATTTACGTCGCCCTGCCCGACGAGGGGGATCCCTACCTGCTGGATCCAGAAGACTCTCCTGCTCTTTTCAATCAGCTTAGTGCGCTGCTCTTGGATCTAGACGAGGCGGGCGAGGATGAGGAGTAGGTGACGCCTCTCTCCCTGCGGCTTTGAGCTGCTGGCGGTGGCAGGGCGCCTAGACTTTAGATCGCCCTAAGGAGCAGCAGGGATGCAACCGGTTGACCTGACCACCCTCCGGGCGGTGCTGGCGGATCTCAAACGGGCTGAGGCCGGCGGGGATCCCTTGCTGCCTGCCCGCGTGGAGTGGATCCAGCAGACGGATCTCTGGACAGTGGTGATTGGCCTACGCACCCTCACGGCCCGGCCTTGCTTGCTCCTGTCTTGGCATCCCCAGGCGGCCCGAGTTCACCTCTGTCAGGCTCCCCCTAAGGAGGCAGAGGACTTCCCATTTAGCCAACACCTGCAACGGCACCTGCGGGGCTTGGCCTTGACAGAGCTGGCGCTGCTGGACGAGTGGGAGCGGGTGATTGACTTTCGCTTTGGCCCTCGTCCTGGGGATCCCCCCCAACGCCACCTTTATTTGGAAGTCATGGGCAAGTACAGCAATGCCATCCTGGTGGACGAGGGGGGCGTGATCTTGGCCTGTGGCCACGGGGTCAGCGAGCGGCAGTCGCGGGTCCGCCCCGTGCAGCCGGGTCTACCTTACGAAGCTCCCCCTGCCCTCAGCGATCCCATCCCGCAGCCAGCCGAGCCCTTCTCCCAGTGGCAGGAGCGCCTTGCCTTGATCCCTGGCCCCATCAGTCAACGGCTGCTGCGCGGCTACCGTGGCCTCAGCCGGCATTTGGCAGAGGCGATGTGCCTGCAGGCCGGGATCCCACCCCAAACCCCCAGCAGCCAACTCTCGCCCCAGGAGTGGCAAGCCCTGTTTTTTTGGTGGCAGGACTGGCTGGCTCGGCTGGAAACAGGCCGGTTTGAGCCGGCACTCACCCCCCAGGGGTACACTGTTCTCGGCTGGGGGGGCTCCAGCGGGGATCCCGTTCAGCCCAACTTGCACCAGCTCCTAGAAACCTACTACCAAGCCCAGCTCAACCGCGAACGCTTTGAGCGGGAGCGGCAGCGTCTGGGGCAAAAGCTAGCTGCCCTGCTGAAAAAACTCCGCCAGCGGCGCGAGCACTTTGAGAAGATGTTGGCCGACTCGGCCCAGGCCGAAGCCTCCAAGCAGGCTGCCGATCTCCTCATGGCCCATCTCCACCTCTGGCGGCCAGGGCTGAGCTCGATTGAGCTGCCGGATTTTGCCAGCGGCCAGAGGGTCAAGATCCCCCTGGATCCGGAGAAAAACGCTGTTCTCAACGCCCAGGCCTACTACCGCAAGCACCGCAAACAAAAGCGAGCCCAGGAGGCCGTCCGACCTTTGCTAGAAGCTGTAGCGCAAGAGATCCGCTACCTAGAGCAGGTGGAAGCGTCCCTGCAGCAGCTAGAAGCCTACCGCGAGCCCCAGGACTTGGCCGTCCTCCAGGAAATTGAGGCGGAGCTGATTCAGCAAGGCTACCTAGAAAGCCCCAGCCGGCTAGAGGGATCTAGGCGGGCCTCCTCAGCCAGCTTCAACCCCTATCGCTTCACTAGCCCCAGTGGCTTTTCTATCTGGGTGGGGCGCAACAACTGGCAAAATGAGCGGCTGACCTTTCGCGTCGCCCAAGACCAGGACTGGTGGTTCCATGCCCAGGAGATCCCGGGCAGCCATGTGCTGTTACGCCTGCCTCCAGGGGCGGTGGCCGAAAGCGAAGATCTCCAAGCGGCTGCCGACTTGGCGGCCTATTTTAGCCGCGGCCGCTTCAGCGAGCAGGTGCCCGTGGTCTATACCCGCCCCAAATGCGTCTTTAAGCCCAAGGGATCCCCCCCCGGAATGGTGGTCTACAAGCACGAGCAGGTGCTGTGGGGGCGCCCCAGCCGCGCTCAGTTGCTTGTGGAAAGCCTCCCAGCCCTGTTGTAGCCTCTACTTCGGGTCTACTACGGATCCCATAAACAGCAGCGTTTGAGCCGCCGGGTTGCCGCCGGATCCCGAGGCCACAATGGCCAACCAGAAGGGGCGATCCGCTACGAATTGGAAGGGCTCTTGCCGGTCGAGAGCGGTGCGCGAGACAAGCACGCCAGTGGCGGCTGCCGCCTCGGATCCCTCTTCGTTGACTTCGAGGGCCGCCTTGTGCAAGACTCTGCTGACCCGTGTCGGCTCTGGGGTCATCTGGCTGAAATCGGCCCGACGGGAAAAGGCGATCCCCAGGCCCAACTGCTGCAAAGCCGGCCCCAGATCGGTCTCGTAGGCCAGCTTAAGCTTGGGGATCCGCACCGAGCCGGGGCGGGTGGGCAGGGATCCCGTCCATTCTTGCCACGTTTCTGGGCTGAGCTCCTGCCGCAGGGCTTCTAAGCTTACTCCCGGTTTCGGCAGCAGGATCAGCAGGGCCAGCTCCCCTTCCCCATAGGGCAGGCGCACCACCTGGAGCTGCTTGGTCTCCCGGTGGCCGTAGCGGCCGGATTGAGCCATCATCGGCACTTGGACACGGCTGCCATCCGGGCGGGTGAAGGGCTGGGGCTCTGTCAGGGC